>NVUT01000041.1 GCA_002733185.1 Flavobacterium sp. | reverse complement strand
TTAAAATACAAATATACTAAATATATGATATTAAAATAGTTTAGTTATGATATAACAGTTATATATAGTATAATATCACACTCGTAATTTATAGCTGTTGTTTTGTCAAATAGAGATATTAGTTATCTTCCCCATTCTAAAATTTATTAGTTTATTTTTGCACAATGCAGCAAACCCAAATCTCCCGTTTTGAATTCGTAGCCTTAATGGCTTTTCTTATGTCGGTAGTTGCTTTGGCGATTGATGCATTACTTCCCGCTTTAGATATTATTGGATATTCTATTGGAACTAATAGCGCAGCTGAAAACCAGTTGTTAATTACCATGATTTTTCTTGGCTTGGGTTTTGGCCCTTTATTGTTTGGACCCATTTCTGACAGTCTTGGCAGAAAACCTGTAGTCTATATGGGATTTGCAGTATTTATTATGGCAAGCTTTGTTTGTATTTATGCTCCTAATTTAGAAACTATGATTATTGGGAGAATCCTTCAAGGTATCGGACTTTCAGCTCCTAGAACTATAAGTATTGCCATTATTCGAGATCGATTTAACGGAGATCGTATGGCAAAAGTAATGTCTTTTGTTGTGGTTATCTTTTTGCTTGTCCCTATTATTGCTCCGGCTTTAGGGAAATTTATTTTAAACCATTACAGTTGGCAGACTATTTTTTATGCTCAAATCGGATTTAGCTTATTTATTTCTCTGTGGTTTTGGAAACGCCAACCCGAAACACTTATTCCTGAAAAACGTATTAAATTTTCAAAGCACTTGTTTATTGACGGTTATAAGGAGTTAATAAAATTTAAAAGAACGCTGGCTTTTACAGTTATATCTGGCTTTGTTACAGGCTCGTTTATGGTGTATTTAAGTAGTTCCCAGCAAGTGTTTCAGGAACAATATTTACTAAAAGAAGAGTTTCCTTTTATCTTTGCTGGTCTTGCTATAGCTATGGGAGCTTCCATTTTTTTAAACGGAATTATCGTTATGAAATTCGGAATGGAAAAACTAATAACCTTTTCTTTATTCCTTTATTTTATAGTTTCAGTAGTCTATGTTATTCTATTTTACAATATCGAAAATCCTCCTATCGAAATCTTATTAATATTCTTTGCATTACAATTTTTTACTTTGGGGTTCTTATTCGGAAATTTAAGATCTATTGCTATGCAACCTGTAGGTCATATTGCCGGAATTGCATCGGCAATCACAGGATTAATTTCAACCTTAATGGCAGTTCCTATTAGTATATTTATTGGCAAATATGTTTCAGACACTGCACTCCCATTATTTTTAGGTTTTTCAATTAGTTCCTTTTTAGCTTTACTAATTCTGTTTTATATAAAAATAAAGCTGTCTGAAAAGTAATATTTATATTATTTGTCTCCTTGAGCGCAGTCGAAAGGTTCTTGATTTTAACGAGTTATAGTTTTCGACTGCGCTCAAACGGACATGAAATTTACTTTTCAGACAGCTATTAATAGTTACTAAAATGGTCCTATAACCATTCCAAGAAGTAATTCATCATATCTTCTTTAAGGTCATAATGTAATTTTATATAATTACGCATATCATCACGCAAAGTACTTTGTTCGGTTTGTAAACGACCATCGATATCTTCTGCATAATCTGCTTTATTTACGTTTTTCATTTTTGATTTACAGCGATGCATTAATTTTGAAATTGCCGCTTGCTCTAACATTATTCTATTCTGAAATACTTCTATTTCTTTCATAGATTTATGCTGATAGTCTCTTTCAGCAATCTCTTCCAGTTTTTCCTGAAAGGTATCCATCTCGTTAAAATGAAAACGTAATTCTCGTTTCCAAGTTTCTAAATTGAACTTTAAGTCGCTTAAATATAAAATTTTAGACTCCATATTATTTGATTTTTTTATTTAGTTATTATTGATTTTATTCTTCTACTAATAATCCTTTTTGAATATTGGCTGGTACTGGTTCAAAAGATGAAAACTTCGAGCTAAATGTAGCTCTACCTTGTGTTAAGGATCGTAAATCGGTTGAAAAACCGTACAACTCTGCCAACGGCGTATGACATTTTAAAATTTGATAATTATCATTGCTTTCAAAGCTTAAAATAATGGATCTACGTGATTGTAAATCGGTCATTACATTACCAACCATTTCTTCCGGCACCTTAACTATTAGCTCTTGTACTGGTTCTAATAATTTTGGTTTACTATTTAAAAAGGCTTCTTTAAAAGCATGTGCTCCTGCTATTTTAAATGAAATATCATTCGAATCTACCGAGTGCATTTTCCCATCATAAACCATCACTCGAATATCTCGAACATAAGATTTAGTTAGTGGACCTTCTTCCATCACTTCTAAAATTCCTTTCATAACTGAAGGTAAATAACGCAAATCGATCACGCCACCAACAATACAGTTATAGAAAATTAGTTTTCCACCCCAAGGTAAATCAACTTCTTCTTTTCCTCTAATATTGAATCCTTCTGGATCTTCCATTCCTTCTAACCAAGGTTCAATTTTCATATGTACTTGTGCAAATTGGCCTGATCCTCCCGATTGTTTTTTATGTTTGTAACTAGCAGAGGTAGAACGTTGAATGGTTTCTCTATAGGATATTTTAGGTTGTTCAAACTGCGCTTCAACTCCGTAAATGTTTTTCAGTGCCCAGTTAATGGTAACTAAATGCAGTTCCCCTTGACAACCTAAAATCATTTGTTTTTGTTCTTTAGAATACTCAACAATTACCGTTGGATCTTGTAAATGAATCTTTTTCAGCGCATCATTTAATTTTTCATCATCGTTCTTATCTACCGCTGAAACTGCTTTTTTAATACGAGAATCTGGATAATTAATAGGTTTGATCGTTATTGGATTTCCTATGGTATGAAGCGTATCGTTGGTGTTAGTGAATTTTAATTTTAAAGTTGCACCAATATCTCCAACAGTTAATTTGGTAACTGCTTTTCTATTTTTACCGTCCATAATGAATAATTGATTGATAATTTCAATTTTATCATTTCGAGAATTCTCTAACTTATCATTGATGTTTATCTCTCCAGATTTTACTTTGAAGAACGTCAACTGACCTAAATTTTCCTGTAAAACAGTTTTAAATACAAATAATGAAGTTGGCGCGTCAGCTTTACGTAAAATAGTATCTCCTTCTACACTTTGTTCAGGTTTTAAATCGGCAGCAGCAGGTGCTACATTATCAATAAAGCCCATCAAACGTCCTGCACCCATATCATTTAAAGCGGAAACACAAAATACAGGAAACAGCTCGTGATTTAGCATTCCTGCTTTGATTCCTTGTCTTAATTCATCTTCATTTAGAGTTCCTTTTTCAAAGAAAAGTTCCATTAATTCTTCATCATTTTCAGCAGCTTTTTCTACGAGTTCATTATGGAGCTTATCTGCTAATTCTCTAAAACTTCCTCCAATTTCTAATTTCTCTGGCTTCCCTCCTTTAGATCCAAATCGGTACACTTTCATTTTAAGCACATCCAATATGCATTGCTCTCCATCAATTTTTAATGGATATTGAATTTGTACTGCATTGTTTCCTACCAATTCCCGAATAGATTTTAAACTTTCATCAAAATCACAAGCAGGATGATCTATTTGGTTAATTACAAATATGGTTGGTTTTTGGTATTTATCRATRTAATTCCAAATAATTTCAGTCCCWACTTCWACWCCATATTGYCCGTTAAYWACATTTACAATACTATCTGCWACWCGGATGGARGAAATRATTTCACCAATAAAATCRTCCARYCCTGGAGTRTCCAGAATRTTTATTTTATAGTTRCGCCACTCWGTATGAAGTGGCGTGGCAAAGACCGAAGTCTCTCTTTCTTGTTCTATTTCGTGAAAATCGGATACSGTGTTTTTYTGTTCTACCGTACCACGTCTGTTGAGGAGTCCAGCCTCGAAAAGCATCGTCTCAGCCAAAGTGGTTTTCCCACTATTATGAGCTCCAACGAAAGCTACATTTTTAATGTGTTTGTCATCGTATATTTTCATTTNGMTTMGRTTTTAATGGCTAGCGAAAAAATAGAATCGCTATATTATTATTAATTWWKTTGAAAAAATTATGATTYMATTTCATAATTTYTGTTGCWTTTATTTGAARGAATAAAGCTAAACAATATGCAAATCTTAAAATATGATTTATGTTAGCTTTTGAAAATATTTCAGGATGTTAAGAGAATTCTTACAAACTGAATATTTCTTCACCTAAAATAAGAAAAAAACAAATACTAATCAATTGATTTGTTGAAGAATATGGAAAATGGTCAGAAGACGGAGGACGAAAGACGGGTAATTTGTTTAAGAAATTCAGAAGTATCGGGGTATGGAAGAGTACCGATTAAAAAGCAAGAAAACTGACAAACAGATTGCCGCGTCGCTTAAAGTTTATTGTAACAAAATAATTCTGAGTTTGCTCCTCGCAATGATATCAATTTAAAAAACGATAAAAGCCAGTTTTTAAATAAGCACCTTCCTTAAATCCAATAGGATGATCTAAATCATGTTGGGTTTTATTTTGAAGCGTAAATTGTCTTGATTGATCATTTAAAACTTCTTTATTAATTTGAAAGAATTCATCTGCCGTTACTCTCGAAGAACAAGAAGCCAAAACCAGCATCCCTCCTTTTGAAGTTAATTGAACTCCTAATTCAGCTAATTCTTTATATTTATTTTTTGCTTTTCCGATTTCTTTTTTACTTTTTGCAAAGGATGGCGGATCAATCACCACAACATCAAAAGTTTTTCTTTCAGAAATGAATCCTCGCAATACTTCAAAAGCATCTCCTGCAACAGTGATATGTTTTCCTGAATACGAATTTAATTTTCCGTTTTCAATTGCCAAGGCCAAGGCCTGTTTACTTATATCGACGCTGGTAACTTCCGTTGCTCCATTGGCTAATGCGTGAACTGAAAACCCTCCTGCATACGAAAATACGTCTAGTACTGTGTTCCTTTTGGAAAGCTCTCCTACTAATTTTCGGTTGTTGCGATGGTCTAAAAAATAACCTGTTTTATGTCCTTTAATAACATTGGCTGAAAAATTGACGCCGTGTTCTACAAAAGGAATGACTTCATTTTTTAATTCACCGTAAAGCAGTTGTCCTTCTGTTAATCCAAAGGTTTTTTCTTTATCCTGAAGCGATCTACTCAATCGTAAAACGACGGTTTCACAAGAACTAACTTCAATTAATTGCTCCAAAATCATTTGTAAATACGGAAACCAAATCGCCGAATAAATTTTAATCACCAATACCTTATTATATACATCGGCAATGAATCCTGGGAATCCATCGTTTTCGCCAAAAAGTAATCGGTAACTATTGGTATTGGTTTCTAGTAATGGAATTCGGATGGCATAAGCACGATTAATCTTTTTTAAAAAGAATTCTTTATCCAACTTCGCTCCTCCTCCACTATGCACCATTTTAATCCGAATGGGAGAATCTGGATCATACAATCCTACACCAATCACTTTATTTTTTGTATGACTGAAGATGATTGCAATATCTCCTGAAAGACCTTCTTTATTGATTTTATCAATRCTATCAGTAAATATCCAAGGGTGTCCACTTCGGACACTTCGCTCTCCAAYAACKGTTAATTTAACAGCAAGGATATTGGGTTGTATATTAGGTAATTCTACGATATTAATAAGAAATTAATRCTTGTAATKCTWCTTTAAATCKRTTCTTCGGTAGGTAKTKTGCTTCCAAATTTGCTGCAAAAGGAATGGGAGTATCTAAACTCGCCACACGTTTTACAGGAGCATCTAATTGCTCGAAGCATTCTTCCATTACCATCGCTGAAATATCGGAAGCAATACCTCCAAACATAGCGTCTTCTTGAAGGATAATAACTTTTCCTGTCTTTTTAGCGGAASTAAAAATAGCTTCRGTATCTAAAGGAGCTAAGGTTCTTAAATCAATCAAATCTGCTGAAATATTGGAAAGCTCTTCCAAAGTATTCATAGCCCAATGAACACCCGCACCATAGGTAATTATAGTAATATCGTTTCCTTCTTTTAAAAGAGAAGCTTTTCCTATAGGAAGCGTATAATAATCGGTAGGAACTTCTTGTCGTATGCTTCTATACAAAGCTTTATGCTCGAAAAATAATACCGGATTTGGATCTTCAATCGCTGTTGCTAACAATCCTTTTGCATCATATGGAAAAGCTGGATAGACCACTTTTAAACCTGGAGTATGGGTAAACCAAGCCTCGTTGGTCTGACTATGAAAAGGTCCCGCACCAACACCAGCGCCACAAGGCATTCTAATTACTACATCTGCATTTTCATTCCAACGGTAATACGATTTTGCCAATAAATTAATAATCGGATTAAAACCTGAAGTTACAAAGTCCGAAAACTGCATTTCCATCATTGCTTTATATCCAGAGATAGAAAGCCCCATTGCTGCTGAAACGATTGCCGATTCACAAATAGGTGTATTCCGAACACGTTCTTTTCCAAATTCTTCTAAAAAGCCATCGGTTATTTTAAAAACTCCACCGTATTCAGCAATGTCTTGACCCATTAAAATTAAATTATCGTGACGTTGCATCGATTGTTTTAATCCTTCAGAAATAGCATCTACTAATCGRATGTTTTCTTTTTTAGTATTTTCTTTAACTTCTATATATTCAAATGGTTGGAATACGTCACTTAATTCATTGCTTACAGTAGATTTTATTTCAGATTCTRCAAAAGCAATCTCCAAACCATCGTTTATTTCCTTTAAAATATCTTGTTTATAAGCAACTTGAATATCTTCAGTTAGAATGCCTTCATTTCGCAAATAAGCAGCATAATTTTCTAATGGATCTCTAAGGTCCCACATTTGTAATAATTCCTTCGGAACGTATTTTGTACCACTCGCCTCTTCGTGACCACGCACTCTAAAGGTTTTAAATTCCATTAAAATSGGWCGTGGATTAATTCGCATATCTTCCGCCAATTCTTTAACTCGAGTATACACTTCAAGAATATTATTACCTTCAATTATATGCGCTTCCATTCCGTAACCAATACCACGATCTTTTAAATTTTCACAATTAAATTGTTCTGAAGTRGGTGTTGAAAGTCCGTAACCATTATTTTCWATACAAAACATAACAGGGAGATTCCAAACGGAAGCCACATTTAGGGCTTCGTGAAAATCACCTTCACTTGTTCCTCCATCTCCTGTGAAAACGGCACAAATTTGGTTGTTATCTTTTAGTTTATTAGCAAGCGCGATTCCATCTGCAAGTCCAAATTGAGGACCTAAATGTGAAATCATTCCAATAATATTAAACTCTTGTGTTCCGAAGTGAAAACTACGATCACGCCCTTTTGTAAATCCGTTTGCCTTGCCCTGCCATTGAGAAAAAAGTCGTTCTAACGGAATATTTCTTCCAGTGAAAACTCCCAAATTTCGGTGCATAGGCAAAATGTACTCGTCTTTATGTAAAGCGGCAGTAACTCCAACAGAAATTGCCTCCTGACCAATACCACTAAACCATTTGGATATTTTCCCTTGTCGCAATAGTATCAGCATTTTTTCCTCGATTAAACGAGGCTTTAGCATTGATCTATAAAGTTTTAAGAGGGTTTTATCGTCTAATTGATTTCTATTAAACTCAAATTGGATTTTACTTGCTGTATTGGTTTCCATTACTTTGTTTTAGCACTTCAAAAGTAGAAAAAAACAGTTGCTTACAAGCATTTTCTTTTCATTTTTTATAATATTATTGAATGAATGATATAATAGTGTAATGCTTTAATTATTAAAACTCAGCTTACATTTTTATTTTATTTAGAGGAGATGACTTGTACTTTATATTCTTATTCTTTTCTCTAATGATTTTGGTATATTTGCTTTGTTAAAATTTAAACAAATGACAAATATACCAAGTGTTGATTTAGCTGATTTCCTTTCGGGAGATCCAGTAAGGAAACAGAAGTTCGTTAATGAAATAGGAACTGCTTATTCTGAAATAGGATTTGCCTCTGTTAAGAATCATTTTTTAAGTGAAGAATTAATGGACAGTCTTTACAAGGAAGTAAAAGATTTTTTTGGATTACCTGAAGAAGTAAAACAGAAATATGAAATTGAAGGATTGGGTGGACAACGTGGTTATATTTCCTTTGGAAAAGAACATGCCAAAGGAAAAAAAGAAGGCGATTTAAAAGAGTTTTGGCATTTTGGACAAGAGCCTTCTGCAGATGCTAATTTAATTGAAATTTATCCGGAGAATGTAATCGTTCAAGAACAACCTACATATAACGAAGTAGGAATGGAAGCGTATCGATTACTTGAAAAAACGGGCGTTTACGTTCTTAGAGCCTTAGCTTTATATATAGGTATTGATGAATTTTACTACGATAATTGGGTTGCCAACGGAAACAGTATTTTACGACCTATCCACTACCCTCCWATTATMGATGARCCMAAAGGAGCWGTTCGSGCWGGWGCTCACGGAGATATTAATTTAATCACCTTATTAATGGGGGCTTCTGCAGGTGGACTGCAAGTGTTACGGAATGATGGCGAATGGATTGAAGCCAAACCCGAAGAAGGAAACCTGGTCATTAATGTGGGTGATATGTTAGAACGTCACACAAAYAATAAATTACGTTCAACGATCCATAGAGTGGTGAATCCTCCAAAAGAGGAATGGGGAACCGCAAGATATTCTATACCGTTTTTCTTACACCCAAGAAGTGAAAAAAAACTGAATTGTTTAGAAGAATGCATCGATGAAAATCATCCAAAAGCTTTTGATGATATTACATCTGGAGAGTTTTTGAATCAGCGATTGCGTGAGATTGGGTTGATCTAAATTGTTTTGTACCCTTCGATATGATTCTCCTTAGGTNNCGAATCACTCAGGGTACATAATAGTAACAAACAAAGGTTGCTGAGTGAAATTACGACCTTAGGAGTAATATTGTATCGAAGCACCGGTATGAATAATTAAAAGATCCCTGCTGGAGTTTATCTTGGCGGAGTCGAAAGACAGGAATAAACATGGACTTACMAGATCAATTAAAAAACTTATTTCCAGATCATTCACCTTCTAAAGAGCCAGAATCTGTTGAAGAATCAACAATATGGCTTCAAGATGATCCTATGATTTGTAAATATGAAAAGCGAAAAGGAAAAGCAACCACTATCATTGAAGGTTATACGGGAGCAACTTCAGATTTTAAACAATTAGCTAAAGAAATTAAAAAGATGCTAAGTGTTGGAGGAAGCTTTAAAAACGAACAAATTATTATCCAAGGAGACTATCGTGATAAGATAATGAGTTTTTTAAAAGACAAAGGTTTTAAAGTGAAACGTGTTGGGGGTTAGTTATAGTGTACCCTTCGATACGATTCTCCTTAGGTCGAATCACTCAGGGTACTTAAATAAAAAAATGTAAGGTTGCTGAGTAATACGAGGCACGAACATTGTATCGAAGTAACCGAATACTCTTCGACATAATTTTCTTAAAGGAAAATACTCAAGGCACTAATAGTTTGATATAAGCAGAATGTCATACTGAGCGCAGTCGAAGTGTCGAAGCAACAGAAATTAAAGTTTAATTAATAAAATCCCTGCCTTCGCAGGGAATATGTATGAAAATAAAAGAATCTGAATTAATATTAAACCCAGATGGTAGTGTTTATCACCTGAATTTAAAACCAGAAAATATCTCGGACACCATCATCTTTGTTGGTGACCAAGATCGAGTTGAAAAAATTACAAAACATTTTGATACTATTGAATTCTCTACTCAAAAAAGAGAATTTAAAACACAAACTGGAACCTATAAAGGTAAACGTATCACGGTAATATCCACAGGAATTGGACCCGATAATATCGATATTGTACTTAATGAACTAGATGCATTGGTCAATATCGATTTAGAAAACCGAGTATTAAAAAAAGAAATTAAAAGCCTTGATATTATCCGTATTGGGACTTCTGGTTCTTTACAAGCTGATATTCCAGTAGATTCTTTTGTAATTAGTACTCACGGATTGGATTTAAACGGAATGCTTCACTTTTATAAACTAGATGGAATTTGCAATCCGAAGTTAGAAGATGATTTTATAAAGTTCACCAACTGGAATAATACTAAAGCACGTCCAATACTAATTGAAAATAGTAAAGAATTAGAAAGAAAGTTTGAAAGCAATCAAACTTACAAAGGTATCACTGCAACTGCAGGAGGTTTTTACGGACCACAAGGAAGAGTTTTGAGACTTCCTATTGAAGATCCAGAATTAAATAATAAGATGGACACTTTTAATTTTGAAGGAAATAGAATTTCCAATTTTGAAATGGAAACTTCTGCTATATATGGGCTTTCAAAATTATTGGGACATCGAGCTTTGTCTTTAAATGCGATTATTGCCAATAGAGCCAACGGAACTTTTAGTAAAGATTCAAAACTGGTGATTGAACGATTGATTAAATATACTTTAGATAAACTGGTAGAATGAAAAACCTAGTAATTGGAGGTGTTCCTGAACATTTTAACCTTCCGTGGTATGTAACATTACGTGACAAGGAATACACCAAAAAAGGAATTAATTTACGTTGGAAAGATTTTCCTGGAGGTACGGGTGCTATGAACAAAGCACTACGGAATAAAGAAATTGATATGGCGGTCATTCTTTCTGAAGGGATTATTCGTGGTATCATCGAAGGTAACGAATGTAAAATTGTTCAGGTGTTTATCAAATCTCCTCTTATTTGGGGAATTCATGTAGCAGCAAATTCTTCTTATCAAACCATAAACGATTTAAAAGGAACCAAAGCAGCCATTAGTCGTTTCGGAAGTGGTTCACATTTAATGGCGTACGTAAATGCTGAAAATCAACATTGGAATTTAGAAACCGATTTAAACTTTAAAATAATTAAAAATTTAGACGGAGCATTATCCCAATTACCAAAAGGAAATGGTGATTATTTTATGTGGGAGAAGTTTACAACCAAGCCTTATGTAGATGATGGAGCTTTCAGATTGGTGGGCGAATGTCCTACTCCTTGGCCTTGTTTTGTGATTGCAGTAAGAAATGATGTTTTGGAAAATGAAGAAGAAAGTATCAAAACCATTTTAGAGATTATCAATAAAACGACTATCGATTTTAAAAAAACTCCAAATTTAGCTGAAATCATTTCAAAAAGATACCAACAAAAGTTAGAAGATGTAGAAGAATGGTTAGGTTTAACAGAATGGTGTCAGCAACATATTTCTGAAAAAGAAGTCGAAAAAATTCAAAATCAGCTTTTAGATTTAAAATTAATTGACAATAAATTACTGTCAAACAACATTTTACATAAATACTAAAAAAAAAGTTAAAATTAACGCAACCCTTTTAGTAATAAGACATCTTAGTGTTGTTAACTAAATTATTATGAAGATATTTTTAATCGTTATTGGGGCTTTATTAGTAGCGAACTACTTATTACTTCATTTTAGTGTCAATGACACAGAATCACATATGCCAGAAGACGAGTAGATTTTTCTACTACCAACTTATTTGTTGTCTCCCCGTTTCTTTTAAATATGTATTTGTTGCACTAAAATGCTTGTTGCCAAACCAATACCCTCTATTCGCACTTAAAGGTGAAGGATGACCACTCTCTAAAACCAAATGTTTATTGGTGTCAATTTTTGCTCCCTTTTTCTTTGCAAATCCTCCCCATAATAAAAACACCAATCCTTCTTGTTCATTAGACAATTTTGAAATTACAGCATTTGTAAATTGCTCCCACCCTTTCTTTTGATGACTTCCAGCCTCATGTGCCTGTACTGTTAAAGTTGCATTTAATAATAAAATTCCTTGATCTGCCCAACGTTCTAAATTTCCGCTTTTAGGATACGGAATTAGCAAATCGGATTCTACTTCTTTAAATATATTCATCAATGATGGCGGATTAGAAATTCCTTCATTTACCGAAAAACACAACCCGTTTGCTTGTCCTTCTCCGTGATATGGATCTTGTCCAATAATCACCACTTTCACTTTATTAAAGGGCGTATGATTGAATGCTGAAAAGATTAAATTCCCAGGAGGATAACAAGTGTTTAAAATGTATTCTTCCTTTACAAACTGACTTAAATTTTCAAAATAAGGTTTTGAAAACTCCTCTTCTAATTCTTCCTCCCAACTCGATTCAATTTTTACATTCATATTGATTACTTTTGAACAAAATTACTAATAAACCCACGTTTTAAAATGGGTGTTTAAAAAGATTTTTTGTTTGGCAGATAATAAAACAGTTCGAATAGATGAAAAAACACTGGAAAGCCTTGAATTTCCTCTGGTTTTACAACAAATCGCAGATCATTGCATCACCTCTTTAGGCAAAAAAAAAGCCTTAGCAATTGCTCCTTTTTCTAGTATTGAAAAAATTGAGCCTTCTTTACATCGTGTAAAGGAATTTTCAGCTTCCTTAACGGGTGATAATGGAATTCCGAACCACGGTTTTGAATCTATTGAAAATGAATTGTATCTCTTCGGAATTGAAAATAGCACACTGGAAGTTATTAGTTTTCGAAGAATCCTTTCCGTAACTCAAACTACTGAAACCCTTCTGAAGTTTTTTAAAAAATTTGAAACCTTTTATATTCATCTCAACTCTTTTTCTGAAAGAATCACTTACACTTCCCTTCTTTCGGAAGAAATTATCAAGAAAATTGACAAATACGGATTGGTACGCGACGATGCTTCCGAAGAACTTTCTTCCATTAGAAGACGATTAAAACAAGTAAAAGGAAAAATAGGGTCTTCGTTTACAAAAGCACTTTCGCAATATCTTCAGCAAGAATATTTAGACGATATTAAAGAAACCATTGTAGATAATCGAAGAGTTTTGGCTGTAAAAGCAATGTACCGTAAAAAGATACGAGGGACGGTTTTAGGTTCTTCAAAAACAGGAAGCTTAGTTTATATGGAACCTCAAGAAACCCTTGAATATTCTAATGAGTTGAGTAATTTATATTATGAAGAACAGGAAGAAATAAAGAAAATATTAAAAGAGTTAACCGAGTTTTTTCGACCTTATAAATCTTTATTAACCGCATTCCAAAATTATTTAATTGCTATAGATGTTTTATATGCAAAGGCAAAATACGCCAATGAAATTGAAGGTGTTTTTCCGTTAATAACTTCCGAAAGGCGTATTTATTTAAAAGAAGCTTATCATCCGATACTATTATTAGCAAACAAAAAACGAAAAGAAAAAACATTTCCACAATCCATTGAATTGAACCAGAACAACAGAATCATCGTAATTTCTGGTCCCAATGCAGGAGGAAAAAGTATCACATTAAAAACAGTAGGATTACTTCAAGTGATGTTACAAAGTGGCATGTTAATTCCGGTAGATCCATTGAGTGAACTTTGCTTTTTCGATCGCGTATTAACCGATATTGGCGATAATCAATCGATCGAAAATCAGTTGAGCACTTACAGCTATCGTTTAAAGAAAATGAATCAGTTTTTGAAGAAGTGTAAATCTACTACGCTATTTCTTATAGATGAATTCGGAACAGGATCCGATCCAGAATTGGGAGGAGCATTGGCAGAAACATTTCTAGAAGTTTTTTACGAACGAAAGGCCTTTGGAGTCATCACCACCCATTATGCAAATTTAAAATTATTAGCAAGTGAATTACCCGATGCGACCAATGCCAATATGCAATTTGATAGTCAGAGTTTAGAGCCCTTGTATCAATTGCAATTAGGAGAAGCAGGAAGTTCCTTTACTTTYGAAGTCGCACAGAAAAACGGAATCCCATACAGTTTAATTAATAAAGCAAAAAAGAAGATTGAACGAGGAAAAGTAAGGTTTGATAAGAGTATTGCCAATTTACAAAAGGAGCGTTCTCTACTYCGGAAAACATCAGAATCCTTAAAAACTGAAGAACAAAAAGCAAGAGAACAAAGCAAGTATTTAGAAGAAACTAATACTAAAATAAAGGATAAACTAGAGAGTTATCAAGAATTATATGATTCCAATCAACGAATTATTAGTTTAGGAAAGAAATTAGATTCACTTTCAAGGCAGTTTCATAATAACAAGAAAAAGAAACCACTTTTAGATGAGTTATTTAAAATGGTTTTGGTAGAAAATAGTAAGATAAAAAAAGTAGCTCCTGCGGTTAAAAAGAAAGAAAAAATAAAAAAACTAAAGGTTGTTAAGGAAATTGAAAAGAAAATAGAAGTTATTCGGAAACGAAAGAAAGTCGAAAAAGAGGAAGCCAAGAAACTTCCGCCGCCAAAACCAAAAGTTACTTTAAAGATAGGTGACAAAGTTAGAATGTTGGAAGGCATTGCGATTGGAACCATTGATAAAATAGAAAAAAAGAAAGCCTTTGTGAATTATGGTACTTTTACGACTAATGTTAATATGGTTGAGTTGGAGAAGGTTTAACTATAAAGACATAAGACTATTACGTTGTTGTGTAATAGTGAAAAATTCTCGTAAATATTAAAATTATTAATTTAAACTATGTTCTTGAGTATAATAAAATGGTTGTTGAAAGGAATATTATCATTAATTGTTTTTGTTGTATATTTTTTCATATTACTTTATCCGTTTTATAACCAATTAGTCCCAGAATATTTAAGTTCAGATACAATTATTCTTATTGGATTTATTATAGCAATTTTTTTATACTATTTAACAATTGATAAAATAATTAATTTTTTAAAACAGAATTGGAGTTAAATGAATACTATTGAATTTAAGGATTAATTATCTTTGGACTCAATGGAAATTCATTGCTAGTGTGATGACTGAGCTAAGTCTAAGTGTCTAAGTAACCAGAACCCTTCGATACGTCCCGATAGTTATCGGGATCTAAAAAAGAAATCACTCAGGGTACTTGATTAGTTAAAATGTAAGGTTGCTGAGTGATGTGAGGTACGAGCATTGTATCGAAGTACCGGATGAAAAAAAAAGATGAAAAAAAATCATAAAATAATACTCTTCGATGGTGTTTGCAATCTGTGCAATGCTTCGGTGAATTTTGTGATAAAACGAGATAAGAATGATGTATTTCGGTTTGCGGCTTTACAAAGTGAAATTGGTAATAAATACATTTCAGAATTAAATATTAATCCTTTGGATACTGATTCTATTATTTTAATTGATGAAGATAAATGTTATGTGAAATCTACTGCTGCATTGCATATTACTAAATCAATGTCAGGTGCCTATCCCCTACTTTTTGGATTTATAATCGTCCCTAAATTTATTAGAAATTGGGTGTATGATTATGTGGCAAAAAATCGTTATAAATGGTACGGTAAAAAGGAAAGTTGTATGATTCCATCAGAAGAATTAAAGAGGAAGTTTTTATAAGCCTATAATTTTAAAATTATCAAAACCTGCAGTATCATTATCTCCATTTTGAATAATTTTTAATATCAATCTAACATTTGTTATTCCTCCTGGCACGTTTAAAACAACAGTACCATTATCACTGAGGTTAGCATTTCCATTGAATAGTGTAACCGTACCTTGACTTACATTGTCAAAGAACAATTCATAAAAAACATCATCTCCATTATCATATTCAAATATATCATAATCAAAGGCAATTTGCACATTAGTATAAGAAGATACATTCACATTATTGAAAGAGATTTCGTGTAAAAAATTTCCTCCACCATTCGGATTATTTAGATCTTTACATCCAAGAAAGTTCCCACTAAAACTAATAATATCTTGAAGTGTATTAACTATATCCCAAATATCATCCCCATTATTATAGAAAATAGGTGTGTTTGTATAAGTCCAAGTTGTATTTGTGTCAAAATCTTGTGAAGCTACATCTGTAATGGCTGGAGAAGTAATACAATAAACATCTTCCCAGGTAGATCCGTTCCATATTTGTAAACAATACCTATTATTTACTGCATCTTTTAAAAAAACAATTAATCCAATATCAGAAACTCCAGCATTTATAGCATTTCTTTCTGCTACAGAACTAACTCTAGGCGGCATAAATCCACCAAAATTAATTCCATCAGAAGAACTGTTTACATCTAATACCGAAGCCGAGCTCGGATTAGTGGTGTTTATAATGTCAGACCAATGGGTCAGCTTGTGGCGCTCTTCAAACGGGAAGTCGAACAATGTGGCCAGCATCTGGGTTGTGATTTCAATGGAAAC
>NVUT01000009.1 GCA_002733185.1 Flavobacterium sp. | reverse complement strand
CACTTATCTTTAGACTTTAAAACACCTAATATGGTATATAAATTAACAGCGTAAATTCAATTTTAACCTGTAGCCGTATTTTAGGACAAGACATTAAAACCAACAAACCTCCAAACCTCCAATCCAGACAATGCAAAGAGCCATTAAAAAATAATATCGTGAAATATTTTGAAGTTAAGTTAGTGTTCACTAACTTTGCCCCATGAAATTTACCAAAAGACAAATTGAAATAATAGAATCAGCCACAATTCTTATTGGAGAAAAGGGAATACAAAACCTTACTACAAAGAATTTGGCAAAGAAAATGTCTTTTACTGAACCTGCGCTTTACCGTCATTTTAAAAACAAAACAGAAATTTTAAAATCCATATTGATCTATTATAAAGAAAATTTAGGTATTGGGCTGAAAACTATTTTTAATTCAGATATAACGGGACTTGACAAAATAAATAAAATGATTGATTTTCAATTTGATCATTTTACTAAATTCCCTTCAGTAGTAATGGTAATTTTCTCTGAAACCAGTTTTCAATATGATAACACCTTGTCAAAAGTAGTTTCAGATATTATAGCGCAAAAAAGGGTTATGGTGTCAAAAATCATCACATCAGGTCAAGATGAGGGGAGTATAAGAAATGATATTGGTGCTGAACAACTTACCACGGTTGTTTTGGGGTCTATGAGGCTTACTGTACTAGAATGGAGGTTGTCAAATTATAATTTCTCTCTAACTAAAAAAGGGCTAATACTTTGTAGGTCAATTGAAATATTATTGAAAAAAGAGTAAAATAATTTAAACCAAAATATTAGTGATATCTAACTGTAATTATGAGACTAATGAGAAACATATTAATTCTAATAACTGTGATGATGATTTCTTCATTTACTATTTATAAGCCGCTCTCTTTAACGGTATCTGTAAGTGATTTAAAAAACTCAAAAGGAGTAGTACAGTTTAGTTTATACAACAAAGATGGTTCAATACCAGATGAACACTACAAAAAATATTACAAACAGCTTAAATCTGAAATCATTAACAATTCATCAACCATTACATTCCAAAATCTTCCTCCCGGATTTTATGCCATTAACATTTTACATGATGAAAACCAAGACGAAAAGATTGATAAAGGATGGATTTTACCTATAGAAGGGATTGGTTTTTCTAACATGACTTCTATTAACCCACTAAACCGACCAAATTTTAAGAAGGCAAAGTTTAAACTGGAGACTGATATACAGATTAAAATAAAAGTGATTTACCTGTAATAAAAAATAAATGAAAAAAATTAACGCAACCTTCAAGAGGTTAACTGCATACCACCATTTTTTAGTTTTTTTAATAATTTTAACCGTTCTTAAAATAGCAAACGTATTTAATACGGATGGGATTGAAGCTGGCATTCATTTCACAAAACTTGGAGTTGGTCTAATTATAATCTCATCAATTTTACATATAGCGTTCTCCAAATTTTTTGACCAAAACAAAAAATACTTACACTCATTAATTAGTACTTTTCTAATTATTTTAATGCTATCACATGCCGATCCAGAACCAGTAAGAGGTATACTAGTTATAGTATTATTGTATGTTTCAAAATTCTTCGTAAAATATAAAGGACGAAACATTTTTAACCCAGTTATTTTTGCGATTGGCGTGACAACAATAGTAACTCAATTTATCCCCTTTATGGACGCGCCTCCATTAGATTTCTCAGGAATCGATATACGTTTCCCCATATTCGGGATGGAAATTCCATTATCCATACTTCCCATAATATTAGCACTAATATTCAATGTAAACAGGATTAAAAAACATGCATTAGCTCTTAGCTTTATTACTACATCACTTCTTCTAGGCTTTTTTATAAAAGCATACATGGGCAATAGTATTTCTTATGTAATCATAATATTATTTATCGGAGCAGCTGTTATCGTTGAACCTAAAACTTCGCCAACAAAAAGGAACCAACAACTTATATTTGGAATTGTTATAGCAGTTCTAATTACAGGGTTTACAATGTTGGGAATCCCAAATTCAATTGCTATTGGATTGCTCATAGGGAGTATTGGATATTTTACCTTTCAAAATAAATTGATTTCAAGATAACAGAATTATGAAAAAAACAATATTAACACTAATTCAGACAGTGTAAAACAAACTGAGACTTCGAATCCAGAACATACTTTAACGCTAGATAATGGTAAAAAATGGATTGCCAACGCTGAAACAACGGAAGGTTTAAATACCATAATTAAATTAATGGACTCTTCTAATGACAAGGACAATATCGAAGCATATAGTAAGCTTTTAGAAGAATTGAAATTTGAATTTTCATTGATTTTCCAAAAATGTAATATGACAGGAGAAGCACACAATCAGTTGCATAATTTTTTAGTTCCGGTTAAGAATATATTTAAATCTTTATCATCATCAGAATTAGTGAAATGTCAAGATAGTTACGATAAATTGAACACGCATTTGAAAGAATATAAAAAGTATTTTAAAACAATCATATAAGGTGAAATGTAAAACGGCATACAACAAAGTATAAAAATAATAGCCGAAATTGTAGTAAATATGAACATTGTAGTCCGTAATAAAATTAGTAGTAAATTGAAAAATTCCGCTTCCGAAATCGGCTACTATTCTTATACAAAACGTTATAAAACAACTACCAATACAGGTGAACTATATAAAATAGAATTGTAAAAATTATTCAATAAAATCGTTGCTTAAAAAACGTTATATCTGTTAAAAATTAGTTTCGTAAAGCTCTAATTTTTTTAAGCTTTTCAATCCAAGTTTCTAATTGTKCTTTATGTTTAGCTATGTTATTAACAACCTCTTTTACTAATGGATTATCGTCTTTTACATGTTTAAAGAACAATAAGTTATTTTCTAATTGACGTATTTGATCTCTAACTTCGCCTACTTTTTTAGAAATAAAGAACTCTTCATTTTTAAGTTTACGTTCATCTTCCTGTGAAGTCATTGCATTCAGCTTATTTTCAAATTTAATAAGTTCTGTCTGTTTTTTATCTAAATCCAATTGACCAAAGAGGTCATCTAATTTTTTATTGAATTTTTGTTCAATCTCTCTTTTGTTATAAGGAACACGACCTATTTCTTTCCACTCAGCTATTTTTTCGGTAATGGTTGCGATATCCTTTTTATGATCACCTTCTAATTTTAAAGATTCAAGTGACTCCAAAAATGCTTTTTTAGCATCGTAATGAGCATATTCCTCTTTATTTGCTTCGTCTTTTTGAGCGTGTAATCTGTCAAAATAATGGTTACAAACAGCTTTAAATTCTTTCCATATTTTATCACTGTCTTTTCTAGGAACGTGACCTATTTCTTTCCAATCATTTTGGATTTTTTTCATTAATGGTGTTAATGTTTCAAATTCATCACCATCCTTATTATCCTCAGCAATTTTAATTAATTCGCGTTTTTNNGCAAGGTTGTCAAATTGCTCTTTTTTCTGATTTTTATAATAGGTATTTTTTTCTTTATTAAAGTTTCTAGTTGCTTCCTTAAATAAATCCCAAACTTCCTTATTTTTAGATTTTGGTACTTTTCCAGATTCAAAAAATTGATCTCTTAATTCCTGAATGTTTTTAATTGTGCTCTGCCAAACTTGATGTCCTTTGTTTTTAGCGTTTTCGGTTAAAGAATTTATTTTAATAATAAGATCTTTTTTAATGGTAACGTTTTCTTCGGCAAGCTTGTCTAATTCCTTTAAATATTCGTGCCTTTTATCATGAATAATTTTGGTGGCTGCACTAAATTTATCCCAGATTTCATCGCTAAATTCTTTAGCAACAGGGCCAATTTCTTCCTTCCACATTTTGTGTAGCATTTGCAATTCACGAAATGCTCTATTATTGTTTTCTTCTTTAGTTAATTCCTCAGCACGACCAATTAGTCTAAGTTTTTGCTCTAAATTTTGCTTGAAATTACGATCTCTGAATTCACGGTCTAAATGTAAAATATCGTAAAAATTCTCAACATGATGATGGTAGTTTTCCCAAACAGTATTGTATTTATCTCTAGGTATTGGACCCGCATCAAACCAACGTTCCTGAATATCTCGGAACATTTTATATATGGTACTGGTGTTTTCTTTTACATTAAAAAGATCTTTTAACTCTTCAATTAAACCTTCTCTTATTACAAGGTTTGCTTTTTGGTCGTTTAAAAGATTTTTGTAATAATTACTGTGTTTGTGTTTGTAATCGTAATAGGCAGTATCAAATTCTTTTTTGATAGGAGTTGAATAATAAAAGTCAATTATATTTCCACCTTCTGCTATAAATGCTTCTTTATTCTTTTCTAATTCTTGATTGAATTTTGAATTGAATTCATTTTTAATTTCTTCAACAATATCTTTTATGTTTTGAACAGGATTGTTCTCAATTGCAGATTTAATTTCAGTAATTAATTCTGATTCAGATAAAGTAGTATAGTCTTTTTTAAGGGCTTTTTCTTCAACAGCAGGAATTTCTTCTTTATCTTCTACTTCTTTTTCATCTTCCTTTTGTTCAATTTCTGAAGTGTTTTCTGTCGTTTCAGTATTTTCTTCTACTTTCTCTTCTTTAGCCTTAGAAGCTTCTACAGAAAGTTCTGTAGTTTCAGTGTTTTCAATTACTGTTTCTTCTTTATTTTGGATAGCTTCTACAGTAGTTTCTGATGTTTTAATTTCAACGTTTTCTGTTTGGTTTTCAGTAGTTGAAGCATCAGTAATTTCGTTTTCTTTTTTCATTTCTTTTTCTGACATTTTTTTCAATGTTAAGGTTCGGTTTCCCCCGAATTATTCGGAATTTATAATAATAAAGCGTCAATATACTAACTCCTGTGTTATTACCAAAGACAGTTTTAATTTATTAAATAATTTTGAGAATATTTTATGATTTCCAAATTGCCCAAGCTTTTTTTGCTTGGTATTCCAGCATTTTTAAACCATTACTTACTTTGGCTCCTTTTGCTTTACTGTGTTTCATAAATTCTGTTTCACGAGGATTATAGGTAAGGTCAAATGCAACGTGATCTTTGGTTAAATATTCATAAGGAATATTTGGGTATTCATGAATATCTGGAAAAGTACCTAAAGGTGTGCAGTTTATGATTAAGTAATTTTTAGAAATAATTTCTCTAGTTAAGTCTTCGTAGGTTATTACATTCTCTTTTTTAGTTCTAGAAACTTGGGTTATTTCAAAATCCATAGTTTTCAAAACATAACGAATTGCTTTACAAGCTCCTCCTGTTCCTAGTAATAACGCCTTTTTTTCTTTTAAAGGTAGAAAATCCATCAAAGCATTTGCAAAACCATAATGGTCGGTGTTATATCCGATTAGTTTTCCTTCTTTATTAATTTTAATAGTATTTACAGCTCCAATTTTACTTGCTTCTTTATCAATTCTATCTAACAAAGGAATTACAGATTCTTTAAAAGGTATGGTAACATTCAGCCCTTTTAGAGTATTATTGTTTCTTAGTATTTCTGGAAGCTCATTAATGTCTGGAATATCAAAATTATGGTAGGTGTCTTTTCTGTTTTCTTGTTCAAACTTTATAGTGAAAAATGATTTGGAAAAAGAATATCCAATTTTATTTCCAATCAAACCATATTTAGCCATTTTGTAACATTTTAATTTTATGATACCAGTCTAAAACTAGTAAAATTAATATACCTACAATAATAAACAAAATTGCATAAATTATTTCGTAAGAAAATTCTGATGGAAAATAGCGTTCGTAGCTTTTAATTATTCCTCTTCCATTAGAGTCATACACTAAATTTCCAAAATTATCTTTTTCGAATATTTTAGTTTTCCATGGCCATACAACTCCCAGTGAGCCAGTAATAAAACCAATAATTACAGCATTTGTAATCTTTCTGAAATGTTTTAATAGGTATGCTAAAACATTAGATAATGTCACCAAACCGACAATAGAACCTACTGAAAATACAACTAGAACTTTTAATAAATGTAGGCGGGTTTCATTTTCATAAAAGCTAAAGTCACCTACAAACACTTCGGAAAAAGTATCGAAAAGAGCATTTACCGAATCAACTAAAAGCAGCACATAATTGCCTAATAATATTAATATAAAGGAGCCAGAAAGTCCGGGAAGTGTCATTCCTGAAACACCAATAATTCCGCATAAAAACACAAAAAGTAAATTGTCGTTTTCTTTTGCAGGTTCCAAAAAACTAATACTGATTCCGATGATAATTCCAAGCAGGAGGTAGGTAATAAATTTTCGATTCCATTTTCCAAAATCTTTTGCAATATAATATACAGATCCAATAATCATCCCGAAGAAAGTACTCCAAACATACAATTCGTAATGGAGTAAAAAGTAATCTAGTAATTTTGAAATACTAAAATAACTAATAATCATTCCTAGAAAAAGAAGCCCTAAGAATTGTGCATTGGTGTATTCGAAAAATGATTTGAAGCCTCTTTTGGATAATAGTAAAAATGCTTTTCTATTAATTTTTTGAAGTGAATAGATAAATTCTTCATAAAACCCGGCAACAAAGGCAACAACACCACCAGAAACACCAGGGACTTTATTGGCAGTTCCCATCGCAAGTCCTTTTAAGACCAGCCATATTTTATCTGATAATGATCGCTCGTTTGCCATTAGTCACTTTTTGTTGAAACTGTTTTTTCCAATATAAAAATAGTTAAAAAACCAAGAATCATAAAAATTACAGCAAACAATAGTTGAGAATCAATATTGTTGTTTATTTCAGAAAACCGAAACGGACTCACACTTTTTTCGAGTACCGTTTTGTAACTTTCAAAATCGTTAACACTTTCACTCATAACAGATAATGTTCCAAAATCGGAGACTTTTTGAAATGCCAATTCTTTTCCTGTTTCTTTTGAAAAAACAGCTAATGTTTCTTTCCAAGGCCATATTTTATTTAATGATCCCACAATAAAACCTGTTAAAACAGCTAATGTTGTATTCTCATAGTTTTTGAATAACCATTTTAAGAGTCGGCTAAAACTTAATAAACCTACAATTGCTCCACTAAAAAATATCGCTAGTTTTTGAAATTCAAAATCATGCATTGCATCACTTAGAGTTTTATAGGCTCCAAGTATTACTAAAATAAACGAACCGGAAATTCCAGGTAATATCATTGCGCAAATTGCGATGGCTCCAGCTATAAAAAGGAAGTAGGGGTTTTCGTTTGTTCCTAAAGCAGGAATAGTGGTAATATAATAAGCAACTAAGGCACCAATAATTATTGAAATTAATACTTTGATATTCCAAGTGTTAATTTGTTTTCCTATGTATAAAATACTTGCGATAATTAGCCCAAAAAAGAAAGACCAAATAAAAATTGGATGATTTTCAATTAAGTATTTTGCCAAACGCATAAAGCTCACAAAACTAATTGAAATCCCCGTTAGTAGAGCGATTATAAAATTTCCATTTAATTGTTTCCAAAAAGCCGAAAAACCATCTGATTTTAAGGTTTTAAACAACGATAAATTTACATTACTAATCGTAGTTACTAACTCCTCATAGATTCCAGAAATAAAAGCAATTGTTCCGCCAGAAACTCCTGGAACAGCATCGGCTGCTCCCATTGCTAAACCTTTTGCAGTAATAGATAAATATTGTTTTAAATTTCTTTTTGGCATGAAAATWTTGAGTTTATCATTTGGTATGCACTTTCGAACCTTTTCAAGCGAAGCAATCTCATRAATTAATTTTTTTGGCTTTTTAATATAGAAAAAACAATCAATAAAGCAATCCAAAAATACACAAATTAAAGAGAAGGGTTTTTGTGTAATTTAATTATTTCTTGCACCTTTTTTTGCTCGTAAACTGTTGGGTATAATTCTTCAATAATAATAAGATATTCAGCATCTAACTTTAACGCATTTTTTAGGTGAAATTCTCCTTTTATTTTATCCTGAATGTAATAAAATACTCCTGCTAATCGAAATTCAATTTCGGCACAATCTGGATAAAATTCTGTCGCTTGAAAAAGATTATTGATAGCAGCTTCATATTCACCTAAATGAAGTAAAATATCGTTTCGTGTAAGCCAAGTATTTAATTCGTAATTGCCCAACTCTATAATTTTACGATAACCAACTTCTGCTTCTTCAAAAAAGTTAAGTCTAAAATTAATTTTAGCATATCGTTTCCAATAAAGTACATTTTCACTATCAATATTAATAGCTTTATCAATATAATAAAGTGCTTTTTGGTAATTTCTATTTTTTAAATAATAATCGGTAATTGCTATCCAACCTTTGTCTAATAAGGCGTCTTCTTCGACACATTTATTATAAAACTGAATAGCTAACTCAGGGTTTCCAAGTTTTTCGTAACACCTTCCAATTCTTAATAATGCAAATGATGTGGGGTCATCCAAACCTAAGGTTACCGTATAACTTTCAATGGCTTCATTGTATCTTTTTAGTTTTTCCTGAACCTTTCCTTTTTCTAGATATGCACCAATAAATGTATCATCGCTAATAATAGCAAAATCGAAAGCTGCTAGAGCTTTTGTGTATTCGTTTAAGCTATAATATTGCTTTCCAACTTGATGCCAAGCTACTTCACAATAAGGATTTTTATTTAAAAAACTATTTAAATACTCTATTGCTCCTTCTGTTTGTTCTAAATACTCGAAACAATAAATAATATTATACAATGCTGAAAAATCCTCTTGATCTTGTTCTAAGCATTGAATAAAATAATACTTTGCATTTTCAAAATCCTCTAAAAACAAGTATTCCATTCCTATTAATGACAAAACGTCCGACTCATCCGTAGTTAGTTTAAAGGCTGTTTCGAGCATTTTTATAGCTTCCAAATGCAGATCTCTTCTTGAAAGTATATTTGCTTTTTGAATATAAACCTCTTCATTGGATTTTTCAATTAAGAAAAGGTCTTCCAAAAGTGCTTCGGCCGTGTCTAATTCATTTTCGAAAATGAACATTTCAACTTGATATAATTTTAACGAAGTAGAAGAAGGGTGTTGCTCAAGTCCTAATTTTGTTGCCTTTTTTGCAAGTGCCATTTTTCCATTTTCTAAATAATAATGTATAATTTCTTCAAACTCATCGGAGTCGAAGAAAAGCACACTGTTTGTTTTTAGCATGGATTCGAAACGGGAAAGTGATAAATTGTTATGCTCGTTAGGGCTTAATTGCATTGATTTATTTTGCGGTTTCTGTTATTTTAAAGATACTAATGTAGGTGAAATTTCAATAGTTATACCGCTTTTGTTGTTAACGGACTTATTAACACTAAATTATATTCAGTAAAATACTGAAATTTAGAAAATAAACTACTAATTGTTAGCTTGAATTTGATCTAGAGTATTTAATATTGTTTGACAACCTTCTTCAATTTCTGTTTCTGAAATGGTTAAAGGTGGAGTAATCCGAATTGCTTTTGTTTCAAAAAGCAGCCAAAATAATAGCAATCCTTCTTTTTTACATGTTAAAATTACTTCGGAAGCAATTTCTGGAGAATCCATTAGTATTGCTAGCATTAATCCTTTTCCTCGGATTTCTTTAATTAAAGGATGCACCAATAATTTTCTGAAAAGTTGTTCTTTCTGAAGGGTTTGTGAAATTAAATCAGTTTCAGTAATTTCTTTTAAAGTTGCCAAAGCAGCAGCAGCAATTACAGGGTTTCCTCCAAAAGTAGTAATATGACCAAGTTTGGGGTTGTGTGATAAAAGCTTCATTAATTGTTCTGAAGCAACAAAGGCTCCAATTGGCATTCCGCCTCCCATACCTTTTCCAATGGTTAATATATCGGGAACAATTCCGAAGTGTTCAAAACCAAAAAGTTTTCCTGTTCTACCAAATCCTGGTTGTATTTCATCTAGTATTAGCAAAGCACCTACTTCATTACAACGGCTTCTCACTTTATGTAAATAATCATTCTTAGGAAGAATAAATCCTGCACCACCTTGAATGGTTTCTAAAACCACTGCTGCCGTTTTGCTAGTGATTTTTTCTAAATCTTTTTCACTATTGAATTCAATAGACTTACAATCTGGTATCAAAGGATAAAAAGCTTCTTTGCGTTCTTCCAACCCCATAATACTTAAAGCACCCATCGTGTTTCCGTGATATGCTTTGTTTGCATAGATAATTTCTTGCCTTTTTGTGGCTCTTCTTGCTAACTTTAAGGAGCCTTCAATAGCTTCTGTACCGCTATTTGTTAAGTAAGTAGTCGTAAGATTTTCGGGTAATTTTTCTGAAAGTAATTTACAAAACTCCAAAGCAGGTTCTAAAATGAACTCTCCATAAACCATTACGTGTAAGTATTTTTCTGCTTGATTTTTTATGGCTGAAACCACTTTAGGATGACAATGTCCCAAACTACAAGCAGAAACACCAGCAATAAAATCTAAATGTTTTTTGCCTTTTGTATCGTAAATATAAGACCCTTTAGCATGTGAAACTTCTAATTCCAATGGGTGAGGAGTAGTTTGTGCTTGATATTTTTTAAAATGAGTAAGCATTAATTATTGTCTTCTATTTCAGTCTTTTCTTCTTTCAAAGGAGTATCTCCTTCTTTATTTTTAAAATGCTTTGGAGAAAGTTTTGAGGCTTCCGGGATAATGAGTTCGTTTTCTGGGTCTTCATTAAAAAATTCACCTTCATCTTTTGGTAAAGGAATCCCTTGAATTTTAGGAAGTATGGGAGGTGGTTTTCCGTTAAATAAATCGGATACTTTTAAAAGTCGTTCTTCTCCCCTCCATATAAAGCCTGGTAAAATTCTTGCATTTTCAGGAAATTGGGAAGGAGGGGTTAATTCACCTTTTACCTTTGTGTTAAACCGAATACCTACAATTTGTTGCGCTTCCAAATACATTTGGATCGTGCTGCTTTTTGTAGTATTTATTCCTACTAATTCTTCTTTTTCGTTTCGGGAATAATAAATTACTTGTGTGTTTTTTTCAATATTAATAGTATCTAGTTCATTTTTTGTGAAAAGCCCAATGAGTCGTTCTCCCTTTACTTGATTATATCCAGCACTGTCTTTCTGAATTAAAAATGCATTTTTAAAAACTTTTAAAGTATCTAATTCACTAGTTTTTATATTTCGTAAAAGATGAATAGTATCGCCTGTAATTTGATTTTCGCCACTCCATAAAACAGGGTTTCTAAGTAATTTTGTGAAACCTGTATTTTTATTTACATATATTGAGTCGCACTTTCCGCTTGTGGGTTCTTCGCCTTCCAATCCCCTTTTAAAGAAACGAGCTTTGTAATATCCTCTTAAAATTCGGTTATCGGGTTTTCCTGTAATTCGTAAGGTGTCTGCATGAATATAAATAGAATCGTTATCTCTAAGAGTAATCGCAACAGCTCTTTTGGTAATAAAAACTGAATCTTTTTCTCTATAAACTTCGGCATAATGACCTCTTACATAACTGTTGTTTAAGGTATCGATCATCCGAATATTATTGGTTGCTGAAGCAAAACTGCGATTGCGGTCAAAGTAAATACTATCGCCGTACATAGTTCTGTTTTCGTAATCTACTCGGGAGTTTTTTACGAAATATCCAATATCGGTTCTGGTATTATAATAGCCACGTTCACAATAAACGGTACTTGTTTCGCTAACAATAGTTGATTTGCCATAAAGGTAAGCAACACCAGATTCTGAATAGAAATCCAATTGTTCTGAGTTAATAGTATATTTTGGGTTTTTAATTACAACATTTGAAAGAAACTGGTATTTTTTTGATTCAGCGAAATACCTTCCAACTCTACTTGTTAAAGTACTGGCGGTGTCTTTTACAGTTCCTCCGCTTCGGTAGAAAGCTTGTTGTTTTATTCGGTCAAAATATAAAGTGTCTGTGCGTAATGTTGTTTTTGTATCATTAAAAAATACATCGCCACTTGCGAATGCAAATTGAGTGTTTCCATTGTATTCTCCGTATTTACTTAGCATTTGTATACTATCTCCTTGAGCAATTTTAACAGAGCCGTATGCTTTCACAAAATTATCTTTGGTATAAACATAAGCTTGGTCACACCACATTTCAACACCTTCGTGAACAATATAAACTTGTCCAGAATTATCACGCGTATAGATTACAGCATCTGGAAATTCAGGTTTTTTTTCCCAATAACCAGATTTTATAGAAACTTGCGTTTTTTTAGTAGAAGAAATACTATCTTTTTCTTGTGCAGAAGAAATACTTCCGAAGAATAAAAGTAAAAGAGCCAGTATGTATTTTTCGAGTTTCAAAAAATAAAATGTTTTGTGTTTTGAATAAACGAATATACTAAACAAAAGGTATTACCTGTGAATAGTTTGAGTTCTATCGGGCCCAACGGAAACAATTTTAATAGGAACTTCCAATTCTTTTTCTAAGAAATCGACATAATCATTCAATCCTTTTGGTAATTGTGATGCATCGGTCATTTTAGTTAAATCTTCTTGCCAGCCACCTATTTCAGTGTAAATTGGACTTACATTATGTTCCTCTATATTGTATGGTAAATGAGTTATTGTTTCGCCTTTATATTTATAAGCGGTACAAATTTTTAATTTTTTAAAACCACTTAAAACATCGCCTTTCATCATCATTAATTGAGTAACTCCGTTAATTTGTACTGCATATTTTAAAGCGACTAAGTCTAACCAGCCACAACGCCTTGGACGACCTGTTGTCGCTCCAAATTCGTTACCAACTCTTCCCATAGTTTCTCCATCTTCATCAAATAATTCTGTAGGAAAAGGACCACTGCCAACTCGTGTTGTGTAGGCTTTAAAAATTCCATAAACTTCTCCAATTTGATTTGGAGCAACTCCTAATCCTGTACAAGCACCTGCTGCTGTTGTGTTTGAGGAAGTTACAAAAGGATACGTTCCGAAGTCAATATCTAAAAGTGAACCTTGAGCTCCTTCCGCTAAAATTGTTTTCCCGTCCTTTTGAGCTTGGTATATAAACTCTTCACTATCAATAAATGTAAGTGATTTCAGAACTTTTAAAGATGCGAAAAATTCAGTTTCTAATTCATCTAAATCATATTCAATTTCGGCTGCATAAAAATCAATCATCGCCACATGCTTGTTGGCCAATGCTCTGTATTTATCTTTCCAATTGTCCAATTCTAAATCACCAACACGAATACCATTTCTTCCTGTTTTGTCCATATAAGTTGGACCAATTCCTTTTAAAGTAGAGCCAATTTTTGCTTTTCCTTTGGAAGCTTCCGAAGCAGCATCTAATAGACGATGTGTTGGAAGGATTAAATGTGCTTTTCTAGAAATGTAAAGAATGTTTTTAATGTCTAAATTGAATTTTTCTAATTGATCCAATTCTCTTTTAAAAATCACAGGATCGATCACTACTCCATTACCAACAATGTTTAATGCATCTTTATGAAAAATTCCACTAGGAATAGTATGAAGCACGTGTTTTATACCGTCAAATTCTAAAGTGTGACCTGCGTTTGGTCCTCCTTGAAAACGAGCGATAATGTTATAATCTTTGGTGAGTACATCAACGATTTTTCCTTTTCCTTCGTCTCCCCATTGTAAGCCAAGTAATAAATCTACAGCCATAAGTTATGCTTTATCCTGTTTTGTGTCAGGTGATTTTTTATTTCCGTAGAAATAAAGTGAATGATTAAAAATTTCTATATTAAAAACTTCTTCGATTGTTTTTTTGATGGATTCAATACGTGGGTCGCAAAACTCGATTACTTCACCATTTGAAAGTATGACATGATCATGTTGTTTGTCGAAATAACATTTTTCATAATGAGCTTGAGATTGCCCAAATTGATGTTTTCTTACTAGACCACAATCCAATAATAATTCGATGGTATTATAAAGTGTAGCACGGCTAACTCGGTAGTTTTTATTTTTCATATTTATGTACAACGATTCAATATCAAAATGGTCGTTATGATCATAAACTTCTTGAAGAATAGCAAAGCGTTCAGGTGTTTTTCTATGTCCGTTTTCGCCTAAAAAAGCGGTAAAAACATTTTTTACAATACCTTGATTATTTGGGTTGGCCTTTGTGCTCATAATAAAGCAAAAATACTCATTTAAACTCGGGTAACTTTATCGATACCATTTATTTTTTTAATGTTTTTCACAAGGTTATCAAGAATTGAAATATTTTTAACAACAACTTTTACTTGTCCATTAAAAACACCATCATCACTTTCAAAATGAACGCTTATCATATTGATATTGTGATTGCTAGATATAATTTTGGTAACCTCGTTTACTAGGCCCATTGTATCAATTCCTGAAATTACTAACTCAGATTTGAATTCGCTTTGAGTAGAATCAATCCATTTGGCTTTAATAATACGATAGCTAAAATTACTTTGAAGTTGAAGCGCATTTGGACAACTTTTTTTATGAACTTTAATTCCTTCAGAAACCGTAATAAACCCGAAAACTTTATCGCCAGGAATAGGGTTACAGCATATGGCAAGTTTGTAATCTAATTTATCCTCTTCTTTTCCAAAAACAAGCTGATCGTATTTTGCAGTAATTTCCTCTTTATCTATATCTTCAGGATTGCTGGTTTTTCTTAGTCTGTTTTTAAAGAAACTTACAAAAGCATTGTTTCTTGATGCAGCAAATTCTTTTAATTTTTTATTGTCAATGATTCCTGCACCAACACGATAAAATAAATCTAAGCTGGTTTTAATTTTAAAAAAATTTACTAACTGATTAATCGTGTTTTCATCAAGAGTTATTTTAAGTGATTTTAATTTTCTTGCTAATACTACTTTTCCTTCGGCAGCGATTAATTTTTCTTCTTCTTTTAAAGAAGACTTTATTTTAGTGAGTGCTCTTCCTGAAGTAGCATAATCCAACCAATTGGCATTTGGTTTTGCTTTATCTGAAGTAATTATTTCAACTTGATCACCACTTTTTAGATGATGACTTAAAGGTACTAATTTCCCATTAACTTTAGTTCCTCTAGTATGTAAGCCTACTTCTGTGTGAATGGAAAAAGCAAAATCTAAGGCTGTTGAACCTTTTGGTAACGAGTACAAATCTCCCATTGGAGAGAATACAAAAATCTCTTTTGCGTATAGGTTTAGTTTAAATTCTTCTACAAAATCAACGGCACTTATTTCATCACTTCCTAAGGCATCTTGTAATTTATTGAGCCAATCGTCAAGCTCCACATCCCCTTTTTCTTTATTTTTATATTTATAATGTGCTGCAAAACCTTTTTCGGCAATTTCATTCATTCTTTCTGAACGAATTTGAACTTCAACCCAACGACCTTTTGGTCCCATAACAGTTATGTGTAATGCTTCATAACCTGTGGATTTAGGTGAAGAAATCCAATCTCTTAATCGAGTAGGGTTGGGACGAAAATGATCGGTAACTATAGAATAAATTTTCCAAGCAAGAAACTTTTCGTTTTCTGGAATTGCGTTATAAATAATTCGAACAGCAAACTTATCATAAACTTCATCGAAGGTTACATTTTGAACCATCATTTTTCTTCGGATGGAGTAAATGGATTTTGGCCTTCCTTTTATTTCATATTCGAGTTCTTCTTTATCTAAACTGTTCTTTAATATGCTTGTAAAGGATTCAATATAAGCGTCTTGTTGTTCTTTACTGTCTTTTATTTTACTAAATATATCATTATAAACTTCAGGTTCGGTATATTTTAAACTTAAATCTTCTAATTCAGTTTTAATATTATACATTCCAATTCTATGTGCCAATGGAGCATAAATATATAGGGTTTCCGAAGCTATTTTTACTTGTTTATGAGGCGGCATCGAATCCATCGTTTGCATATTGTGCAATCGATCTGCGATTTTAATTATGATTACTCGAATATCTTCATTTAAAGTAAGTAACATTTTACGGAAATTTTCCGCTTGCATAGAAACATCTTTATCTTCTGAAAGATGTGATATTTTTGTTAGTCCGTCCACAATTCTCGCCACGGCTTCACCAAACATTTGCTCGATGTCGGCAATAGTGTAATCGGTATCTTCTACCACGTCATGAAGAAGGGCAGCTGCAATAGATGTAGAGTCCAATCCTATTTCTGAAGCTACTATTTTTGCGACTGCAATTGGATGAAAAATATAGGCTTCACCAGACTTTCTGCGCTGGTCTTTATGAGCATCAACAGCAAGATCAAAAGCACTTCTAATTAGTTTTTTATCTTCCTTTGTTAAGGTTCGATAACTAATTTTTAGTAGCCTTTTATATTGTTTGGCAATTTCTTTATTTTCTATTTCTAGAGCCTCTTCAGTCATAAAATAAAAATAAACAAATGATTGTAAATGGCAAGTAAATAACTATTAATTATTTCTTATATTTTATTAATTCATTAAATTCCGATAGCGTTGCAACAATGTTGGATGAGAATAATGAGCAAAAACATAGGCTGGATGTGGAGTAAGATTGCTTAAACTGTTTTTTGAAAGCTTTTTTAATCCTGAAATTAATGGTTGTGCTTCAAAGGTGTTTTTTGCATAATTATCTGCTTGGTATTCAAACTTTCTGGAAATATAATTCATAATCAATCCAGTAATTTCTGAAATAGGTGTGTATAAAATTCCAAAGGCAATTAATCCAATATGAAAGGATGCTTGTGTAACTCCTAACGCTTCAGAAAGTAAGCTGTTACCAACAAAAAGAGAAAACAACCAAAAAGTAAAACCCATTAATCCAATGGATACTATTAAGTTAAAAACAATATGTTTGCGTTTGTAATGTCCTACTTCGTGAGCGAGAACGGCTACAATTTCATCTTCTTCTAAATCGTTAATTAAAGTGTCGTAAAGAGTAACTCTTTTTTCACTTCCGAAGCCAGAAAAATAAGCATTTGCTTTGGTACTTCTTTTAGAGCCATCGATGACAAATATTTTATCGAGGTTGAAGCCTACTTTTTTTGCGTAAGTTTCAATTTTTGTACGAAGGGTTCCATCTTCTAAAGGAGATTGTTTATTGAATAACGGAACGATTAAACGAGCGTAAAACATATTCATAAAAAAGGTGAATGCAGCTACCATTCCCCAAGCGTATAACCAAAAATTGCTTCCAGTAGTTTCGTAAAACCAGATGATTCCTACTAGAATTCCACTGCCAATAATAGCACTCATGAACCAACCTTTAATTTTATCTAAAAAGAAAGTTTTACGAGTTGTTTTGTTGAAACCAWATCTTTCTTCGATTACAAAAGTGTGGTAATAGCTAAAAGGAGTACTTAGTATATCGCTTGCAAACATAATGCTTCCGAAGAAAATTAATGCGACCAAAATATTGTTTTCAGTAAAAGTTCTTGCCCAATGATCTACGAATGCAAATCCGTCTAAAAAGAAAAATATCAAGGTTGCGATTAATGAAATGAAGGAAGTAATATTTCCAAAACGATCATTTTCTTTTTTATAAAGCTGTGATTTCTCGTATTCTTCTTTATCATAAACATCGCTTAATTCTTCCGGAATTGGATCGTTGTAATGTTTTGCATTTATGGTATCTAATACTTTATCAATGATAAAACTTAGAATTAAGATGGTGATTAGTATATAGAATAGAGTTTGTGAGGTCATAATTTTAGGTCTTCAGTATTTTTATAGTTAAAATTTTAGGTCACTGAGAAAATTACGAATGTAGGAGTAATTTTGTATCGAAACGAACATTTTTTATTGAAAATCACGTTGTCTTTTTGCTTCAAAAATTAGAATACCTGCTGCAACCGAAACATTCATCGAGTCAATTTCGCCTTGCATTGGTATATGGATATTTGCCTTGCTTTCTTCTCGCCATTCCTGTGAAAGTCCGGTGGATTCTGTGCCCACTATAACGGCGGTGTTTTGTTTGAAATCACAGGTGTGATAGGGGACAGATTCTTGTAAAATAGCACTGTAAATATTAATATTGTTTTCTTTTAAAAAAGTAATAATTTCAGAAGTTCTTCCCGTAGCAATCGTATTGGTAAACACACAACCCACACTGCTTCTAATAATATTAGGATTGAACATATCTGTCTTCGGATTGGCAATAATTACTGCATCTACATTTGCAGCATCTGCGGTACGAAGAATAGCACCGATGTTTCCCGGTTTTTCGGGTGCTTCAGCAACGAGAATTAAAATGTTTTTTGTTTCTGTACCCGGAGTGGAGCGGAAGAGGTCATTTAAGCAGTTTATATGTAACTCTTTCGATTCAGCAATAGCAACAATTCCTTCTGTTGAAGTACGGTAAGCAATTTTTTTATAAACTTCTAGGGAGATTTCGATGACCTCGGCAGCTAAAATATTTAGATTTTTAATAGTTTCTTCGGAAGAAATTTCAGGACAAAACAAGAATGTTTTTATAGCGTAACCACCTTTTATAGCGAGTTGAATTTCTCGTTGTCCTTCAATAACAAAAAAGCCTGTTTTTTTACGTTCTCGAGATTTTTCTTGAAGTAGTAAAACTTGCTTGATTAATGGATTTTGAAGACTTGAAATTTGTTTCATAGCTGGCAAAGATACTTTTTTTGTTTCAGATTAAATTATAGGTCAAATGCCCTATATGTTTTCGTATTACTTTTTTTTAATTTTATAAAAATATTTAAATAGAATTCATGAAAAAAATAATATTCTTATTTGTAGCAACCATATTTGTAACAGTTAGTGGTCTATCACAAGGTAAATGGACACCTCATACTTCAGATTCGGGAAAATTTACAATAGCCACCTTTGGAGCTGTTGAAGAAACTAATAACGATGCAGATGATAAAACAACTTACAAAATTAATTTTGCAAACGGATCTATGAATTATTTGGTGAGTAGTACAGATCATCATAGTGATTTAGAAGGGATGAAAGACGAACTCTTAACAATCTCATTAAATTCATTTAGAGAGGCAGTTGATGGAAAAATTATTTCAGAAAAAGAAATTTATCTTGATGATGTAAAGGGAAAATATGCGATAATTATTTTTCAAGAAGAGACAATTAGATTAGAATACTACACCTTTATTAATGGCACTTATCAATACCAACTGGTTATTTATTCTGATAAAACCCTTTATAATCAGGAGGAAGCTGACCTAGTAAATATTTCATTTAGGGTTTTAGATTAGGATTTGTTTTTAATAATAATTTCTAAATAAAATTATGGATTAAGAAAGTTTAAAAAACAGCCTAAATTATTTAAATGTAATAGTTGTTAGATAAAATAGTTTAGGCTGCTTTTGTGTGTTACTTATTTCCTCGCTTCATTTTTCTAGATTCTTTTTTACGTTCTCGTTTAATACGACTAAATTCTTTTTCGTTATCCAAAGAGGTTTGTTCTGTTTTTCTCCAATGAGGTTTGTTTGGGTTGTAATCTGAATATTCGAAACTTAAAGAGTATCCAACAACTATCATTCCGCCTAACATTGCTTCATCCTCTTTCATCTGTAAATCGATGTTGTTATTAATATTTGATAGTGTTATTTCTTGAGTTTCAAACCCTATATAACTAATAACAATAATTTGATTTTTATCTACAATCAGCTCATAATTTCCATCAAAATCTGTTTGTGTGCCTTCTGAAGTTCCTTTAACAATAATGTTTACACCAGGAAGAGTGAATCCATAATTATCAGTAATTGTTCCTTTAATATTAATTTTAGTTGTTTCTTGTTTTGTTTCTGAAATAGAATCATTAGTTTTTTCAACAAGATCAATTTTACCTTTTAATTCAGTTTTAGTGATTTTTGCTACTCTTTTTAAAGTAATATTGATGGTTTCAGATATTCTTTCAATAATTACTTCTTGAGAAACATACCCATTCTTTTTAAAAATGAGTTTTACATCATTCACTGAGATTATTTTATAATCCCCTTTTAAACCACTTACTTCACTCTTACCAGATTCCTTTACAAGTATTTCTACATTAAATAATAATTTTCCGTTTTCATCTGTTATTTTTCCAATAGTTGTTATCTGTAACTTATTTGAGTTCGTATTATTTAACGACCCTATTTCTAGAGAGGCAAACTCCTTTTTAATTGAATATTTTGTATTGATAGATGATAATAATGTAAAGGGCAATAAAAATGAAGCTGCTAAGGGAGCAAGCGATATTCCGCTTTTACGTTCTAATTTTATCTCTCTGTTAAGTTGGGACGCTTTAAAACGCCCACAAAGCTTTTCGTTGTTGTACACTTTTTTAACCAGTTCTTCATCGGTTGTTTTTGTAAAGTCGAAAACTTCTTTGGTACAAACTCCACAGAATTTTCCTTTTTCGGTTGTTGTCATTTTGTTCCAATCTTCGTGACAAGGTTCTGGAACGTGGATAGAAATTGATTTTTTCATAATGATGGTGTTTTTAAATTCAATTCAAATCACCAAAATATTAAGCATAAAAAAAACAACCATTGAGGGAACAGTTGTTTTGACTTAGGGAAGTTGTTTAATATTCAGTTTTTAGTTGGCAATCTTCTGTCTTCTGTCTTCAGTTTTCTGAATTTCTTTGATTAGTGTTAATCATTTTTTATTAATTGTTCATTATTATTGGTTACAACCAAAAATAATAATTTTGCCTACTGCCTACTGCCTACTGCCTACTGCCTACTGCCTACTGCCTACTGCCTACTGCCTACTGCCTACTGCCTACTGCCTACTGTTCCACAATTTCAACTTTAAAAAGTTTGTCCCAGTTTTTTCCAGTTACATATAGTATGTTTGGTTCTCCTTTATAGGCAATTCCGTTTAAAACTTCGTCTTCTTTATGGTCAGCAACATGGTTTTTTAAGGTTGTAAAATCAATCACACCTTCTACAGCACCGTTTGCTGGATTTACAATAGCTACTGCATCTTTTAAGTAAATGTTTGCGTAGATTTTTCCTTCTACCCATTCCAATTCATTTACACTTTTAATCTTACTAGTATTGGTGTAAATTTCTATAAAACCTTCTTCAGCAAGTGTATTGGGGTTTAGCTTCCAAATTTTTTGAGTGCCATCACTCTTATAAATAGTTTTGCCATTATTGCAAAGTCCCCAACCTTCTTTACTTTCGTTATACACGAACGTTCCTGTTTTTTCTAGTGTCTGTAAATCGTAAATAAACCCTGTTTTTTCTTGCCAAGTTAATTGATAAATTTTGTTGTTGTGAATTGTAAGCCCTTCGCCAAAAAAAGCATCTTCTAATGGTACGTTTTTGTAAACTTCTCCTGTTTCAAAATTTGTTTTTCGTAAAGATGAATTTTTATATTGTCCTGTACTTTCATAAAGGATATTGTTAAAAAATTCTAGTCCTTGTGTATATGCTTGGTTATCGTGAGGGTATTCTTCTAGGATTTTATACGAATAAACTTTGGGTTTTATATTTGAAAGAATTGTAACTTTTTTTGAAATGTTATAGGTATTACCATCAGCGTAAATTTTTGCAATAACGCTTCGGTTTCCTAGTTTTTGATTTTTTAATGAAATAATGGTTTCAGAAAAACTTGAAGAAGAACTAATTCTGTCGTTATTAAGTAAATAAACAACCGAATCTATGGCAGTATTTTTGTAATTATTTACAGTTATAATAAAAGAATCATTAGGAGTATATGTTTTTTTTAAATCTTTAATCGAAAGATCAAATAAATCGGTTGCAGAAATTGGTTTGTCTTCACAACTTCCTAAAAAAACGGTTAAAGCAGTCACTAAAAGCAATTTATATATTTTCATAGTATTTTAAAATTTTCCGCAAGATATTTATTATTAATCAACTATAATAATTCTTTTAAAAATTAACGTAAAACATTGTGAAAATTGTAAAATGAAGTATCTTTGCAGCGGCAAGTCCTACACAACTAGCTCCTGTTGAATCCCCCAGGGTGGGAACGCAGCAAGGGTAAATGGTCGTAGCAGTGTGATGTAGGTAGCTTGCCATTTTTTATGCGTTAAATTTAAGCATAACTAATGGCGAAATTGTAATTTATTAACCTTGCAAGTAATCATTATCAAATCTCTTTAATTATTTATCTTTGCCTAGATGTCAAAAGTTGTTTTAATTACGGGTGGTTCTTCAGGTTTAGGAAAAGCAATAGGCGAATTGCTTTCAAATAAAGGGTTTACGATTTATGGCACCAGCCGAAATCCAGAAAAACACCAAAACGAGATTTCTTTTTCCCTTCTTAAAATGGAGGTAACCAATCAAGACTCTATAGCTGAAGTTATTTCTGAAATTATTAACAGAGAGCAAAGAATAGATGTAGTAATAAATAATGCAGGAGTTGGTATAACTGGACCTATTGAAGAAACTCCTTATGATGAAATTAGAAAAGCATTCGATATTAATTATCACGGTCCAATAAATGTTATTAAAGCCGTTTTACCGCAAATGCGAAAGCAAAATAGTGGTTTGATTATTAATATTACTTCCATTGCTGGATATATGGGATTACCGTATAGAGGTATTTATTCTGCTTCAAAATCAGCCCTTGAAATAACTACAGAAACGCTTAGAATGGAAGTAAAGCAATTTGGAATTAAAATGACCAACATTGCACCAGGAGATTTTGCTACCAATATTGCTGCCAGTAGATTTCATGCGCCTGTGTTGGAAAATTCTCCTTATAAAGAAGTGTATGGAAATTCATTAAAAACAATGAACCAACACGTAGAAGAAGGCGAAAATCCAGCTATTTTAGCAGCAATAGTCCATAATATAATAAACGAAACTAACCCAAAAGTTCGTTATAAAGTAGGTAGTAATGTACAAAAATTTTCAATTGTTTTAAAACGTATTTTACCGAGTAAATGGTATGAAAAAATGTTGATGAAGCATTTTAATATAAAATAATTCCTTCCGTTTTTGTCTTATTAACATTTTTTCGTGGAAACTTTTTATTTTAATTGTTTCAACACCTTTATTACTTATGTATTTTTGCGAAACATAAATCTGAATATTTAAACTTTAAACCTAATCCTATGAAATTTTTTGTTGATACTGCTAATTTAGATCAAATTCGTGAAGCCCAAAACCTTGGTGTTTTAGATGGCGTAACCACCAACCCGTCTTTAATGGCAAAAGAGGGTATTACTGGTCATGATAAAATTTTAAAACATTACGTGGATATTTGCAATATTGTGGATGGCGATRTTTCGGCCGAGGTAATTGCAACCGATTTTGATGGTATGGTAAAAGAAGGAGAGGCTTTAGCAGAATTACACGAGCAAATCGTGGTGAAATTACCAATGATTAAAGAAGGGATTAAAGCTGCAAAATATTTTTCAGATAAAGGAATTAAAACAAACGTAACCTTGGTTTTTTCTGCAGGTCAAGCATTATTAGCAGCAAAAGCAGGAGCAACTTATGTATCGCCTTTTATTGGAAGATTGGATGATATCTCCACAGATGGTTTGGTTTTAATTGCAGAAATACGACAGATTTATGATAACTTCGGGTTTGAAACTCAAATTCTTGCAGCTTCCGTACGTCATACTATGCATATAATCGATTGTGCGAAAATTGGAGCCGATGTAATTACAGGACCACTTTCATCGATAGAAGGATTATTAAAACATCCATTGACCGATATTGGTTTGGCAAAATTTTTAGCTGATTATAAAAAGGGGAATTAATTAAGATTAAGTATCACAAAACAAGAGTCTATTGGTTTAAATAGCCTAGCAATATTTCTTCAATATTGGTATTGAATAAATTAGTGCTGCCGTTTATTATATTTCCTTTTTTGTCAACAATTATTGCYTTGTTAACAGTGTGAATTACCAATTCTTTTTCAGCCTTTTTAATATTCTCAAACTGATATTCCTTTCCTTTTGAATATCCAAATTTGTTAATAATCTGAAGCCAATCGTTGTAGTTAGAATCGGTATTGATGCCAATAAAATCATATTCAGGATATTTTGAATTTAATTCAGTAACCTTATAATGTATATTTTTGTAATGACTTACAGATTTACTGGACCACAGATAAAACACCGTTGGGTTATTAATTATTGTATGTAAATCTTTGATAGTGTTTTCTGTTGAAATTAAAACAAGATTAGAAATTTTATTACCAGGCGTTAGTTTCATTGAAGATTTTGCAATTTCAATTATTTCTTCTTGATGTTTTTTATTATTATTTACTTTTAAAAATAATGCCAACATTTTTTCTTGGCTTTCCTTTTCATTACAACTTAACAAATACCTTCCTGTGATGTTTTTAACCAAACTGTTTTTTAAAGAATCGTTGGTTATTATAGTGTTTATTAATTCAATTTTATGAAGATTATGTCCGCAAGAATTTCTTTTGTAATAATCAGATTCATCATTTTCTAACAAAGCAACATTATCAAAATACCTAAATAAAAATCTGTAATACGGAAAGTAGGAACGTAATTTTTCGCTTCCAAAGTCAATGTTTTTTCGATAGGAAAAGAAGCTTTCTGGGATTTCAAAATAAGTTTCAGATCCTTTTTTTCGTTCGTTTGCAGTAATGTAAATTTCTTTTTTTGAATAATAATCGTAGTCAATACTAGCTTCGGCTACTTCAATAAATAAAGCTTCAGGTTCTTTTTTTACTACAAAATCATTGTAAATCTCTGAACGAAAAAGTTTAAGTGAATCCAATGCTTTTTCAAATTCTAAAGGAGGTAATTTATAAAGCTTTGGCATGAGTCCAATTTCGGCTTCATTATGTAAAAACATGTCCATTAAAAAATTGTTTCGTTCAGCACCAATTCCTGTAAATGAAAGCGATTCATCAAAATCTAACGTATTAACTCGTAGCATTATACTATCAGTTGGTTTTAGATAAAAAACCTGAAACTCTTTWTGATAAAAAGAGTAAAGCCCTTCCTTTAAATTTTTAATTTTATATGAAAAATGATTGTTGGTATTCAATTTTATGCTGTCAAGAAATTGTTCGTCTTTATAAAAGACTATATAATCGCCTTTCGGATTTACAATTTCACCACCAATATATGTAAATGTAGTATCGTCTTTTTTCTTAATATTACAAGAAAAAAGAAAGGATATTACAGTAAAAAAAAGAAGTAGATTTCTAATCATATAAGTGTTATAAATCATTACACAAAAATAAAGGCTACTGTCTATCATTTTGTTAATACCGAGTTAAAAGAAATTAAAATATATCTAATGCTTTTATTGTTTTGAAATAGTTACTTTTGCGCAAAATTTTTAAAGAAAAAATAAATGCTTTCAGTTTCAAATTTATCGGTTCAGTTTGGTAAACGTATCTTGTTTGATGATGTAAACACACGGTTTATACAGGGAAATTGCTACGGAATTATCGGTGCAAATGGTTCAGGAAAATCTACATTCCTAAAAATAATCTCTGGAAAACAAGATCCAACTTCTGGTCAAGTTCATTTAGAGCCTGGAAAACGTATGTCTGTTTTAGAGCAAAATCACAATGCTTTTGATGAGTTTATGGTTTTGGAAACCGTAGTAATGGGAAATAAAGATTTATTTTCTGTAAAATCTCAAATAGACAAACTTTACGAAAATTATACTGATGAAAATGCAGAAAAGATTGGCGAACTTCAATTAACTTTCGAAGAAATGAATGGTTGGAATGCCGATAGTGATGCAGCCACAATGCTTTCTAATCTTGGTATTGGTGAGAAACACCATTTTACATCTATGGCAGATTTAGATGGAAAACAAAAAGTGAGGGTTCTTATAGCACAAGCACTTTTTGGAAACCCAGATTTGTTAATTATGGATGAGCCTACTAACGATTTGGATTATGAAACAATCGCTTGGTTAGAAAATTTCTTAGCAAATTACGACAACTGTGTAATTGTGGTTTCTCACGATAGGCACTTTTTAGATTCGGTTTGTACACATATTAGTGATATTGACTTCGGAAAAATAAATCATTTTAGTGGAAATTATACTTTTTGGTACGAGAGTAGTCAGTTAGCAGCTAGACAACGTTCACAACAAAATAAAAAAGCAGAGGATAAAAAGAAAGAATTGGAAGAGTTTATACGTCGTTTTTCTGCCAATATGGCCAAGTCAAAACAAGCAACTTCTCGTAAAAAAATGATTGAGAAGCTTAATGTTTCAGATATAAAACCTTCAAGTAGAAGATATCCTGCCATAATTTTTACTACGGAACGAGAAGCAGGAGACCAGATTTTACATGTTGAAAATTTGTCTGCGACCTTAGATGGTGATATATTATTTAAAAATATAGATATAAATCTTGCGAAAGGGGATAAAGTGATTTTATTTTCAAAAAATTCGCGGGCAACTACTGCTTTTTATGAAATATTAAGCGGAAACTTACAACAGAATGAAGGAACTTTTAACTGGGGAGTAACCACTTCACAAAGTTATTTACCTTTAGATAATCATAAGTTTTTTGAAACCAAAGTTAGTTTGGTAGATTGGCTTCGGCAATGGGCTACAACTGAAGAAGAACGTGAAGAAGTTTTTATTCGTGGATTCTTAGGGAAAATGTTATTTAGTGGAGAAGAGGCTTTAAAATCTTGTGATGTACTTTCGGGAGGTGAGAAAGTTCGTTGTATGTTAAGTAGAATGATGATGATTCGTGCCAATGTTTTAAAATTAGACGAGCCAACAAATCACTTAGATTTAGAGTCGATTACCGCTTTTAATAATACACTTAAAAACTTTAAGGGAACCGTGCTTTTAACAACACACGATCACGAATTTGCACAAACTATTGGAACTAGAGTAATTGAACTTACACCCAATGGAGTAATAGATCGTTATATGACTTTTGAAGAATATATGAGCAATCCAAATGTAAGAGAGTTACGTGATAAAATGTATTCGTAAAGCTTAGTTTTCTATACTTTCAAGAAAATTATCAATTACCGATTTAGCAAGAGTTACTTCTTCATTTCGGATATACATTCTAATTTGTCCTGGGACACCCGCTGCGAATCCGCTAAGAATTCCGCTTTGATGATCATCACGAATAATAGGATTGATGTCCATTTCGCTTAAACTATTAATTAATGGTTGTGCTACAATGGCAGATCCAGTAAAAATACGAGTGGTTTTTTCATCTTTATTCATAATAATTGGTGTTAAAGTGAGAACTAAAGATAACTATTTCACTTCGGAAAAGCAATAATATTAGACCTTAATATACTTTCTTAATATCTAGTGCTCTTAATTTCTAATACATTTTCAAAATCCTTTTGAAGCAATTTAAAATCAAATGAAGCTATTTCTGAAGCATCAATACCAGCATCAATAAAATATAAACTTAAATAGAAAAGTACCCGAAATGGGAGTCGAACCCACACGTTCATTCGAACACATGGCCCTCAACCATGCCTGTCTACCAATTCCAGCATTCGGGTAATTAAATGCCTGTATACCTTCCGACGCCTCGGGACCAGTATTTGGGTAAAAAAAAAGTCGAGACACAATGCTCGACTTTTTAAGTGACCTGGCTGGGGCTCGAACCCAGGACCACCTCCTTAAAAGGGAGGTGCTCTACCAACTGAGCTACCAGGTCGTCATTCTAACATTAAATATGTTTCCTTGAATGCGGGTGCAAATATACTATCATTATATTTATATTTCAAAGCTATTTTAAGTTAAATTTGAAAAATATTTTTTCTGCTTCATAATGAAACATTTACGCTCTAAAAAAATACTATGAAAATCATTCTTATTGGATATATGGGTAGTGGAAAGTCCACTGTAGGGAAGCTTTTAGCTAAATTAAAAGCAATAGAGTTTAAAGATTTGGATCGAGAAATTGAATTGCTAGAAAATCGTAAAATACCTGATATATTTTCTGATAATGGCGAAATATACTTCCGTAAAAAAGAAATAGAAACCTTAAAGATTGTTCTAGAGAAAAATACCAATCTTGTATTAGCAACTGGTGGCGGAACTCCTTGTTATGGGAATACCATGGAATTTTTAAACTCGAACAATAAAACAGTAACTATTTATTTGAAATCTTCCATTCAAACAATAACAAATCGTCTTTTTGAGGAACGTAATCAACGTCCATTAATCTCTCATTTAAATACTAAAGAAGAGTTACACGATTTTATAAGTAAACACCTTTTTGAGCGATCTTATTATTATAATCAAGCTTCCATAAAAACTGAAACTGACCATCTTTCTGTTGAAGAAGTTGTCGAAAGTATCCAGCAGAAACTATCCTTCTAAACGAGCAAAGTAATTTCCTTTTTCAAAAACTACTGAAACGTTTTCGTTAATTGAAGTAGATAAAGAAATACCCTTGAAATCTGCTTTTACTGGATATTTTTTATGATTCCGATCTACTAAAACTGCCGTATTAAATTGTTTTAATGGTACTTCTAAAAAATGTTTGATTCCATATATTAAGGTAGTTCCAGAATGTAATACATCGTCAACCAATACTAAGGGTTTGTTTTTATATTCTTCAGTATCTAGTGAAGTTGTAATAGGATTTGTAGGCTTCTTTTTATCAATAAAAACTTTACATAATTTTACTTTAATTGGAGAAATGTTTTCCAAAGCAATTTTAATTTTTTTTGCAAACAGATATCCGTTTTCTACTATTCCAGCAATTACTACTTCTTTTTCAGATACATTATTTTCATAAATCTGATACGCAATACGCTTTGTTTTATGGTCTATTTGTTTTTTATTAAGTATAATATTTTCTAGCTGAGTCATAAAATAGAAGTTTTTTCAAAGATAGTAAATGACAGTTTAATCTTCGGAAGCAGATTCAGTAAAATCTTCTAAATCTCTACGATCTTTTTTACTAGGTCTTCCAGCACCTTTTTTACGGTAATAATCTTTTGCATATTTTAAAAGTTCTGTATTTTCAAAAGCTTCTTTGGGAGTGGTGTCTTTTCGATACATATCCACTAATTTTGCTCCAACTCTATTTGGAGGAATATCCAAAACTTCTAAGGTATAATGTATTTGGTCTTTCCGAACCTCAATTACATCACCAGGATATACATCGCGTGATGGTTTAATAGGCGTTTTTTTAATTTTAATAGCCCCTTTTTTACAAGCCTGAGTAGCGATACTTCTTGTTTTAAAATAACGAACACACCACAAATATTTATCTATTCTCATTTCCCTTAAATCTACGTTAATGTAATATGTAAAAATAGTATAAAATCGTATCTTGCGCACTTCAAAAATAAATTATGAATAAATTAAAATATTTTATCCCGTTTATTGCATTAAGTTTTGCGATTTTTAATTCTTGTAATAATGATGACAACGCAGAGACTAACTTTATTCCTGCTCGGGATAGAGGAGAAGAAGCAATTGTCGATCAAGAATTAATTGAAGAATATCTAGAAACACATTTTTATAATTATGAGGATTTTGAAATCCCTCCATTTGGTTTTAATTTTCAAATTGTTTTAGATACTATAGCTGGTGATAACTCTGATAAGATTCCGTTGATAAATCAGGTTTTGTCAAAATTTGTTGATGATATAGTTGATACAGATGTTACCTATAAATTTTATTATTTAAATGTAATTCAAGGTGAAGGAGACCCTACTGATATTGCAGATATTACTTCTTTAACTTACGAAGGTAGATATTTAGAAGATAACGAGTTATTTGATTCGGCTGTGACTCCAATTAGTTTTGATATTACTCAAGTAGTTAGGGGTTTTCACGCTGGATTGATTGAATTTAAYGGTTCAACTGGATTTGAAGAAAATCCAGATGGAACTATAGCTTTTGAAAACTATGGAGTTGGTGCAGTATTTATACCTGCAGGATTAGGCTATTATGTAACCCCTCCACCAAATAGTGCTATTCCTTTATACGCAGAGCTAATATTTACATTTCAATTGTACACAATTGAAAGAGGTGATCAAGATAACGATGGAATTTTGTCTTATTTAGAAGATTTAAATGAAAACGGGTATGTTGGTGATGATGATACTGACGCAAATGGAAATGCAAATTATATTGATGCTGATGATGATGGCGATGGAAGATTAACCAAAGATGAAATTGAGTTAAATGATTATACCATTAACCCAGGCGATGAGGATCCAAATTTTGTAGATGRTGAAGTAGAAATGTATAGAGAAATAGATGAAGAGACAGGAGAAATAAAAATATATACGGTTATTTTTACAGATTCTAATAATGATGGTACTCCAGATTATTTAGATGACGAGATTTAATACCAATTTATTAATGACTCCTATTATAATTAAATTGGTATAAGAAGTGACCATTGCTATATTCATATAAAAAAAATGCCTCGAATTTCGAGGCATTTTTTTTATAAACAAAAGTGAGTTGTTAATTATTTTCTAGCAATAACTTTTAAAGAAGCATTTACAATAGCATTGGCATTTAAGCCGTATTTTTCCATTAATTGCTCTGGAGTTCCAGATTCACCAAAAGTATCTTGAGTAGCTACAAATTCTTGTGCTGTTGGGTTGTTGTTTGCCAAAACTCTAGCAACACTTTCCCCTAATCCACCTAAAATATTATGCTCTTCGGCAGTTACAATACAGTTGGTTTTGGCGACACTTTTTAAAATAGCATTGCTGTCTAAAGGTTTTATGGTATGAATATTTATTACTTCAGCAGAAATACCTTGTTCGTTCAAAGTTTCGGCAGCCTGCAATGCTTCCCAAACTAAATGTCCTGTAGCTACAATTGTAACATCAGTACCTTCTTGTAATTGTATTGCTTTTCCTATTTTAAAAGTTTGATTTTCATCTGTGAAATTAGCTACTTTTGGTCTTCCAAAACGCAAATAAACAGGGCCTTCAAAATCTGCAATTGCTAAAGTTGCCGCTTTGGTTTGATTGTAATCACAAGTGTTAATTACTGTCATTCCTGGCAACATTTTCATTAAGCCAATGTCTTCTAATATTTGATGCGTAGCTCCATCTTCACCCAAAGTTAGTCCTGCATGAGAAGCACATATTTTTACATTTTTATTACTGTAAGCAACCGATTGTCTAATCTGATCATAAACCCTTCCAGTAGAAAAATTTGCGAAAGTTCCAGTAAAGGGAATCTTTCCGCCAATAGTCATTCCAGCAGCAATACCTATCATATTTGCTTCGGCTATTCCTATTTGAAAAAATCGTTCTGGGTGATTTTTTTTAAAATCATCCATTTTTAACGAACCAATTAAATCGGCACAAAGAGCCACAACATTTTCGTTAGTTTTTCCTAATTCTGTAAGTCCCGCTCCAAAACCCGAACGTGTATCTTTTTTACCTGTGTCTATATATTTTTTCATAACATGCCCGAGAAATCCGGGTATCTTTTAAAATTTTAGTTTATTAATAATCTCCTAAAGTTTCAGGGTTTTGTGCCAAAGCATTTTCTAATTGCTCGTCATTTGGGGCTTTACCATGCCAAGCATTGGTATGCATCATAAAATCGACACCATTACCCATAACCGAATGTAGTAAAACACAAATAGGTTTTCCGTTGCCTGTTTTTTCTTTAGCAGTTTTCATTCCAGATAAAATTGCATCAATATCGTTTCCTTTTTCAATATCAATCACTTCCCAATCAAATGCTTCAAATTTTGCTCTAACATTTCCTAAAGGAAGAACAGCATCTGTAGCACCGTCAATTTGCTGTTTGTTATAATCTATAGTTACAATCAAGTTATCAATGTTGTTTCCAGCAGCGTACATTATTGCTTCCCAATTCTGACCTTCTTGTAATTCACCATCGCCACAAAGTGTGTAGATTAAATGAGAGTCGCCATTTAGTTTCTTAGTTTGAGCTGCACCAATGGAAGCTGAAATTCCTTGACCTAAAGATCCCGAGGCAATTCTAATTCCTGGTAAGCCTTCGTGAGTTGTAGGATGACCTTGCAATCGTGTGTTTAATAATCTAAAAGTGTTTAATTCATTTACAGGAAAATAACCTGATCGTGCTAAAACACTGTAAAATACAGGCGAAATATGTCCGTTGGATAAAAAGAATAAATCTTCATCTTTCCCATCCATTTTAAAAGAATCGTTTCGATCCATAATTTCTTGGTAAAGAGCAACTAAAAATTCGGTACAACCCAAAGAACCTCCTGGGTGACCTGAATTTACTTTGTGTACTTGACGCAGAATATCTCTTCGTACTTGTACTACTAAATCGTTAAGGTATTTTTTATCTGGCATATTAATGTTTTTCAATTGCAAAAATAACTTATTGGAAAGGTTAAGCAAAACTGAAATCAAACAGTTATTAACGATTTTCGACTTTTAGTTAACAGAATTGAATATTTTCCCATTAAATTAAATTATAGCATACGGTTCTTCTTAATAAAACAACAAATCAGTTTATATTTGCTGATTCTGATTAACAAGAAAAATAAATTTTACGAATGCAATTTAATTTAAAAGCAACCGATACCAATTCTCAAGCAAGAGCTGGAACTATAAAAACAGATCACGGAATCATTGAAACGCCAATTTTTATGCCTGTGGGAACTATTGGTACAGTAAAAGGAGTGCATCAAAGAGAATTGAAGGAAGATATTAATCCAGATATTATTCTCGGAAATACCTACCATTTATACCTTCGACCGCATACTTCTATTTTGGAAAAAGCTGGAGGTATTCATAAATTTATGAATTGGGATCGAAATATTTTAACAGACAGTGGCGGTTATCAAGTGTATTCGCTTTCTGCAAATCGTAAAATAAAAGAAGAAGGAGTAAAGTTTAAATCACATATTGACGGAAGTTATCATTTTTTTACTCCCGAAAACGTAATGGAAATTCAGCGAACCATTGGAGCCGATATTATCATGGCTTTCGATGAATGTACACCCTACCCTTGTGATTATCAATATGCAAAACGTTCGATGCATATGACGCATCGTTGGTTGGATCGTTGTATCAATCATTTAGAAAAAACGCCCTTAAAATACGATTATGAGCAAACCTTTTTTCCGATAGTACAAGGGAGTACCTATAAAGATTTACGAAAACAATCTGCAGAATATATCGCTTCAGTAGGAGCAGAAGGAAATGCCATTGGAGGTTTATCTGTTGGTGAACCTGCCGAAGAAATGTACGAAATGACGGGAATTGTTACTGAAATCCTTCCGAAGGAAAAACCCCGATATTTAATGGGAGTGGGTACACCTATTAATATACTCGAAAATATTGCTTTAGGTATTGACATGTTCGATTGTGTTATGCCAACAAGAAACGGAAGAAACGGAATGCTTTTTACTGCTCATGGCTCCATTAATATTAAAAATAAAAAATGGGAAGACGATTTTTCAGAAATCGATCCTATGAATATTACTTGGGTAGATACCGAATATAGCAAAGCATATTTACGTCATCTTTTTACTGTTAATGAGATGTTAGGAAGACAAATAGCTACGATTCATAACCTCGGGTTTTATTTGTGGTTGGTTCGTGATGCGAGAAAGCATATATTAGCCGGAGACTTTGCTGCCTGGAAAAAAATGATGGTTCAACAAATGGATAAAAGGTTATAAAACAATGTTGAGTATTTTAGATAGATATATTTTAAAACGATACATAGGTACATTTATCTTAATGCTTCTGCTTTTTGTTCCTATTGGAATTATTATCAATCTTTCAGAAAAAATTGATAAGATGCTGGCAAATGAAGTCCCTTTTGTTGAAATTGCCGAGTACTATTTATATTTTACCATCTATTTTGCGAACCTTTTATTTCCGTTATTTTTATTTTTATCGGTAATTTGGTTTACTTCAAAATTGGCAAATAATACTGAAATTATCGCATTTTTAAGTAGTGGAGTTTCATATTATCGTTTTTTACGACCCTATATTATTGGAGCTACAATTGTTTGTGGTGGAGCATTAATAATGGGCTTGTATTTGGCTCCATTGGCAAGTAAAGGTTTTAATGAATTTACTTATAAATATCTAAAAAACGGAAAAAAAGCTCAAACTCAATCCAATGTATATCGCCAAATTAACGATAATGACTTTATTTATGTAAGCTATTTTAATGTTTCTAAAAAATCTGGGAACGATTTTACTTTAGAACATTTTAACGGAAATAAATTAGAATATAAAATAAAAGCCGATCAAATAGTTTTTAATGAAAAAGATTCGACTTATTCACTTTATAAATATTTTAAAAGAGAGATTGGTGAAAATGAAGATATTTTAATTTCACAACAAAAATTAGATACCACTTTTAGTTTTGATTTAGAGGATTTAACACCCGTTGAATATATTGCAGAAACCTTGAATATAATCGAGTTAAATAGTTTTATTGAAAGAGAGAAAAAACGAGGATCAACCTATATTAATAGGTATGAAGTGGTCCGAAATAAACGTTGGAGCTTGCCAATTTCCGCTTATATATTAACCATTATTGCAGTTGCAGTATCTTCGATGAAACGTCGTGGAGGAATGGGAGTAAACCTTGCTATTGGAATAGGTATTGGGATGATTTTTATTTTCTTCGACAAAATTTTTGGCACTATGGCAGAGCAAAGTGATTTTTCACCTTTTGTTGCCACTTGGTTCCCTAATTTTGTATTTGCTATTTTAGCAATATACCTACTTCGTAATGCGAAACGATAAGCTAATAAATTACCTTCATTTACATTTTATAGTCTTCATTTGGGGATTTACTGCAGTTTTGGGCGCATTAATTTCTATTGATGCAATCCCATTAGCTTGGCATCGAATGTTTTTGGGAGCAATATTTGTATTGTTGTATATTCTTTTCAAAAAAGTTAAATTAAAAATTTCCGCAAAAGATTTATTAAAATTTGCTTTTGTAGGTTTTTTAATTGCATTGCATTGGTTTTCTTTTTTTTATGCTATAAAAGTTTCTAATGTTTCAATCACTTTAGCAATGATGTCAACGGGAGCATTTTTCGCATCACTTTTAGAGCCTATTTTCTTCCGAAGAAAAATTGTGAAGTATGAAGTGGTGTTCGGATTAATTGTAATCATAGGTCTTTACATTATATTTAAAGTTGAATCTGAATATGTTTCAGGAATATTATTTGCTTTATTAGCATCATTTTTAGGAGCGTTATTCGCTACTTTAAATGGGATTTTAGTAAAAACCCATAACGCTTCGGTTATAACTTTTTACGAAATGCTGTTTGGTGTTTTTTGCATTTCAGTTTACTTATTATTTACAGATGGTTTTAGTTTTGAGTTTTTTATTCTTTCAACAAACGATTGGATATATTTACTAATATTAGCTTCGGTTTGTACGGCTTATGCTTTTATAGCTTCTGTTCACGTTATGAAATGGATTAGTCCTTATACGGTAATGCTAACAACAAATATGGAACCTGTTTACGGGATTATTTTAGCAATACTGATTCTAGGAGATAAAGAATATATGAGCCCAACTTTCTACTTAGGTGCTGTTATTATTCTAATTACGGTTATCGTTAACGGAATAATAAAAACTAGTAAAAAAGAATAAGTATTTAAAAACAATATCCGTTATATTTGTCAAAATTATTCAAATTAATAAAACAGATACTATGGAATATCTTGACTTTGAATTGCCCATTAAAGAATTAAACGAACAATTTGAGAAAGCTTGTAAAATAGGTGAAGAGAGCGATGTTGATGTAACAAATACTTGTGCTCAAATTAAAAAAAAGTTAGACGATACTAAAAAAGATATCTATAAAAATTTAACTCCTTGGCAGCGTGTTCAATTGTCACGACATCCAAATAGACCCTACACTTTAGACTATATCAATGCTATATGTGGAGATACTTTTTTAGAACTTCATGGCGATCGTAATTTTAAAGACGATAAAGCAATGATTGGCGGTTTAGGAAAAATTGGTGATCAAACTTTTATGTTTATAGGACAGCAAAAAGGATACAATACTAAAACGCGTCAATACCGTAATTTTGGAATGTCTAACCCTGAGGGTTACCGTAAAGCTTTGCGTTTAATGAAGTCTGCCGAAAAATTTGGAATTCCAGTAGTATCATTTATTGATACACCAGGAGCCTATCCAGGGTTGGAAGCAGAAGAACGTGGACAAGGAGAAGCAATTGCTAGAAATATTATTGAAATGACCCGTCTTAAAGTTCCGATTATTGTTGTTATTATTGGTGAAGGAGCTAGTGGAGGTGCTTTAGGAATTGGCGTAGGAGATAAAGTTTTAATGCTCGAAAATACTTGGTATTCGGTAATTTCACCTGAAAGTTGCTCTTCTATACTATGGAGAAGTTGGGAGTTTAAAGAGCAAGCTGCAGAAGCTTTGAAACTTACGGCCACCGATATGAAAAAACAAAAACTAATCGATTTAATTGTAAAAGAACCCTTAGGAGGAGCACATCATAATAGAGAAGAAACTTTTAAAATAGTTTCAAAGGCAATTGAAAAAGAATATAAAGGATTAAAGAACTTATCCCCAAAAGATTTAGTGAAAAATAGAATGAAAAAATATTCAGAAATGGGTGTCTTTAATTCCTAGTTTCAACAATAGCAATCCTTTAAAAAAAACTGAAATTTCTATTTCAGTTTTTTTTATGGTTATTAACAATTATTTTGACTTATTAACAGTCAAATTGTTGATGAATGGTTAACTTCGAGAACACTTTTTATAAAGCTTAACAAAGCAAATTTATTTACATTCGCCTAATGGAAAAACTAAAACCTCAAACTTCTTACGTTACAAAAAATCCACCTGTTATTTCTTTGGAAAAAGGAAAAATACCACCGCAAGCACTTGATTTAGAGGTTGTTGTGTTGGGAGCGATGATGATTGATAAACGTGGAGTAGATGAGGTTATTGATATTTTACATTCTGAAGTTTTTTATAAAAAAGAACACCAACAAATTTTTGAAGCCATTCATAATCTGTTTAAAGAGGGGCTTCCTATCGACTTATTAACCGTTTCAGCACGATTAAAAAAAGAAAAATTATTAGATGCAATTGGAGGTGATTTTTTTCTAATTCAACTAACTCAAAAAGTGTCTTCTTCAGCACATATTGAGTTTCATGCGAGGATTATAATTCAAAAGTATATTCAACGAAGTTTAATAAAAATTTCAAATGAAATTATTGAAGATTCTTACGATGAAACTACCGATGTTTTTGATCTTTTAGATACCGCAGAATCAAAACTGTATGAGATTACTCAAGGTAATATTAAAAAATCGACTATCAGTGCTCAAGATTTAGTAATTGAAGCAAAGAAAAAAATTGAAGAAATTGCCAATAAAGAAGGAATGTCGGGTATACCATCTGGGTTTACAAAATTAGATAAACTTACTTCCGGTTGGCAACCAAGTGATTTAATAATTATTGCTGCACGTCCGGGGATGGGAAAAACAGCATTTTCGCTTTCTATGGCTCGTAATATTGCGGTTCAACATAATATTCCAGTGGCATTTTTCTCATTAGAGATGTCATCATTACAATTAATTACTCGTTTAATCTCATCTGAAACAAGTTTAAGTTCAGAAAAATTAAGAACAGGAAACCTCGAAAAACACGAATGGGAGCAGTTAAATGTAAAGGTAAAAGCACTTGAAAAAGCACCCTTGTTTATTGATGATACGCCATCTCTTTCTATTTTTGATTTACGTGCGAAAGCTAGAAGATTGGCATCACAACACAAAATTAAATTAATTATAGTAGATTATCTTCAGTTAATGACAGCTGGCGGAAATAAAAGTGGAGGAAATCGTGAACAAGAAATTTCTTCCATTTCAAGAAACTTAAAGGCATTGGCAAAAGAGTTGAATATTCCAGTAATTGCATTATCACAACTTTCTCGTGCGGTTGAAACTCGTGGAGGTACTAAGCGTCCATTACTTTCAGATTTACGTGAATCTGGAGCGATTGAACAAGATGCAGATATTGTTTCGTTTATTTATCGTCCAGAATATTATAAAATAGACGAATGGGATGATGATGAGCATAGCCCTACTGAAGGTCAGGGAGAATTTATAGTTGCTAAGCATCGTAATGGAGGTTTGGATGAAATAAGACTGAAATTTGTTGGACATTTAGGTAAGTTTGAAGATTTGGATGATTTTGGTTTTGGTACCGGTAATGAATTCCATTCCCGTATGAATGCAGCTGCAAACGACGATACACATAAACCCAATCCATTTGCGACACCGAATGAAGCCTTTGGAAGTTCTATGAACGACCTTCCTTCCGAGGATGAAAACGATGTTCCTTTTTAATTCTAAGTAGTAATTGTAAATTCAATTTTCTGAAATAATTGTTAAATATAAAGTTTTCATACTTCGAAGCTATTTCGGCTTAAAATTTGTTGGTATCTTAGCCCTATGAGGCGATTTATTATTTTATTAGTTATTGTATTTTTCAGTATTCCAGTTTCGGCATCTTATATTCTAATTCCTATGGATGTAGATTCTCAAAAAGAGCATTTGAAAGCATATGGAATAACCTATTGGACACTTGAAAAGCAACTAAAAGTTAAGTGGCTTTTAAACTATCGAGGCGGATCTTTTTTAATTCCCGATTCTGAAGAAATAAGAAAAGAATGTCAGATTCGCGGTGTTTCCTTTGAAGTAATTTCAAATTCAAAAACCGAAGAGATTTTAACCTTAATCAGCAGCCCTTCACAAAATATGGAGGCAGTCGTTTTAGAAAAAGCACCAAAAATTGCAGTCTATTCACCCAAAGGAAATCAGCCTTGGGATGATGCAGTAACGATGGTGCTGACTTATGCAGAAATTCCTTATACCGTTATTTACGATGAAGAAGTGTTGAGCGACCATTTACTAATGTACGATTGGTTACACCTACATCATGAAGATTTTACAGGACAATATGGCAAGTTTTATAGAGCTTATCGCGCAGCCCCGTGGTATATAAAAAACAAAAAAGATGCGGAGGCTATGGCAACAAAATTAGGCTATCTAAAGGTTTCAGAACTTAAAAGAGATGTGGCTTTAAAAATTAGAGATTACGTAGTTGGAGGCGGATTTATGTTTGCTATGTGTAGCGCAACCGATAGTTTTGATATTGCACTTTCAGTAGAAGGAGTTGATATTTGTGAAGCAATGTTCGATGGAGATCCTAGCGATTCAGGATACCAAAGTAAAATAGATTATTCCAAAACATTTGCTTTTAAAGATTTTGTTTTAGAGCGTAGTCCTATGGTATATGAGTTTTCTTCGATAGATATGACTTCAAAACGTAAAATTAATAAAGAAACAGACTATTTTACATTGATGGATTTTTCAGCTAAATGGGATCCGATTCCAACGATGCTAGTTCAAAATCACACTTCATTAGTAAAAGGATTTATGGGACAAACTACTTCGTATGCACGAGAACAGGTTAAAGCAAATGTTTTAGTAATGGGCGAGCAAAAAACGAATGGTGAAGCTCGGTACATTCACGGAATTAAAGGAAAAGGGTTTTTTACTTTTTACGGCGGTCACGATCCTGAAGATTACCAACATCGTGTGGGTGATGCAAAAACTGAATTAGAACTACACCCAAATTCACCTGGATATCGACTAATTTTAAACAACGTATTATTTCCAGCTGCTAAAAAGAAAAAGCAGAAAACATAGAATATTTCAGGAATAATCATTAACGATTTTTGAAATTAAAATCCAATAAAAAAGAGGCTGAAAAGCCTCTTTTTTTATATTAGTTTACTGTTTTGTTACTCAATTATATTTACCAATTCTAATTCGAAAATTAAATCGCTGTTTGGTGGGATTACATTAGGGATTCCTCTTTCTCCATACGCTAAGTGTGCAGGAATTAAAATGGTTGCTTTATCTCCAACACTCATCATTAATAAGCCTTCTCTAAATCCAGCAATTAACTGAGCACTTTTACTATAGTCTGAAGTCATAGGTGTATATCCATCACGATCAGCTCTTCTATGATCCCATTTGTTGAATTTTTTTGTTACTTCTTCAATATTTGAATCAAATAAAGAACCATTGGTTAAATAACCAGCATAATTCATATTAATTTTTGAACCTTCAACTGGTTGAACACCATCACCTTTTTCAGTAAATACAATTTTCAATCCTGAAGATGTTGTTTCAGCTGTTTCTAAAACTTTTTCTAACCTTGAAGCATTATCAGATGCTACCTTTAATATAACAGCTTGTTCTTCTTCAATCTTATTTTCGGCAATTGCCATTTCTTCACTAAAGGAATTCAAGTTAATTTTTCCTTTACGGATAATATTTAATTCGTTAATAATTACGGGACTAACAGGTTTGTTGTTTTGTTTGTTAACTTCAACCAATCCTATAGAATCAACAATTTCTTGACCCATTACAATTTCACCAAAAACGTTGTATTTGCCATTTAACCAAGGCGTGTCTTTTAAGGTTATAAAAAATTGACTTCCGTTGGTTCCAGGACCTGCATTTGCCATTGCTAATACTCCTTTTCTATCCATTTTTAATTCTGGTAAAAATTCATCGGAAAAAGTATAACCAGGACTTCCAGATCCAGTTCCTAGTGGGTCTCCACCTTGAATCATAAAATCTTTCATGATACGGTGAAATGTAAGTCCGTTGTAATATTTTTTTCCTTTGTAGATAGAATCAACCAATTCGTTGTTTCCTTCAGCTAAATCAACAAAATTTGCAACAGTTAGTGGCGTTTTTTCATTGTATAACTTGGCAACAAAAACACCTTTATTGGTTTTAAATTCTGCATATAGTCCATCTTCCAAATCTGGATAATCATTTTGACATGATACAAATCCAAGTGAAAGAATTAATACTAAAAATGATAATTTCTTCATAATTTTAATTGTTTTCAGTTTGTTTAATAGTAATTAATGTAATAGTGCATTCTATTGGGATATTAGAGCCTAATTTATTTTCAATTCCGTAGTAACCATAAGCGTTAAAAGAGGAGAATAAAAACGTTACAGTTTCGCCTTCCTTCATTTGTTTAACTCCGTCCCTAATTCCAGGAATTAAGTCTTGGTTGGTTTGATCTACAAAGTAATTTTGCAATCCAGTTTCTTCTTCAGTTAATATTTTAGTGCCATCTAAATGATTCACATGATACCGAAAAGTAATATGGTTTCCAAATTTAGGTGTGGGCGAAGGTAAACTATCTTTTTTATTATAATAATACCAATACCCTTCCTCTGAAGTTTCGTAGGATTGTATATTTTTTGAACTTAAATATTGTTTGATTAATTTTTCTTCTTCTTTAAATATAGCTTTATTACGTGCAACAGATTTAGCGAAAAAAGTTCCTGAATTATGTTGTACAGGCTTTCTAGCTTCTGGACTTTTACAAGCAGAAAAAACAACTATAAAAATAAATAGTATTAAAAAACTACGATTCATTTAAGGCAGATTTATAATCGGGTAATAAACTAATAAAATTAGTAACGGTTTGGTTGAGCGATGTAAGACTTCTACCTCCTGCTGCATTAATATGACCGCCACCGTTAAAGTGATTTCTTGAAAAATCATTCACCGAAAATGAGCCTTTACTTCTCAAGGAAATCTTTACGATATCTTCTTTTTTATTTTCAATAAAGATTGCCGCAAAAACAACTCCCGTCATTGATAAGGCGTAATTTACAAAACCTTCTGTATCTCCCTTTTTAAAATTATTTTCATTCAACTCCTCTTGCGAAATAGTAATATATGCTGTTTTATATTCTGGAAGCATGACCATATTATTCAACGCTACTCCCAATAACTTAAGTCGATCAGGACTATTAGTATCGTACACATTTTGATGAATCGTAGAGTTTTTAGCTCCCGCTTCAATTAAATTTGCAATGACTCTGTGGGTTGTTGCTGTGGTTGCAGGATATCTAAATGATCCTGTATCCGTCATAATACCAACATACAACTGTGTTGCAATTTCTTTATTTAAAAAGTTGATTCTGTCTAAATATTCCATAAAATGAAATACCATTTCGGAAGTAGAACACATTGCAACATCACTATAGATAACTACTGCATAATCGTCAGGTTTTTGATGGTGGTCTATTAAAATAAAATCGGCAGTTGCCTTTTCTAAATATTCTTCTAAATCACCAGTACGATGAAGCGCATTAAAATCTAAAGTAAAAATTAAATCAGCTTCGTTTATTGCTGAAATAGTTTTTTGTGAATCTTGTTCTAAGTTTATAATTTCTGAAGCTTCCGGAATCCATTTTAAAAAAACAGGAAAATCATTGGGCATTACTGTTGTAACTTGATGTCCCAATTGTCTTAGGAAATTTGAAAGCCCCAAACAAGAGCCGATAGCATCGCCATCAGGGTTTTTATGGCCAACAACTACAATTTTTTTAACCGTATTTAGCAGCTTTTTTATTACTGAAATTTCTTCCGAATTCATAGACTGCGAATATACAATTTATTAGCATTTACCTACTAATTTTGCTTACTTTTGAATTATTAAAACGTAATTAAAATGAAATATATTTTATTAGTTGCATCCTTAATTATATTGATTTCTTGTAAAGATGAGGTTTCTAAAAAGCTTTCCGAAGCAAACAAAACTGAAACATCAATTAAAGAAAATATCGATTTTACAATGGTTTTTGCAAGTTGTAGCGATCAAAGAATGAAGCAACCACTTTGGAAGCCTATTATAGAAACAAAACCAGACGTGTTTGTTTGGGGAGGCGATAATATCTATGCCGATACCGATGATATGTTGAAAATGAAAGCAGACTACGAAAGTGTTTGGGCACAACCTGAATATCAAAAATTGGCTTCCAAAACTAGAATTACAGGAACTTGGGACGATCACGATTACGGAAAAAATGATGCAGGGAAGGAGTGGCACGTAAAAAAGGAAGCACAACAAGAATTTCTAGATTTTTTAAGAGTTTCAAAAAATGATATAAGAAGAACAAGAGAAGGCGTTTATTCTACTGAAACATTTACCACCAAAAACGGAAGTGTTAAATTAATTATGTTAGATACCCGTACTTTTAGGGATTCTTTACTTAAAAGTTCTATTGAAGGAAGACGTTACGACCATTGGCCAGCAGATCATTTGGGGACCGTTTTAGGTGAAACACAATGGAATTGGCTTGAAAAAGAATTGGATGATGATAGTGCAACTTTTACGGTAATTGTGAGTAGTATTCAGTTTTTGGCAAACGAGCATTATTGGGAAAAATGGGGTTATTTTCTAGAAGAAGCTGAAAAACTGAACCAATTAATCATTAACGCAAAAGCCAATAATATTTTTATTTTAAGTGGCGATCGGCATTTAGCAGAATTTTCTAAAAAAGAATTGGACGGTTTGAACTATCCATTAATAGATTTTACGGCAAGTGGAATGACAAAAGTATATCCAGATTCACCTGAAGATATCAACAAATACAGATTAGGTAATCAAGTTAAAAAGCTAAATTTTGGTGTGATTAAATTCGATTTTAAAAATCAAAATGTGATTATGGAAATAAGAGGGGAAAATAATGTGGTTTATGATGTTTTGGAGCAGAAATATTAAATTTCTATCAATGAAAATGTATTTTTTGTTGTGTTAATTTTTCCTTTGTTTGTAGAAAAGTTTATTGAAAAGGGAATAGATTTACGAAACCTTCTGCAGTTTATTGAATCGTATAAGTAAATTTGTAAAAGGAAATAAAAAGTGGGATAATATTAATCGTTATTATCAATAGCTTTTCTTGATTCAACAAGCTCTTTTACTTTTTGAATTGTGAACGGAACCATCTCTTTAGCAACAATATAAGCCAAATAATATTTTCGGGTTTTTTTACTCGAAAGCAATAAGGAACTAATTAATGCTTCACCCGATTGAAAATTTAAACCAGAAAAAACTTCTTTTACAGAACTAGAAACAGAACTAGAATTGTTAAAAGACTTGGTGATTTTTACAATAGGATTTTCTTTTAAGCTAACTTCTTGTTCTATAATAATCAGTTTTAGCTTTTGTCTTTCTCTTTGTAAATCTTCATAAGAAAAAATATCGTATTGTTTTTTTACTTTAGTCATTGTTTTCTTCTGTTAATTCTTTTTCAGCAGCAAAAGCCGCTTGTACAATCTTATTTTTTACTCTTATATCTATTTTGTCTTTCGCAAAAAGCATATAAATAATAAATATAAGACAGTATATTCCACCAACAATAGCAAACCCTAAAGCAATGTTTTGGTACTGTTGCCCAATTAAATAAGCAAGTGATATACTAAACATAAACAAGATAATAAGTAGAATTAATAATATTAAAAAGGAGCTAATTAAATTGGCAGTAAGATTTGCCAAAACACTAACCAAACCTAGTTTTATAAGTTGAATTCGATTGTCAATATATTCTTTAACAAAATTTATCATATATTTTTAGGCGTTTTTAGTCTTGGATAAATGCTCTTTTGCTTCTGTTTCAATTTCTTTGTATTTCGAAATTAAATCATTTTCCAGAGCCTCAACTTTATGCGAAATAGCGGCATATTGGTCTTTTACTTTTCCTTTCACATCGTAAAATTTATCTTTAAAATCTGACAATGCTTCATTTTCAAGCCCTTTTATTTTTTCAGAAATATCTTGAAATTTAGACTCTAACTCTTCTTTTAATCCTGAAGTTTTATCAACTATTTTTTTTCTGGTTTCTTCACCAGATTCGGGAGCTAATAAAATTCCTGCTGCTGCTCCAACGATGGCACCAATTACAATTCCTGTAATAAAATTTGATTCGTTTGACATAATATATTAATTATAAAGTATAGTAAAAGTACTATTAAATTTTTAATTAGAGTAAAAGAATATTGTTCAAATAGTTATTTTAAATAGGATTGTCTTGCTATTGTAATCTAATTCCATATTTTTGCAAAAATTTTTATAAAATGAGAACAGACAGAACGTTTACTATGTTAAAGCCAGACAGTGTTGAAAAAGGAAACATTGGAGCTATACTTGAAAAAATTAATACTTCAGGCTTCAGAATTGTAGCTATGAAACTTACCCAAATGACAACTGCCGATGCACAGGCTTTTTACGCAGTGCATAGCGAACGCCCATTTTATGGTGAATTAGTTGAATATATGACACGTGGACCTATCGTAGCGGCTATTCTTGAAAAAGAAAATGCTGTTGAAGATTTTAGAACTTTAATCGGTGCTACAAATCCTGCTGATGCTGCTGAAGGAACTATCAGAAAATTATATGCTGCATCTATCGGTGAAAATGCTGTTCACGGAAGTGATAGCGACGAGAATGCTGCAATTGAAGGTGCTTTCCATTTTTCTGGAAGAGAAATGTTTTAAGAAAACAATTCAAACAAAATATAAAATGCCCGCTAAGAAATTAGGGGCATTTTTTTGTCATTCAGAACGTAGTTTAAGGAGTGAAGAATCTTATTAAATCTTGAAAGTTGCGTCTTTACGAGGCTTTTTTGCCGAAGTGATTCATGATTAAGGATGTTTTTATAAGTTTGCCACGTCGTGCCTCCTCGCAATGACATTATCTTAACGCAACACCAACTTAGTAACCACCTGCTTACCCATTTCTTCGTTTAATAAGGAAATAATTTTTGTTTTTCCATAACTTAATTCATCTCGTAGAACGGAAGAACTTAATTGGACATATAAGATTTCTCGATCCAATTTAATAGCTGTAGTATATTTTGAAATTGCATTTCCCATTACTTTATGCCAAGCTTCTTCAGCGGAAACTTTATCCAAGCCTTTTTGAAGTTTATTTGTTTTAATAAAGCCTTTTAAAACTTCACTTATCGGACTTTCTTTATGTTCTCTTTTTGCCATATTATGCCCGTGAAGGCGGGGATTTTTTTCATTTAATTAACCACAAAGTTCGCAAAGTTTTTACACAAAGGTCTCAGAGGTTTTGTTTCTTAAAATCAAGGACACTGAGTGTTCCGATTTTTTTATCAGAACGTATCGATTGTTCGTAGTCGTCATCACAATCGAAACATTTTATAAGTCTGATGAATTTTTTTTATAATATTTTCTGTTCTTTCTGGATGAGTGTCACTAATAAAAAGCTGCCCAAAATCTTCGTTTTTTACCAAACTTATTATCTGTTCTACTCTAGATTCGTCTAATTTATCGAAGATATCGTCCATTAACAATATTGGATTCACCTTGCTGTGTACTTTAATAAAATCGAATTGTGCTAGTTTTAAAGCAATCAAGTATGATTTTTGCTGTCCTTGCGAACCAAATTTTTTAATTGGATGTTCGTCAATTTCAAAGGTTAAATCATCCTTATGGATCCCGAAATTAGTGTATTGCGTTAATTTATCTTTTTGTAAATTTTCTTCTAAAAGGGGCAGTAATTCTTTTTCCTGCAACTGGCTCTTATAGGAAAGATTTACATTTTCTACCGAATTGCTTATAGATTGGTAGCGTTTCATAAATATAGGCATAAATTCCTTTAAAAAACCAGTACGTTTTTCGAAAATTGTAGTACCTAAATCGTGCAACTGTAAATTGTAAATATTCAAGGTTTCTTGGTTGTAAGCTTGATTTACAGCAAAATATTTTAACAGCGAATTACGCTGAGTTAATACCTTATTATAATTTAACAAGGTATGAAGATAATCGCTATCTCCCTGTGAAATCACACCGTCAATAAATTTTCTTCGGGTGTCGCTTCCTTCAATAATCAAATCTCGATCTGCTGGCGAAATAATCACCAAAGGTAAAAAACCAATATGTTCGCTAAATCTTGGATACGATTTTCCGTTTCGTTTAATTACTTTTTTAAGTCCTCGTTTGACACTGATAATGATTTTTTCTTCCCGTTCTTCCTTGTTATAATTCCCTTCAACAACAAAAAAATCGGTACCATGTTTTATATTTTGTGAAGTAATAGGGTTGAAATAACTTTTTCCGAAGGAAAGATGATAAATAGCATCCAAAACATTCGTCTTTCCCACGCCATTATTACCCACCAAACAATTAATCTTTGGGTCAAACTGAAAAGAAATCGTTTCAAAGTTTTTGTAGTTAAGAAGCGATAAGTTCTCTAAGGTCATACTGGTTAATGTGTTAGCGTGTTTTTATAAAATAAAAAAGCAAGTAATTTTCCGCTTGTAAATTATTGAAAAATAAGAAATAAATTCGCTTTTATTATCTAATAAAAATTATATTTTTGCACACTTAACAAGATCATATTATGGCAACTTATAAGAAAAGAGGGGGAAAGCCTAGAACTCAGGCTGAAAAGATGGATCACATCGAGGATGAAAGTACTACAGCAGAAGTGTTTAGCACATTAGATGAAGGTGCTTCGCGTACTGAAGCTTGGGTAGAAAAAAACCAAAAAGCAATATTAATATTTGTTGGTGTGATTGCAATTAGTGTATTGGGATATTTAGGATTCCAAAACTTTATCCAAGAACCAAAAGAAGCAGAAGCTACCAACGAAATGTTTCAAGCACAATCTTATTATGAGCAAGCATTAACTGCTACAAGTAAAGATTCACTTTTTAATTTATCGCTTACAGGTGGTGAAGGAAAATTTGGATTTTTAGACATTATCGATAATTACGGAGGAACTAATGCTGCAAATCTTTCAAAATATTATGCAGGAATTGCCTACTTAAATACAGGTAAATACCAAGAAGCAATCGAATATTTAGATGCTTTTAAAGCAGACGATATGAATGTTGCTCCTATTGCAAAAGGTGCTATTGGCGATGCTTTTGCACAATTAGATCAGCAAGAGGAAGCGTTAAAGTATTACGAAAAAGCTGCCTCAATGAGCAAAAGTGAATTAACGGCACCACGATTTTTATTAAAAGCAGGAATTACTGCCTTAGGTTTAGGGAAAAAAACTGTTGCTTTAAAACACTTTAAAGCAATCACTGTTAACTATCCAAAATCACCAGAAGCTACTAAAGCTACCTTATATGAAGGTAAAGCAGAAGCAGTAAAGTAAAAAAGAATTTAAAGTAAGCTAAAGTTAATTTTTTATTGAAATTAACTTTAAGTATTTTAGACACTCAAAACTTTAGGCACTCATAAAATGGCTACAGAAAATAACAACTTATCAGTTTACGATAAAACCACCATCCCAAACGCGAAAGATTTTCGGTTTGGGATCGTTGTTTCAGAATGGAATCCTAACATCACCGAAGGTATGTTTCAAGGTGCTTTTGATGCGATTTTAGATTGTGGAGGTATTAAGGAAAACATTGTTCGTTGGAATGTGCCAGGAAGCTTCGAGTTGGTATATGGTTGTAAAAAAATGCAAGAAAGCTACGATATGTTGGATGCTATTATTGCAATAGGTTCTGTAATCCAAGGAGAAACCAAACATTTCGATTTTGTTTGTGAAGCAACTTCACAAGGTATTAAAGACTTAAATGTTCAAAATGATATACCTGTAATTTTTTGTGTGTTAACCGATAATAACCTACAACAAGCCATTGACCGTAGTGGAGGTAAACATGGTAATAAAGGTACGGAAGCTGCTATTGTAGCTGTAAAAATGGCTCAGTTACGTAAGGAGGCTAAGTTTTAATGTTTGTAGTTGTATTATAAGCAACTATTCTGTTCTTAGATTCAATTTAGCCCTAAAATCAGGAGTATTTCTCGGATCCTCTCCGCAACCCATGAACATTATCTTTATTTCTTTAAAATCAGATTTAAAAGAAGTGTAAACTCTATCATTCATCTGAGATGATCCTATCCAACGAAACTTACCACCGAACTGAACAACTCCGTTAATAACAATTGCAAAAGGGATTCCTTGTACGTTGCCTTTGAGTAATTTAATTTTTTCGATTCCAGATTGAGTTAATACAACTGTATAGTCATTCCACGAATAGTACTCAATGTCAGATTTGGACAGAAAGGGTTTATCAAATAATGTGATTTTATTCCAATTCAAATAATCGTGACAGATAGAATTTGGGAGCTGATTTAATTTTTTCTCTTTGAATTTTCTTTTAAATTTCCTTAATTCAGTTTTATCCAAATACCAAAATGAATTAGGATTGCCATTATATTCATTTAATAAGTAAATTTCAAAACCAACCAGTTTTATTGAATCCTCATTTTGAGCGAATAAAAAGTGAGAAAACGAAAAAGAGAGTATGATTAGTGTAATTCGTTTCATTTCTAATGGTTTTGTGTATGAAGCGTGGGCATTTAGAAGTGCTTCATTTTTAGTTTATCTTAATTATTTATATTTATAAATGTCATTTAAACACTTATTAAACAGAGATGTAAACACGGAGTTAGGCATAGTTATTTTTTATCTTTTTCAGTGTTATAAATTTTCTCCCAAGCTTTCCTTTTCATTGTAAAAAATGATTCTTTATCTAAATCAAATATCGAGATTTCCTTATCACTCATAACAATGTGTTGATTCCACTCAACATAGTTTTTGTAAAGCAACAAAGTACATATGTCAGTTGATGAAATGTATTTTGTTATAACGTGTAAGTGAATTGTCGAAACAGTCGGATTTTCTTTATTTTTTGATGTATATGGGAATTGTAAAATTGAGTTATGAATTTTCTCTTTTTTCTTAAATTTATTTTTCTTATTGTAACTCAATTTATAATCGTTACCAATTAATACAATTCCAGAAACTTGTGGACCAGTCAATACGAATACACTTTTTTCTTTATCCGTAATTAAAGGAATAAAATTCAACGAAGTGTTTTCATAAAAGTTAAAAAATTTATCTTCATTCGAATAAGCTCTGTCTTTTGCATCTTGTCGGATAGAAATTAGACTTTTTTCCAAATCAGTTGCTTTATGGTTTAAAGTGTCAATTTTTATTCGTTCGGGTTTCGGTAAGCTGTCAAATTCATACCTAATTAATATTTCGTCCGAGTTAAAACGGCTAAAAAAAATTGTCTTAATTTTATTTTCAGTTGTTTCATAGGATAAATAACCTCCAACTGAATCTTTTTTTGTTTTAAATCTTGCCAACATATCATCAGTACCATACCAAGAACCTTTTTCTAGTCTAAAAAGCAGTTTTCCTTCTTTCAAAATATTTTCAGTTTCATTATTTTGAGAATAAATAAATGAACTTGATAATAGAAGTAAGATTAAAATTATTTTCTGCATATGTGTTTCGTTTTAGTTGTGTCTAACGATTTGTATATAAAAAAGAGCTGATAAAAAGCTTAAATTTTCCATTGTTGATTTATTTTATATTCTATATAAGTTTCTGTTTTTTTTATTTCAGTTACAATTCGGTGATTTTTTGGTAAACACTCAATTAATTCAGATGGAACAACTCGGTCAATTTCTGGGAGTTTTTTATACCATCCCAAAACTTCTTCAAAGTGCTGCTCTCCAATTTGTTTATTCCCAAGTTTGTATTCACAGTATCCAATTTGCTCAATCATCTTAGTATATCTCCAAACTTGAAATTCCTTTAGTTTTTCCTTGTCAACTTTGTTATAGTTTTCTAATGCCAATTCTAATTGGTTCAAATCGTGATAGCAATGTGCTAAATACAATTGAGGTAATACATTGGTCTTGTCCAATTCAATAGCTTTTTTAAAATTCAAAATTGATTTTTCGATATGAACTTTCCAATCGTCCGATTCAAAGTCAATCAGTCCGAGAAGATGATAGCAATTAGAATTTTTTTCAGAATATTCATTTAACATTGATTTGATTTCAGAACGTAAAATATCCTTTTTAGCTTTTTGTTCAGCTAAAACGAATTCATCATATTTTTCAAATATTTTCTTTATGATATTCAATTTCATCAAATGTTTTACAACAATTATACATCCACAATCATTAACAAATGCAAAATAAAGATTTTAATCCATAAGTGTAAGGAAAGTATAACTTTATTAAAATATTCAACTTCAATTTCCGCTTCATCTCCAGTTTTATTGACCTCAAATGATTTAAAACTATATTCCCGATAGTTGTTGAGACTGTATTCTTATATCTTTTAGCGTAAAATAGTTGATAAGTTTAGATGGATTTAAATGCCCAAAAATCGTTATTGGGCAAAGGTGCTTCGAAGGCCTGAGGCTCTTTAGAGTTAGAGACTTCATAGGTTAATTTCCAAGCGTGTAGGCAAATAGACAAAGGCAAATATTCTTGATCTGAGCCATATTTTTTATCTCCAATAATAGGGAGCCCTATATTAGCTAATTGGGCTCTTATTTGATGGAATCGACCAGTTTTCGGTTTTATTTTTAAAAGGTAACCAAAATCATTTTCGCCTATAACTTGATAGGAAAGAATGCAGTTTTGGGAGTCTTTTGATTTTGATTGGATTATATCTGCTCTTTTTTCTTTATTATTTTTTACGATAAAATTTACTAAGTTTCCTTTGTTCTTTTGTGGGGTGTTTTTAACAATTGCTAAATACGTTTTTTGAACTTTACGACTACTAAATAGAGTATTAAATTCTACAAGAATACTTTTTTTCTTGGCAAGAATTAATACTCCACTTGTTACGCGATCTAATCTATGTATGATACCAATATATGGCTTCCGTTTGTATTTTAAAAGGTGATTAAGAGCTTGAGTTTCGATAGTGACAGCTTCGTAAGGATTTTTTTCACTTATAAGTCCAGCAGCTTTGTTTACGACTAGATAATCGTTGTTTTCATGTAATATTTCAAGCTTTGGCATTCGTTTTTCTTTTTCAAATTTCAAAATAGTTTAATACAATCATCCCGATAGCTATCGGGACTTTCGGGTGCAATTTATTTATCCATTTTTGATANWTAAAATAAAGRTTAYCCTATAATTTAACGTCTCTTATTTCTAGRTTTATGTTTGGYTTTTCGACGTGAATGACTTGAAGGAATCGCATCATCAAACGTGTTTTTTACAGCTGCAGGCTTAATGCTTTTCCAAGAATTCTTWTCTTTTATTGGTACTAATAGGTTTGCTAAATCGTTTCTGCCCACTTTATTCAACGTTTTTCTAATCCAATCTTTATTTTCTTTTTTATACCAAAAGAAGAAGCGATGCTGTTCATCCTTTTCTTTTTTAGATTTTGGAGTTTTGGTTGGTTTTAGTGTGTAAGGGTGAAATCCACTATAATAAATAACCGTTGCAACTGTCATTGGTGTTGGTGTAAAGCCTTGTACTTGTTCTAACTGAAAACCCATTTCCTTAGTTTCAGCAGCAAGATTTGCCATATCTTCTACTTCGCAAGCTGGATGATTTGAAATAAAATAAGGAATCAACTGAAGCTTCAAGTTATTCTTTATATTAATTTTATCAAAACGCTCTTTAAATTTATGAAAATATTGAAATGAAGGCTTACGCATCAACTTTAAAACAGGATCAGACGTGTGTTCTGGAGCCACTTTTAAACGTCCAGAAGTATGATTTTTCATTAATTCTTCCGTATAATCATCTAATTCTTTTGGATCAGCATTCTTATTGAATTCTGGCACCAACATATCGTGACGAATGCCACTTCCTATAAACGATTTTTTTACTTTAGGATGTTTATCTACTGCTTGATATAATTTGGTTAGCGGTTTATGAGACGTATCCAAATTACTGCAAATTACAGGCGAAATACATGAAGGTGCCACACAATTATCGCAAATGGATTGTACCTTACCTTTCATCTTATACATATTAGCTGAAGGCCCTCCAATATCTGACAGATAGCCTTTAAAATCAGGCATATTGGCAACTTTATCAACTTCTTTTAAAATAGATTCTTGACTACGACTCGCAATAAATTTTCCTTGATGTGCAGAAATGGTACAAAAACTACAACCTCCAAAACAACCACGATGAATATTAATAGAAAACTTAATCATCTCAAACGCAGGAATTGGTCCACGTTTATTATACTTTGGATGTGGTAAACGCGTGTAAGGCAAATCGAAAGAGGCATCAATTTCCTTTTCTAACATCGTTGGAAATGGTGGATTTATCACCAATGTTCTATCTTTTATTCCTTGAAAAATTCTTCTTGCTGAAAGTTTATTAGATTCTTGCTCTATGACTTTAAAATTAGAAGCGAACTTTTTCTTATTTCTTAAACAGACATCATGCGAATAAATCTCTACATCATCCCAATTTTTATTTTTAGGAATGGTTTCTTCTTTATTTACTAAAAAAGCGGTTTGCTTAATGGTTCTTAAACTCGAAAAAGGAACTCCTTTTTGYAATAACTCAACAACTTCTCGCAAAGGTTGTTCTCCCATACCATAAACYAACATATCTGCTTTAGAAGTTTCTAAAATACTTGGCATTAGTTTRTCACTCCAATAATCGTAGTGCGTTACGCGACGCAGAGAWGCTTCAATTCCTCCWATTAAAACAGGAACATCTGGAAATTTATCTTTTAAAATACTTGAATAAACTGATGTRGCGTAATCTGGTCGAAATCCTTTATCACCATTTGGTGTATARGCATCTTTATCTCTACGTTTTTTACTCGCCGTATAATTRCTMACCATAGGATCCATACARCCACCAGTAACYCCAAAAAATAATTTTGGYGTKCCTAATTTTGTAAAATCCTGCARATCATCRTTCACACTTGGTTGYGGAACAATAGCTACTTTTAATCCATAACTTTCTAAWATRCGACCAATAACAGCKGGTCCAAATGAWGGGTGATCTACATAAGCGTCTCCACTAAAWAGAATAACATCTAATTCCTCCCAACCTCGAATTTTWACTTCTTTGTTYGTTGTTGGTAGCCAATCTGAAAGTTTGTTAATTTGCATAAGTGTGCAAAGGTACGGTTAAATTCGTATTACAAATCAACACTAAATAACACATCCTTTTATTTATTTAAGAAATTTTATCAACGGTTATTGGTTGGTCATAATGAAGCACAATGGTCTTGTATAACTTAAGTTTACTTTTTTATAAAAGTATTAAATTTAAGATTATAAACCGAATAGAAAATCCGCGAGGATTTTCGTAAATAGGCTCATACCAGCAATTAATTTTATACGGTGTTGCCAGCAGTTTTTTATTCCGCTTGTTCGATTTTTCCAGCCTCTTTGAATTTTCCAGAATCATCATACAATCCTAAATTTCCATTCTTTTCAATCAGATAATATTCTCCGTGATTATTCTCATAATCATATCGAACTATTCCCCTTTTTAACTTTTTCTCAAAAACTTCTTCTTTCATTTCTCCGCCATCACCTGCTAATTTGCTTTTCGGATAAATTGACTTCATAAATAACTTACCATTTTCTTTTACCAAATATTTTTTGTTTGGAAGCATAGCATCATTATCAAACCACGAGTTCAATATTTCTCCTGTAACTTTGGTTGAATTCATTTCGGTTGATGCTTCTTTGGTAGCACCTAAAATTTCAACATTCAGTTCGGGTTTGAAGTGAGTAGTTGCCCAAGCTCCATTTCCAGGTTCTTGTCCAGGCAAAAAGTAAAAAATCCAAACTTTGTCATAATCATTTCTGCCGTCTTTTATTTCTAATGCAATATTTTTTAAATCAGTTTCACTTATTTCTTCTTTCAATCTGATTTCAACACTTGTTTTATTAAATGCTCTGTCTGTATCTTCGTTTATTATTTTGTAATCTTGTTTAGGTTTATTACTACAAGAAATAATAAAAATCAATAAGAGAATTTGAATTATTTTTTTCATCGGTTTTGTTTTCGTTTAAGTGTCTCCAAATTGCTGGCAACAATTATATAGCCACAATCATTAACAACTGCAAAATAAAAATTTTAATCCAAAAGCTTTATCAAAGCCTAAAATTATTTAGTTATTCAACTTAATTTTCAATTTCATTTTCAAATCTTTTTAAGTACCTTTGATTTTCAAGATTATAACTCCCACGTATAATTTAATTTTAAATGCCAAAAAATACAGAACTCGACTTAGCTTGGGATTTTGTTGAAAAAACAGACCGCTCCATTTTTCTAACCGGAAAAGCTGGAACCGGAAAAACAACTTTTTTACATTCCTTAAAAGCCAAATCTTTAAAGCGACTTATCGTTGTTGCTCCAACGGGAGTTGCTGCTATTAATGCCAAAGGAGTAACGATTCATTCGTTTTTTCAAATGCCATTTGGCCCTATTTTACCCGACGGTTCTTCGTTTCAGAAAAAAGAAAATTCATTCCGACATAAATTCAGTAAGCTAAAAATCAATATTATTAGATCCCTAGATTTACTAATTATTGATGAAATTAGTATGGTTCGAGCCGATTTATTAGACGGAATAGATCAAGTACTTCGGAAATATCGCGACCGCACAAAAGTATTTGGAGGTGTGCAAGTGTTAATGATTGGCGATTTGCAACAACTGGCACCCGTTGTAAAAAACCACGAATGGAATATCTTAAGTCCTTATTACGAAACCCCTTTCTTTTTTAGTAGTAAAGCTTTTCAGCAAAGCAATTCGGTTTCAATAGAACTGAAACATATTTACCGACAAGACAATGAAGAGTTTATAAAAATACTGAATGAGATTAGAAATAATAAATTATCCGAAGCCTCCGCTGAAGAACTAAATAAAAGATACTTTCCCGATTTTTCACCCAGTAAAAATGAGGGGTATATCACGCTCACCACACATAATAAACGAGCGAACGATATGAATGAAATTGAATTGGAAGCTTTAAAAGAAAAATCGAAAAATTACAAGGCAATAATTCAAGGAGAATTTAAAGAAAACACCTATCCAACTCACGAAAAACTTGAATTAAAAATAGGTGCACAGGTAATGTTTATAAAAAATGACAGCAATCCTGAAAAACGATACTTCAACGGAAAGATCGGGAAAATCATATTACTTTCTAAAACCGAAATCCAAGTACAATGTCCCGAAGACGATGAAGAAATTTCCGTAACACCAGAAACTTGGGAGAATGTAAATTACACTATTGATTCCAATACCAAAGAAATTACCGAAAACACCGTTGGTTCTTTTTCGCAAATGCCATTGCGATTGGCTTGGGCAATTACGATACATAAAAGTCAAGGTTTAACTTTCGACAAGGCAATTATCGATGCAAACGCTGCTTTTGCTCACGGACAAACCTATGTTGCTTTGAGTAGGTGCCGTACTTTAGAAGGTGTGGTACTTAAAAGCAAGATTGAAGCACAAAGTATTATTACCGATTCGCGAGTAACATCGTTTAGTGAAAATGTTGCTGAAAATTCACCAAATAAAACTATTTTACAAGAATCCCAGAAACTATTTCAACTAAATTTAATAGAAGATTTACTCAATTATTACCATTTATTATATCCTGTAAATCGTTTAATAGATCTTTATTATAAAAACAAAAACAGCTTTCAAGGTACGATACTTCCGCATTTAGAGAAAATGAAAGAGGAAGGAATTCAGCCAATTTTAAAGATTGCGAATAGCTTTAAGCATCAGTTGGTGACTTTAACTGAAACGATTGTCTCTCCCGAAAATGATGAACTAGTTCAAGAACGAATTCAAAAAGCGATTTCATATTTCATCAAACATACTATTGAAACTATAAAAACTCCTTTTGAAGAAATTTCATTTTCAACTGAAGATAAATCCTTGCATAAAGATTTTGAAAAAAACTTAGAAACAATTGAAGAAGCGCTTCATATTAAAATGATTTGTTTGAAAGGCTTGTCTGAGAAATTTACCACTTCAGAATTTTTAAAACTTCGTGCGGAAGCAATGCTTCAAAATATAGAAGTTCCTAAAAAGAAAAGAGAATTTGTTGCCGAAACAAATCATTCGGTTTTGTTTGATACCCTTCGGAATCTTAGAAATATTATGGCAACATCCGACGATGTTCCACATTTTCAAATATTTACACAACGCACATTATATGAGCTAAGTAATTTACTTCCCTTAAATAAAAAACAATTAAAAACCATTCACGGAATGGGAAAAATTAGAATTGAAAAATACGGTTCAGAAATATTAGATGCTATTAATGAATATGCCGATGATAACAATATTGATGTTAAAGAAATTGCAGTAAAAGATACTCCTTTAAAAAAAGAGGACACCAAATTACTTTCCTTAAAAATGTTTAAAGAAGGGAAATCTATTTCTGAAATTGCAACACTTCGAGGGTTTGTAAGTGGAACTATTGAAGGGCATTTAGCTTCATTTATCTCAACGGGCGAAATGGATATTTACGATTTAATCTCAGAAGAAAAGTTTCTTAAAATCCAAAATAAAATAAAAGAGTTAAAATATGAAGGATTAACAGATTTACGAACACAACTAAAGGATGCGTATTCTTTTTCAGAGTTGCGAATGGTTGTAAATGAGTTGGATAAAAAGTAATAATTATATCGAACTGCCATTTATTTATTGGTATATTTTTTGTTAATACTACGATGTTAAAAGGCATTAATAATCCATACTATTTTAATACATTTGATTTATGGCAATTCTAAAACCTCGAAAAAATAAAAAGTTTGGTTACGAACCTCGTTATTATAAAAATGACGGTGAGGGAAGTCCTTTTCAAATGGAACAAAAATTTGATAAATTCCGAACAACCATAGGGGATAGTAAAGGTTTGAAAGGTAAGTTTACTTCTGTTTTGGACGAGTTAAAGAGTTCTTCAGGTAAAAAATCAAGCAGGATTATTTTATTGATTATTGCCATATTTATATTATTTTTTCTATTCATAATCGACTTCGATTTGTCTATATTTTTATACAATTAAATGGCAGATATTATACAATTATTGCCAGATCATGTTGCCAACCAGATTGCAGCTGGAGAAGTGGTACAACGCCCAGCTTCTGTTGTAAAAGAATTGTTAGAAAACGCGATCGATGCCAAAGCTACTTCCATAAAATTAGTAATTAAAGATGCTGGTAAAACATTGGTTCAAGTAATTGATAACGGAATTGGAATGAGTACCACCGATGCCCGTTTTTGTTTTGAAAGACACGCAACGTCTAAGATTAAATCGGCAGACGATTTGTTTAAAATAAATACTAAAGGCTTTCGTGGAGAGGCTTTGGCTTCTATTGCAGCAATTGCTCACGTAGAATTAAAAACAAAAACAGAAGATCAAGAAATAGGAACTCATATTACTATTGAGGGCAGCGAAGTAAGTTCGCAAGAAGCTGCTGTTGTACCAAAAGGAACAACCATAACGGTAAAAAATTTATTTTATAATATTCCAGCAAGACGAAATTTTTTAAAAAGTAATACCGTAGAAACACGACATATTATAGATGAATTTCACCGCGTAGCTTTAGCACATCCTCAGGTAGAATTTATATTTTTAAACAATGGAAGTTCGGTTTTTAATTTGCCAGCTTCCAATATTCGACAACGGATTGTAAATATTTTCGGAACTAAAACCAACGAGAAATTGGTGCCAGTTTCCGAAGAAACCGATATTGTAAAAGTGGAAGGCTTTATTGTAAAGCCCCAGTTTGCTAAAAAAAGTAGGGGAGAGCAGTTCTTTTTTGTAAATGACAGGTTTATTAAAAGCCCCTATTTGCATCACGCAATTCATTCGGCATTTGAAGGTTTGTTAAAAGATGGTGCCCATCCAGGTTATTTTTTGTTTTTAGAAGTAGCTCCAGAATCTATTGATATTAACATTCATCCAACCAAAACTGAAATAAAATTTGAAGATGAGCATTCAATTTATGCAATGCTTAGAGCCACGACTAAACATAGTTTGGGACAATTTAATATTGCTCCAATTCTAGATTTCGAAAAAAATCCTACTATGGAAACACCTTATGGGTTTAACGGAAAAAACCCGAAAGCACCAACGATAGAAGTAGATCGGAATTTTAATCCTTTTAATTCGGAACCAAATTTTGGAAGTAGCAACACTTCATTTAAACAACAACCCTTTAAACCTAAAAGTAGTGCTACTTGGGAAGCGATGTACGTGGGTTTAGAAAATGATCCCGATAATTATCGCGAATCACAAACAGGTATTGCTTCCATCGAGTATGAAAGCGAGGAAGTTACTGGAAGTTTCTTTGAATCTGAAGAGAAGAAACCTAGCGATATAACTTTTCAGCTTCAAAAAAAATACATTATAAGTCCCGTTAAAAGCGGAATGATGATCATTCATCAAAATTTAGCACATCAGCGAATTTTGTACGAATCTTTCCTGAAAAATATTACCATTAAAGAAGCGATAAGCCAACAGTTGTTGTTTCCGTTACAACTTCATTTTTCTACTTTGGATGTGGAAATTATAAAAAGTATTCAAGAACAATTGGAGCATACGGGTTTTGGTTTTTCTTCGTTTAAAAAGGATTTAATTGAAATTAGCGGAATTCCAGTTTCAGTAAAAGAAAGCGAAATAAAAAACGTGTTAGAAAAATTGGTAAGCGATATTAATAATGAATTACCTGAGGCTGGATTTAGCCAAAACGATTTATTGGCAAAATCACTCGCTAAAAATTTAGCAATAAAAACAGGAACTTTATTAAATATTGAAGAGCAAGAACATTTGGTACACCAACTTTTTGCTTGTAAGGAACCGACAGTTTCACCAACAAATAAACCAGTTTTAATGATGTTAGACATATCTGATATCGATAAAAAATTTATGTAAATGAGAAATATTTCAGAAACCATAAAAGCACTAATAATCGTAAATGTTATATTTTTTATAGGCTCTTCTTTTCTAGGAGATGTTGCCTATAAATTATTTGCATTGTTCTTCTATGAGAACCCGAATTTTAGATTTTGGCAGCCACTTTCACATATGTTTATGCACGGCGGTATTATGCATATTTTGTTTAATATGTATGCGCTTTGGGCATTTGGTTCTCCTTTGGAACAGATTTGGGGAAGAAAGAAATTTTTGTTTTTCTATTTTTCTGCTGGGTTGGGCGCAGCATTGATTCATTCTTTGGCTAATTATTACCAAGTACATTCTGCTTCAGAAATACTTTTAAATGCAGGAATGAGTAGCTCTGAAATCACTAATATGTTGGTCACAGGGCAATATAATTCAGGTATTTTAAATTCGGTTTCCGTAGAGACAATCCAATCTGCTTATAATTCGTTTAATACTCCAGCGGTTGGAGCTTCAGGAGCCATATATGGAATATTAGTTGCCTTCGGAATGATGTTTCCAAATGCAGAATTAATGTTGATGTTTTTTCCAGTTCCTATTAAAGCAAAATATTTTATACCTTTATTATTAATTGGAGATTTAGTTTTCGGAATATCAGGAGCTGCTACAGGAATTGCCCATTTTGCACATCTAGGTGGTGCTTTATTTGGTTTTATAATGTCGTACTATTGGAAGAAAAACAGCTTTGATTCACATCGATGGAATTAATCATCGAATGATGAGTTACGAGTTCAGAATTATGAATTAAATATAATAAGAAACAACATTGAATACAAACAACCTCACATATCAATTTAAACAAGCAAACATTGTTTTAAAACTCATTGCAATCAATACACTGATTTTTTTAGTAGTGTATTTAGGTTCTTTCTTTTTAAAGACTTCTCCAACAGCTTTTACTTCCTGGTTGGTGTTGCCAACAGACGTTGTTTTATTATTAAAACAGCCTTGGTCTATCATAACTTATGCTTTTTTACACGGAAGTTTTTGGCATTTATTCTGGAATATGTACCTTTTATATTGGTTCGGGACTTTTACACTCAACCTTTTTAAAGCCAAACGGTTTTTAACAATTTACTTGTTAGGTGGTATTAGTGGAGGTTTGCTATATGTATTAGCTTATAATTTATTTCCAGTATTTAATGATGTAAATGCAAATTTAATGGGTGCTTCGGCTGCAGTTTTGGCAATCGTAATTTTTATTGCAACCTACACTCCAAATACTGAGGTTAAGTTATTTATGTTTACATTAAAACTTTGGCAAATAGGATTGGCGATGGTTTTATTGGATTTAGTTCAGTTACCATCTTCGGGAAATACTGGCGGTCTCATAGCACATATGGGCGGAGCTTTGTTTGGTTATTTATACGCCACACAATTAGCCAAAGGAAACGATATAGGAAGGTGGTTTGAAGAAGCAACAGATTGGTTTGTAAATTTATTTAAACCAAGACATAAAAAACCATTTAAGAAAATACATCGTACAACGAAACCTAAAACACCTCGTTCTACTGTAAAACCTTCTGAAGAGCATCAGAAAAAGATTGACGCAATCTTAGATAAAATAGGACATAGTGGATATGATAGTTTAACCAAAGCTGAAAAAGATTTTTTGTTTAAAGCAGGAAAATAAGAAGGAATTAAAGGATTGGTTAAGAGGCGGAAGCTAGGTGACAGTTGACAGGTAAATTATGAAAAAAAAGTTGGGGCTTATTAATAAAATGATGTACGGAAACAATATTGTTTTTACTATACTTTTATTGGTGTCGTTTGTGTTGCCTTTTGTTCCTCCAAAAGAATACCCCAATGTTTCATTATTGAGTTTGGTGGTTTCTCCACTTATTGTTATTAATATTTTATTTGTTATTTATTGGCTTTTTAAACTTAAGTCAAAGGCAATGTTGTCTATTATTGTTTTGGTTTTTGCCTATTTTCATTTTGGTTCTTTTTTTAAAATTTCATCCGAAAAAAATAAAGAAGATTTCAAAAATACTTTAAGTGTTCTGTCCTATAACGTACGGCTGTTTAATGCGTATGAAAATAAAGAAAAACAAGTAAATGTCCCTGATATAATTAATAATTTTATTGAGAAAGAGCAGCCAGAAGTATTATTTATTCAAGAATTTTATACCATTAATAAGGTAGATTTTTCAGGATATCCATACCAATATATTCATTATAAGAAAAAAAATAAATTAGGTCATGCTATTTTTTCAAAATATCCTTTGATTCATAAAAATTCATTTGATTTTGAACATACTTATAACAATTCAATTTATGCAGATATTGTAAAAGGAAAGGATACCATTCGTGTTTACAATTTGCATTTACAATCGTTAAGTGTGTTGCCAAGTTTTAGTTTTTTACAGAAAATGGATAGTGAAATTTTACGAAAACAGATAACAGAACGGTTTATTAAACAACAAACACAAGTTGAAATTATTTTAAAACATATGAAGAATTTAAACTATCCTGTTATTATTTGTGGAGATTTTAATAATACCCCTTTTTCGTATGTATATCATAAATTATCGGAAAATATGAACGATGCTTTTGAAGAAGCTGGAAACGGCATTGGAACCACATTTTTATTTGAAAATTATCCAATGCGAATCGATTATATTCTTTCATCAAAAAACATGGAAGTCCTTTCTTTTGAAACGATTAAGAAAACATTTTCAGATCACTATCCTATAATGGCAACTATGGGTTGGAATTGATTTTGTAGAATTGCACTTAACGAAAAAACACCCCTAACAAAGTTTAAATTTTGTTAAGGGTTGATACTATTACAATCGTATTTCAATTGACAAAGGTTCGTTACCCACCTCAAATTTTGCATCACTCCATTGTGGAGGTCCCATAAGAATTACATTATTTGAAATTCCGAAGGCTTCTTTTGGCATTCCAGTGGGTTCAAAATCCATTTGCTTATTATCATTTTTATCGTGTAAAACCACCACTCCGTATTCTCCAGGAGTAAGATTATTAAAAGCAGCAATTGCTTTTCCGTCTTTAATTTCAATACTAGTGGCTTCTAGTGGTTTTTTCATAAAAGAGACTTCGTTGTGCAGTGAAACTAAAATGTGTCCCCCAGATCCTCGTAAAGTAACAGTTACGGTTAATGTACTTCCTTCTGTTTTTGCATCAGAAATACTTTGAGCATTTAAAATAAAACTGGTAATGGCTAGGGTTAGGGTAAGTAGAATTGTTTTCATAATGTAAATATTTAATTGTTTTTCGATTAATTATAGTACAAATATGCAATGGAATGTGTTCCTATTAAAAAGGGTTTTACTGAAATGTATTTTTCTTTGGATGAAATGTATTTTGAGTCAGGAAATTCGAATAGAGATGTTAGAAGGATGAGGGCTATTCTTTGAATCATTTTTGTCGCTGGAATCCAAATTTATAAAATTAATATATATGTGACATCTGTTACCTTTCTAGTAGCAATATACTATTACATTTGTATCAATCTAAAATAGAAAATATATTATGGAAGATATGATTTTTTACGATAGACTGCAGTTTGCATTCACTATCACATTTCACTACATATTCCCACAATTAACTATGGGTTTATCCTTAATGATTGTCTATTTTAAATGGAGATATTTAAGGGAGAAAAAAGAAAAATATAATGATGCTGCAAAGTTTTTTATGAAAATATTTGCAATCAATTTCACGATGGGAGTAGTTACAGGAATTCCAATGGAATTTCAATTTGGCACCAACTGGGCAAAATTTTCTGAACTTACAGGTAGTATTATAGGTCAAACTTTAGCTATGGAAGGAATGTTCTCTTTCTTCTTAGAATCTTCATTTTTAGCACTATTTATTTTTGGAGAAAAATTAATGGGTCAAAAACTACATTTCTTAACTGGATTTCTAGTTTTCCTTGGTTCTTGGGCAAGTGGTTGGTTTATTTTAGCAACAAACGCTTGGATGCAACACCCTGTAGGCTACGAGATTTTAGACAATGGTAAATTTGTATTGGATAATTTTTCTGCTCTTTTTGGTAACCCTTGGCTAATCCCCGCTTTTTTGCATAATCAAGTAGCTTCTGTCGCTACTTCATCTTTTGTTGTGGCAAGTATTGGAGCTTTTTATGTATTAAGAAATAAAAACTTGGAGTATGGTAAATTATTCTTAAAAACAGGAGTTGTATTTGGTTTAATATCAAGTTTGCTTTTAGCTTTTCCTACAGGAGATTGGAATGCGAAAAACGTAGCAAAATATCAACCAGCAACATTTGCTGCAATGGAAGGGATATTTGAAACAGAAAAAGCTGGAGCTGAAATTGTTTTAATTGGACAACCAAATATGGTTGAAAAAAAATTAGACAACAAAATTGCAGTTCCTAATATTCTTAGTTTTTTAACCTATCAAGAATGGGATAAGCAAATTAAAGGAATGGATCAATTTGAAAAGGAAGAATTACCAGATAATATTCCTGCCCTTTATTATTCATATCATATTATGGTTGGCTTAGGAACTATCTTTATAGGAATAATGGGATTGGCTGTTTTCTTCTTATGGAGAAAAAAAATATATCATATAAAACCGCTACTTTGGATTATTTTGTTTTTGTTTCCTTTTCCTTATATCGCGAATATTACAGGCTGGTATGTGGCAGAATTAGGAAGGCAGCCTTATCTAGTTTATGGTTTGTTAAAAACGGCTGACGGAGTTTCTCCCACCGTTTCATCTGGGAACACTTTATTTACACTTTTAGGCTTTGTAGCACTGTATATGTTGCTTGGCTTATTGTTTTTATTATTAGTAGGTAAAACAATTAACCAAGGTCCAAAACCTCAAAAACATTAAGTTATGGAAATATTCTGGTTTATTATAATCGCAATTGTTTTGGTAGTATTTTTTATCTTAGATGGATATGATTTTGGSGTAGGAATWATACATTTATTTTTKGCTAAAWMWGAAAAWGACAAAGARGTMATTGCAAAATCTGCAGGRYTATTTTGGGAYTCWAATGARGTRTGGTTAGTRRYYGCWGGWGGWATGCTYTTTATGGCWTTYCCWACWTTYTATGCTTCTGTTTTTAGTGGGTTTTACCTTCCATTAATAATCGTATTATGGTTAATTATATTTAGAGCAATTGGATTGGAGTTTAGAAGTCAGTTCAATTACCAAATGTGGAAAGATATGTGGGATAAAGTGTTTGGTATTTCAAGTTTATTATTGGCATTGTTTTTTGGTATTGCTTTAGGGAACATAGTTAGAGGAGTAAACCTAGGTGGCGTAGAAAATGGTGTTTCAGTATACGAGGGGCATTTTTTCTTTTTACCATTATGGAATAGTAGCTTTAGTCCTTTGGGCGAAAATCCAGGAGTTATCGATTGGTTTACTATTGTTATAGGTTTAATTACAGTAGTAACTTTAGCTATTCATGGAGCAAATTGGATTATATTAAAAACCAATTCTTCAATTAATTACAAACTAAAAAAAACAGTATTTAAATTAAATATTGTACTGGCAGTTTTGACATTTTTTTCTTTAGGAATTTGGCAAATTGTAAATCCAAATTCATTAGATAATTTTATTAGTAAGCCCTATTTAATTGTTTTTCCTATTATTTATTTTATAGGATTGATTGGTTTATTTTTTATGAAGAAATTAAAAAAAGATATTCACGCTTTTGTTTTTTCTACTTTATTAATTCTCGGTGGAATTACCTCTTCATTAGCATCCATATTTCCTGTAATTTTACCTTCTACAAATACCATAAACGAATCTCTAACGATCTATAATACTGCAGCACCAGAATATGGTTTATCAGTAGCGATGAATTGGGGTATTGTTGGCTTTATGCTGCTTTTTGTTTACTTGATTGTTCAAAAAAGATTAATGGGTGGTAAAATAGACAAAATGGATTATGGACATTAAAAACTAATCTAATGACAGCTACTTTAATTTCTCTTATTAGTGTTTTTATTGGCATCATAGGAGCTAATGTTACAGGGGTGTTTTTTAAAAAATATTCTTTTGGGCTTATAGGAAATACCATTGCGGGTGTATTTGGCAGTGTTTTTTTAATTAAATCATTTGGTAGATTGGGTTTTAATCCAATATCAATAATGCAATTGGGAAGTGTAAATTATAGCCTATTTTTCATCAATATAATAGTATCATTTTTGGGTGGAGTTATTGCCCTTATTTTAATTTCAATTTTAAATAACAAAATAAACAAACCAAAAAGATAAAATTTAAGCAAATGAAAAAAACTATATTATTCATCGGGTTTTTAATTGGACTGAATTTCAACCTTTTAGCTCAAAACATAAATCTGAACAAATCAGAATTAGAATCTGTTTTATGTAAACAATGGGAAATAGAATATGCGCTGATTGACGGAATGAAAATTGGACAAATCCCTGGAGCTACTGATTTTGATTTCAAGTTTAAATCAGATGGTAAATATGACTTAATCCGAGAAGAAGGGAATATTGAAAATGGATTATGGGTTTTTGATATCAAAAACAAATATGTTGAACTTTTAATAAAAGGAAAGCTAACCTCTCGAATAAAATCAATTGAAAAAGATAAACTGATTTTAGCTATGGTTTCTAGACAAAATGATCCTCTTGGATTACCAAGTGTTGAAATTCATTTTAAGCCAATTTAAAAAACATTATAATTAACATAATACAAAATAGTTATATACAAACAGTTGGTTAAATTACTTTCAATACAGATGAATTAGGTTAAACCACTACAACATCCCTCTAGCCTTAATCTCCAAATATTTATTAATCGTATCGACTGTTAAATTATCGGGAGCGGTCAAGATTACTTGGATTCCGTGTTTTCTAAGCTCGGTAGCAATTAGTTTTTTCTCGTAGATAAATTTTTCGGCAATGGTCTTGTCAAAAATTTCTTTGGTGCTATTGGCCTTTTTTTCGGTGAAGGATTTTAACTCGGTATTTTCAAAAAATATAACGACCAATAAATGTGTTTTTGCGATGGCTTGTAAATAGGGAAGCTGCCTATGAAGTGCATCTAAGGTTTCAAAATTGGTATAAAGTAATAGTAAACTCCGTTGGTTCAGGGAGCGTTTTATATCAACATACAAACGTGAAAAATCACTTTCAGCAAAGTCAGTTTCAATATTATAAAGGGTTTCCAAAATAATATTCATATGCGATTTTCGCTGTTGTGCTACTACTCTGTTTTCAATTTTTCTGGAGAAAGTAAACATTCCTGCCTTATCATTTTTCCGAAGCACAATACTCGAAATTACCAACGTTGCATTAATGGCATAATCCAATAAACTTAGTTGGTTAAAAGGCATTTTCATTACACGGCCTTTATCGATGATTGAGTAAACAGGCTGCGACTTTTCATCTTGGTATTGGTTCACCATCAAGCTATTTTTCTTTGCAGTTGCTTTCCAATTGATGTTTCTAATATCATCGCCAGAAACATAGTTTTTAATCTGTTCGAACTCTAAAGTGTTTCCGATTCTACGAATTTTCTTTAAACCGAAAAACTTCAATCTATTGGTAAAAGCGATGAACTCATATTTTTTTAATTGAAGGAAAGAAGGGTAGTTAGGTACCATTTTATTTTCGTCAAACTGCTGCCTTCTAGCAATTAACCCTATGCTACTACTCGAAAAAATATTTACATTTCCAAAGTGATATTCGCCGCGTTCTGTTGGTTTAACTTGGTAATTAAAGGTTTTTTCTTCGGAAGGATTTAAGCTGTTTTCAATTTTAAAATCTCGAATTTGCCATTGTATAGGAAGTTCATCTATTATTTTAATATAGGTTTTAAATTGAAACCGATTTACCACCGTTATAGAAATTGGATTGTCATCGCCGTTGGATAGTTTTTCGGGAACAATTCTTTTGGTTTGTATTCCAGTTTTATTCCGAAATAATAAAATAATATCCACCAAAAGAAAAATAATGAGTGTTACAAAAAGTATTTTTGAAACTCCGTAAAAACGTTCTACAAAATAAGAAACAACAAACAAAAGGACAATGGAAAAAAATGCCCAAAAGAACTTAGGTTGGATGTATAAATTTTTAAAGAATTGTTTCAATGATATAAGGGTTTAATGATTGAATGGATTAATGAGTGAATGTTATAATTGGTTAATGTTTTAATGATTGAATGATTTAATATTATAATGAGTGAATGTTTGAATAATCTTCACCTCCTTCCTTACATCATTCATTCATTCATTCATTTTCACTTACCTCGGAATTTCTAAGGTCTCAATGATTTGTTGTATTATTTTATCTGCTGTAAATCCTTCCATTTCACGTTCTGGACTTACAATTATACGGTGTCTAAGTACTGGTAACGCCACTTTTTTAATGTCATCTGGTGTTACAAAATCACGTCCTTGAATGGCTGCATAAGCCTTGGAACTATTCATAATTGCAATAGAGGCTCTAGGTGAAGCACCTAAAAATAAATTGGCGTTATTACGTGTGTTGTCAATTATTGAAGCGATGTATTTTATTAAATGTTTTTCAATAATAATTTTCCTAATGGTGTCTTGGTATTCTTTTATTTGTACAGCGTTTAGCACTGGTTTTGTGTTTTCTAAAATATCTGCAGATTCTCTTTGATGTTCGTTTTCTAAAATTTGTATTTCCTCTTCAATACTTGGATACGGAACATTTATTTTAAATAGAAAACGGTCTAATTGAGCTTCTGGTAAAGCATAGGTTCCTTCTTGCTCAATAGGGTTTTGAGTTGCAAAAACCAATAATGGTTCTTCCATTTTATTTTTAATACCGTCAATAGTAATTTGCCGTTCTGCCATTACTTCAAACAAAGCGGCTTGTGTTTTTGCTGGCGAACGGTTAATCTCATCAATTAAAATAATATTAGAAAAAATCGGGCCTTTTTTAAATTCAAATTCTTGAGTTTTAATATTAAAAATAGAAGTTCCCAAAATATCACTCGGCATTAAATCGGGTGTAAATTGTATTCTACTAAAGCCAACATCAAGCGTTTTTGCTAATAATTTTGCGGTTACAGTTTTGGCAACTCCCGGAACTCCTTCTATTAATGTGTGCCCGTTTGCAAGAATAGAAACAATTAAAAAGTCAATCATATCGTGTTGTCCTACGATTACTTTTCCTATTTCTTCCTTTATTTTCTGAACAGCATTCTGAAGTTTTTTTAAATCTAAGCGATTAGTAAACTCAATAGGTTGGTCGTTGGATTGCTCCATTTTATTATTTTCTTCCATATTTTATAAAGTAAATTCTTCTAATAATTTATTAAGTTGAATAAGGTCTTCTTCGCTGTGAAACGATTTGCCTTTCAACATTTTTATTGTGTTTATTAATTTCGTGGTTTCTTCTAATTTGGTATTGCTTTTTATAGCTAATTTTTTACAAAATTCTTCATTAAGATTATTGGTGTCAAGGTAATATTGTGAGCGTATTTTTTCAAGAAAGTAAGTGATTTTTTTTGAAATAATATTTCCAAAGTCCTTATGCTGAAAGTGTAAATCTCCGATGGTTTTTGTGAATTCTACGGAAGAATTTTTTAAAGGTTCAATAACTTTAATTACTCGTTGAACACGTTTACCTTTAAACATTACAAATACTAATAAGCCAATAATAACAAGGTAATACGCCCATTTTAATGAAGCTTGATTTAAAACAAAACGCATAGGAGACTTTACTACCTTTCTTCCTGCTTTTAAATAGTTATCGATGTATATTTCTGAAGGATTTTCAAAAGAAAGCAAATTGGCAACGTATTGTTGGTTGCCTTCCATCATATAATAATTGGTAAATGCTTCCGGAAGCGTATGAAAGTAAAATTGTCCTTTTCCGAAGGAGATTTTTATAAAATTTAAATCCTGAATATCCTCATCTTCAAAGTTTAAATAGTAGCCTAAAGCTTTTGTTTTTAGGGTATCAATTTCAGTAAAAGTAGATTTATAAACGCCTTTTTTATAACTGTATTTTGTGCTATCTTTTATAAATGATTTGCTAAATAAAACAGGATTCATCTCCTCTTCCATTAAATAATAGTAAGAATAGGTATCAACACCCAAAGAATCTTTTAAAACCTTCCCAAAGTTTCTTGCCGAGATAAATGCCGTGTTGCCTTTAGAAACATAATTAGACAATTTTTCGTATTGTCGTTTGTCTAATTTTATATCCGAATTTACCAATAAATACATCGAGTTTTCTTGATAACTACTATCTCGTAAAAACACAAATGGATCTTCATTTATAATAGTAGTGGAGGCGTTATTATAAAGTGTTTTTAGCTCTTCTGAAACAACATAACAGCCGTAAGGGTCTTTGTTATCTGTGGTAAAACTTTCTCTCCAATTAATAGGTTTCGGGCTTACAATCTCAATAATAATAAGTGCTAACAATGCAACACCAAAAGCCATTAATATACGTTTCGATTTCTTATCCATGGCTGTTTATGCTTTTAGAAAGTTGATCGAATTCGTTTTTTGCTTTACGGAAACCTTCTTCATCCAAACCAAATTCACCATACCAAATATGGTCGTATAAATAGGAAACGGTCCCGAATTGTTTTTTTAACTTTTGAGAAGTAAGTTCGTTTTGATAATCGATATTGGTTTTGTCAAAATGCCAATTAATTAAATTATTGAGCGACAAATTTTTCAACGCTTTTAAATACATATATCGTATTGCCAAGCGATAATCCGACTGTGCAAGCGCATTGCTAATTAATGCTTCCAAATCTATTAGCTCTATATGTTCTTCTTCAAAAGAAATAGGAGCGAGGTCCTTACTTTTTTTACTAAAAAATGAAGTCGTATTAGATTTTAAAAACAATTTTGAAATTATAATAATGGCAATAACGATTAGAATAATATAGATAAGAATCTCAACGGTTCTATACATTCCTGGATCTACATCAATTCCGAAAAGGTCTGCTAGTTTTTCAAAAAACCAACGTATAAAACGGAGCAAATAATTTTGAGATTGTCCGGTTACTTCGCTATAATTTAAGTTGGAATATTCGTCAGGAAAATAGTTGGTAAACTCCTTTGCAGTAGTTTTAGAACGGTCAATAATCACCACTTTTTCCTGAGCAGAAACTAATCTGAAAGTAGTTGAAAATAAAAAAGTGCTATGTAAAAAGTGCTTATTCAATATCCTCTCCTATTTCTTCGATTTTTGCACGAATAAAGTCGTTGTAAGTTTGTTCGTGTAATGAAAAATATAAAATTGAATTTACAAATTGCATTAGTGAATTAAATAATGTAAAAACTATTAATACCAACCATAATGCTATAATCCAGATTATTTTTACAACTATTGAGTTGGACATATCTAAACCAGAATCTACTGCGTGAAATGAATAAAAACCAATAAGAATTCCTGGGATAGACAAAATTAAAAAGATTAATAAATAGTTTAAAAGGCTTAAAATAAAATTAACTCCAACTGTTTTCCAGAAGTTTTTAAATATTAAATTCCAACCTTCGCTAAAGGAATTTGTAATGTTTTGTTTTTGATGAATCATCACCATAAACGAAACTCCAAACCAACCAGAAACCGCAAAATTTAATATAGATTGAGCAATGCTTCCAATGATTGGTATAATTGCTAAAATCACACTTACAATTAAAAAACCTACATAAATAACAACGAGCAATAATACAAAAAGAACAATGTTACTGAAGTTATCTTTCACTTGTTTCCAAACCTTGGTTTTATCAACTTCTATCGTGTCGTTGGTTACATAATTTGAAACATAAGCTGCCGATAAGCTGTAATTTAAGGCTGCAACAATTATAAAAACAATAGCAAAAGCGATAAATCCAAAACCAACGTAAAGTCCAGATTCCATTTCAGACATGGTGTCTTCGTTTGCCATTCCTATAAAACCTGTAATGAGTAAGTAGCTAATTCCTAAAAAAGCAAGAATAAATATTCCGTTATAGCTAATAAAAATATTTAGGTAGCTTTTAAAGTTTTGTTTCAGAAAATCGAAATAAAAAGTAACAATGTCACCTACTCCAAGCTGTTGTCTAAATTCAATTTTTTTCTGAGGCATACTTCTTATTTAAAATAATTGGATATAAAATATAATAGTAAACAATTAAAGCTAAAGAACTAAAAATAATAGTCATTGCCAACCAAACAGGCATATTGCTATATCGGGTAATAAAACCCTCGATAAAACCAGCGATTATAAAAAATGGAATAGTACTCACCACAATTTTAAGTCCGTTTTTGGCTCCTTTCATAAAGGAAACTCTTCTTGAAAATGTTTTCGGAAATAAAATACTATTTCCCATAACCAAACCTGCACAACCAGCTACAATAATTACCGAAATTTCAATAACACCGTGTAACCAAATTGATTTGGAAGCTTCAAAAAGAAGGTTTCGGGAATAGAAAAAAGTAAAAAATGCACCTAACATTACTCCGTTACTAAAAAGGATATAGGCAGTTCCTAAGGAAGTAATCACGCCAAAAGCGTATGCTAAAAGTGCTACTCTAATATTATTGATGGTAATTCCGAGGAAGGTGCCAATTTCACTTCCACTTTTATAAATAGCGGTGGGATCGCCTTTATCAATATTGTTAATGGTTTCGTTAACATAAGCATCGCCTAAAATTAAACGTACAAAACTATCGTCGTTTAAAGCAGAAATTACACCAATTGCGGTTGCAATAGCAAATATTAAAAAGGAGTAAAATAATGTTTTTTGATGTTGGTAAAAAAATAATGGAAATTCAGATTTCCAAAAGCGAATGATCCTGTTTTTATCTTCTCGTTTATTAATATAAATTTTTTGATGTGCTTGCGAAGTCAACGAATTTAAGTAAAGCAGGGTTTTGCTTTCTGGATAATAAGTACGAGCATAGGACAAATCGTTGGTAAGTTGAATGTAATCATCTGCCAATCTATCTGGGTCCGATTTTAATTTTAATGCAATAGCTTTTTCAAATGCTATCCATTTTTCTTTATTTTGTTTTACAAATGCTGCTTCTCGCATTAAATATTATATTAGCAATCGATTTTAAAACACCTTAAAGATAAAAAAAGTGCTTCTGCAAATCTAATGAAATTGAAGTTGAAATCGAAATCGAAACTGAAAATGAAAACGAGTTTAGAAAAAATTATTGAAACGAAGAATGTTTACTATTGTAGTCTGATTTTTGAAGATTGAAAACTGATTTACTGAGAATTAAAAAAAATGGCAAAACTAAAAATTAACACTACACAAAATGTAAATCTTGACTATAAAATTGTTGGGATTGGCGAACGAATTTTAGCTTTGGTGATCGATTTATTTGTGTTCTTTCTGTACTTATTTGTAGTGAATACGATTACCTCAATTATCGATGATGTTTTTTCAGATAGATGGACTGTTATAGGAATGCAATCGTTACTATTATTGCCTATAATGTTTTATTCTCTTTATATGCATATTATTTTTAACGGAAGGACCGTTGGTAAAATGATTGTAAAAACGCGTGTTGTAAAAATTGATGGATCACCCGTGCATTGGTCAAATTTTATGATACGATGGATGCTTCGATTGGTAGATTTATGGATATTTTTTGGAACGGTAAGTATTTTAACAATTTTGTTTTCTGAAAAAAGACAGCGATTGGGAGATTCGGCAGCTGGTACTGTTGTTATTAGTACAAAGAATACTGTAAAAATAACACATACTATTTTGGAAGAAGTTGAAGAAACCTACGAACCTAAATTTATTATGGTAACCAAATTAAATGATAAAGATGTTCGATTAATTAAAGAAACTTTTATTATTGCCAAACGATCAAGAGATTTTAAAACCTTAAAAGCTTTGCGAGTTAAAGTGGAAAGTATTTTGGATACAAAATCAGAACTATACGATTTACAATATATTGATACGGTGTTAAAAGATTATAATTATTTTACCCAAAGCATGTGAGTTTATTTTTAATCATAGATATTTTAGGAACAATTTCGTTTTCCATATCGGGAGTATTAACCGCTGTTAAAAAACGAATGGATCCTTTCGGTATTTTCATCATTGCTTTTGTAACTGCTGTAGGTGGAGGGACTTTGCGTGATGTTTTAATAGATGCACCTGTCTTTTGGATGTACGATTTGCGCTTTGTTTATGTAATTGCAGCAGCATCGGTTTTGGCAATTATTTTTAGAAAGAAATTAGGTTACATTCGGAAATCGTTATTTCTTTTCGATACTATCGGAATAGCACTTTACACCGTGATAGGAGTTGAAAAAGGAATTAAAGCTGGTTTTCCTCCTTTAATTTGTATCTCACTTGGGGTTTTATCAGCTTGTTTTGGAGGTGTAATTCGTGATATTTTAAGCGGTGAAATTCCAATTATTTTCAGAAAAGAAATTTATGCAACCGCTTGTATTGCCGGAGCTATAGCTTATTTCGCATTGCAATACACACCATTGACAAATAATTTTATCGTATTTATTTCTGGCGGAATTGTAATTACAATTAGAGTATTAGCAGTAATTTTTAAATTAAGATTACCAACAATTTACAGTGAGGAAGAATTAAAAAGTTAATTTGGAATTTTCTAATTTTAAAAATACTACTTACTTTATTATTTCAGCAGAAATATAAACATTTTCAATTGGCCAACCGTCTCCATCTGCAGGAAGGTTTGCGGTTTTTTCAACAACATACATTCCTTTAGTAACTTTTCCGAAAATGGTGTAATTTCCGTTGAGGTGAGTGGTACTAGAATTCGGTCCCAAGAAAATAAAAAACTCAAATGGAACACTTAAATTATCAGGATTTTTTCGATAATGTTTAGCGCCAGAAATAGTTCCGAATTTATGAATCCTTCCGTTTCCTTTTTCATAAGGCAAGCGGTAATTTGAGCCAATTTCAGCTCTTTTTCTTGAAGTATCTTTAAGGTCACTACTACCTCCTTGAATAATAAAATTAGGAACTACTCTATGAAAAAAAGTGTTATCATAATACTTTTGCTTTACCATATAAATAAAGTTGGCACGATGCAAGGGTGTGTCGGTAAATAGTTTTAATTCTATATTACCAAAAACTGTAGTGATTCGAACTTTTGTTTCTGGGTTTTTAATTCCGTATTCTGTTAAAAACGAAACAACATTTTCTTGAGTAATTTTTGGATGGATTTTATTTTCAGAAGAAGATTTTTTTTCAATATTCTGATCCAACTTTTTGTCTAATGTACTGGTTTCTATTTCCTTTTTGGTTGAAGGCTTTTTAGTATCTTCACAACTCAAAATTGAAAAATAAATAATAAATAACAGAAGTAATTTTTTCATAAATGGACTTTCAAGAATTTGAAAATAAGATTGTAAAAATAACAAAAATGAAACTTCCAGGCGAGTCTGTTCAATTTAAAATGGCACCCATGGAGCGTTTGGCTGAATTAAAACGAATTGCCTATAAAAAAAACACCGCTCGTAAAGCAGGAGTATTAGTGTTGTTTTATCCTTCAGAAAAAAACGAAACTCATTTGGCTTTAATTTTACGAAAGACTTATAAAGGGGTTCATTCTGCACAAATTGGTTTTCCTGGCGGAAAATATGAAGATGAAGATGCTACATTAAAAGTGACAGCATTGCGTGAAACAGAAGAAGAAATTGGCGTGTTTCGTGATACTATTTCAGTATTAAAAAAATTAACAGAAGTATATATTCCACCTAGTAATTTTTTTGTTCAACCTTATTTGGGAATAACTTCTACAAATCCAATATTTAAAATTCAAGAGGATGAAGTAGAAGAATTATTGGAGGTTAGTTTGGCTCATTTTATGGACGATTCTATTAAAACCATTCAGGTTTTATCAACTTCCTATGCTAAAAACATTGAAGTTCCTGCCTTTATGTTGAATAATCATTTGGTTTGGGGAGCCACTGCGATGATGCTCAATGAAGTAAGAGAAATGCTGAAAGAACTATTGTAAAATGTGTATTTTTGTATATTAGCGCAGTATTTATTACTTAAGAAATTGAAGCTGAAGACTGAGTACTGCTAACTGAAAACTGACTACTAAAAACATGGGGCTATTTAAAAAAAATCCGTTTGGGCAATATTTGATTATAAAAAAATGGCTCATCAGAATTATGGGAATCTTATCTCATAGAAGATTTAAAGGTTTTAATGAACTTCATATTGAAGGAAGTGAAATAATCAAAAACCTTCCTCATAACAATGTCCTTTTCGTTTCTAATCACCAAACATATTTTGCTGATGTTGTTTCAATGTTCCACGTTTTTAATGCAAGTTTAAGTGGAAGAATCGACAGTATTAAAAATGTTGGGTACATCTGGCACCCAAAATTAAATGTTTATTTTGTTGCTGCAAAGGAAACTATGAAATCTGGATTACTTCCAAAAATAATGGCTTATGCTGGATCAGTAAGTATTGAAAGAACTTGGAGAGCCGAAGGAAAAGAAATTAATCGTCAGGTAAAAATGAGCGATGTTAGTAATATTTCAAAAGCATTGGAAGATGGTTGGTTAATTACATTTCCGCAAGGAACTACCAAACCTTGGCGACCTATAAGAAGAGGAACCGCTCATATTATAAAAAAGAACAAACCTATTGTTGTTCCTATTGTAATTGATGGTTTTAGACGATCGTTTGATAAAAAAGGACTTCGTATTAAAAAACGTGGTATCCTTCAATCCTTTATAATTAAAGAGCCTTTAGAGATTGATTATGAGAATGAAAGTGTAGATTCAATAGTTGAAAAACTTCAGTTCGCAATAGAGCAACATCCTTCCTTGTTAAATGTGATTCCTACAGAAGAATTTGTAAAAGAAGAAGAACAAAATAAACAACGAAAATGGGAATATTAATCTTCCATTTTTTCTAATTCCTTATAATTACTTTTTAATCGTTTCAGTAAAATTCCGTAAACCAACCAGTAAAAAAGTATAAGCAAGCCTATAACAACTATGCCCACTATTATTTGGGTGATAATAAATATATTAGCAAAGCCTTCTTCAGGTACACCTTTGCTAGCAAAATCCATTGCCTGATATAGTTTACTACTGTTAGAGTAGAAAAATGAATCGATTACAATACTCGATAAAATAAACATGCCCACATTATAATATACAAAATATCGAACCGTTTTTCGTGTTTTTAAAATGCTATTCATTAACATTTTTGTGTTGTCTGTTACCTGAATAGATTGGTAATTTTTATAGAAAAAGAAAATAAAAATTCCAAATACTGAAAAATGAACAATATTACTATAATATAATAGTTGCCCAATTCCCATTTCGTGCATCAATTTAATATTATCCTCGGGTATAATAAAATACAAACTTATCCAGAATAATAATTCTGCAACACTTATAATAAAAATCCATTTTACAATAGACGATGACTTTTTAAGCAGCATCTTGTAAATGTTGTTGTAGCTTATCTTAGGTAGTTCTTGCTTCCTAGATTGCCATTCTTTTTTAAATTTATCTAACTCATCCATAGTGGTTACGGATTTAAAATTTTACGTAATTTCTCTTTTGCTCGGTTCATTTTTACTCGAGCGTTAACTTCTGTAATACCTAATGTTTCAGATATTTCTCGATACGATTTGTCTTCTAAATACAAAAACACCAATGCCTTATCAATGTCATTTAATTTTTTAACTGCGCCATACATCAACTTTAATTGTTGCTCGATAGTATCATCGTACTCTTCAGCTTTAATCTTAAAACTAACACCTTCAAAATCTTGCGTACTAATTTGTCGTTTCGATTTACGGTACAAGGTAATTGCAGTGTTTAATGCAACACGATACATCCAAGTACTAAATTTTGAATCGCCTCGAAACTTCGGAAAAGCACGCCATAATTGTATAGTGATTTCCTGAAACAAATCATTATGCGAATCCTGATCGTTGGTGTACAACCTACAGATTTTATGCGCAATGTTTTGATTCTTTTCTAGCTGAATTACAAAACTATGTTCGAGTTCTTTGTTCAATGATGGAAAGTTAATTATTCAATTAGTAGCAGTTTTTAGTAAATGTTACATTTTTTTTTAAAAATTAGAATATCAAAATTATGTCTTTGCAATCTTTTTTGAAGAAGCAACCTCATTAATATAATTATCCAATCTAATATAAACACAAGATACTAAATTTTACAATTGAGCTTATTAATTTTACAGTTGAAGGAAATATATTATGAAACAAATCTAAAATACTTCAGATTTGTACTATCAATTGAAACAATCAAAAAAATGAACTTTAAACCCGTATTATTAATTCTCCTTTTAATTGGAACTTCAGCAATGTTAAATTCGCAGATTCTAATTACAGGGAAAATAATAGAAGCAAATGGAACCCCAATTTTGGGTGCCAATATTTATTTGGATGGAACTTACGACGGAACTTCATCCGATGAAAACGGAAATTTTTCTTTTGAAACTTCCGAAGAAGGAATACAAACCTTGGTCGTTTCTTTTCTCTCATTTGAAAATTTCATCCTAACAAAAACTGTTTCAGAACTAAAAAATCTAACTATAAAATTACGGGAAGATGTTAACTCGTNAGATACGGTCGTAATTTCAGCAGGAACTTTTGAAGCGAGTGATAATAGTAAAATTTCAGTGTTAAAACCTTTAGATGTAGTGACCACTGCAAGTGCTTTGGGCGATTTTGTAGGTGCATTGCAAACATTACCAGGAACCACAACGGTTGCCGAAGATGKACGGTTATTTGTAAGAGGAGGAGATGCCGAAGAGACACAGATCTTTATTGACGGGATTAGAGTGTTTACACCCTATACGCCTACTACTAACAATTCACCAACTCGTGGGAGATACAGTCCGTTTTTGTTTGACGGAATTACTTTTTCAACTGGAGGATATGCAGCAGAATATGGACAAGCATTATCATCGGTTTTGCTATTAAATACTATTGACGAACCTGTTCAGGAAAAGACAGATATTTCAATAATGACAGTAGGTGTAGGGCTTGGTAATACTCAAAAATGGAATAAGTCTTCCCTAAGTATAAATGCTTCTTATATAAATTTAGCACCATATATTGCTTTACTGCCAGACCGAAATGATTGGAAAAAACCTTTTGAAGATGCTTCGGGAGAAACTGTTTTCCGAAGAAAATTTGAAAATGGATTGTTGAAAGTATATGCTGCTTTTGATGCTACAAATTTTGAATTAACCCAAGAAGATATAGATCTGCCTAATGGAATTAATTACAAGTTAAATAACTATAATTTTTACAGCAATGTAAGTTATAGTGGAGTTGTACAGAACAATTGGAAAATATTTGGAGGTGTAAGTTATACCTACGCTAATACTAAAATTGGTTTGTTAAATGATGAAATTGAAGATCTCGAAAATTCTGCACATTTAAAAGTAAAACTTCGCAAACATTTTAGTAGCCGTTTTAAAATGACCTTTGGTGCAGAACAATTTTTAACAGATTTTAATGAAGACTTTACTAGCGATATAATAAATACTTCTTTAGGATTTAATAATAATATTACTTCCGTTTTTTCTGAAACAGATATCATTTTCAGTAAAAAAGTAGCATTAAAAATCGGATTAAGAGGTGAATACAGTAATCTATTTGAAGAGTTTACGCTATCTCCAAGAGCTTCTTTTGCAATAAAAACTAGTAAGAACAGCCAGTTATCTCTAGCTTATGGTGATTTTTACCAGCAACCAACCAATGAAATATTAAAATATACAACCACAATTCAGGCACAAAAAACACAACATTTTATTGCCAATTACCAATACACCGCAAATAATCGGATTTTTAGAGCAGAAATTTATAGAAAAGAATATAAAAATCTTGTCACTTACGATACTGAGAATCCAATTTTTAGTAGTGATTTTTCAAGTAACGGTAATGGTTTTGCACAAGGTTTGGATTTGTTTTGGCGTGATAATACAACTTTTGATGATATGGATTATTGGGTGAGTTATTCGTACTTAGATTCTGAAAGAGAATACAAAAACTATCCAGTTTCTGCTACTCCCTCTTTTGCGAATACACATAACCTTTCGGTAGTTGCAAAATATTGGATTGAGGACTGGAAAAGTCAAGTAGGTTTTAGCTATCAGTTTGCTAGTGGTAGAACTTATACAAACAAAAACATCCAAGGATTTCTTCAGGAAAAAACAAAAAACTACAACAGTATTAGTTTGAATTGGGCGTATTTAATAAGTCAGCAGAAAATTTTATATGCTTCTATTAATAATGTATTTGGATTTAATAATATCAATGGATATCAATATTCCAGAACACCAGATTCTAGCGGGTTTTATAATCGTAGGGCCTTACTTCCTGCCACGGATCAATTCTTTTTTATTGGGTTCTTTTGGACTTTAAGCGATGACGGAACCGATAATCAATTGGATAAATTGTAATAATAGAATCAATTTTGCCAAGTTTTAATTCGTGAAAAGCTGTATAACCCGTATCATTCGTGTTCCAATACTAATACTCCATCTTATCAACCTTAGCAGCCCATTTATTAAAAACAGTCACCCCTTCGTCTTGTAAAATTCTCACAAAAGGAATGTATCTATCACCAATTGGCTTATCTATTTCATCATAAATAAACTGGTCGTCAAAATCGATTTCGGCTGCATCGTTTTTATCACAAGCATAAAACACTTTTTTAGGTCTCGCCCAATAAATAGCACCTAAACACATAGGGCAAGGTTCGCAGGAAGTATAAATAACACAATCGTCTAACTGAAACGAACTCAGTTTCTCACAAGCATTTCTTATCGCAACCACTTCGGCGTGTGCAGTTGGATCGTTTGTGGAGGTTACTGCATTATTACCTTCTGCAATAATTTTTCCATCCTTTACAATTACAGCTCCAAAGGGTCCACCTTCATTAGAGTTCATTCCTTCTTCAGCCAATGCGATGGCTCTTCTCATAAATTCTTTATCTTGTTCTGTCATTTTCCTTCTTTTATTTAAGCACGAAACTAAAAAATATTCGTTAATAATCATTCTTTATTCTTCATAAGAAATAAACAATAATTAATATTTTCATTATGATTTTCTTTAGAAAATATAAATGTTAAAATGAGTACATTTGTTTTCGTTTAAAATTAAAAAATATGAGCATACCAGAAAAAAAGTTTTTATCAGATATAGAAATTGCACAAGCAAATACAATGCTTCACATTCGTGATATTGCTGCTAAATTAAATATTGAAGAAGATGATTTAGAAATGTACGGAAAGTACAAAGCAAAACTTCCTATTCGATTAATAGACGAAGAAAAAGTAGCAAAAAGCAATTTGATTCTGGTGACAGCTTTAACTCCAACACCTTCTGGTGAAGGAAAAACAACCATTTCTATAGGTCTAACCGAAGGAATGAACAAAATAGGAAAACAAACAACCGTAGTTTTAAGAGAACCTTCTTTAGGTCCTGTTTTCGGAATAAAAGGTGGAGCTGCCGGTGGAGGATATTCACAAGTTGTACCAATGGAAGATATAAATCTTCATTTTACGGGTGATTTTTCTGCTATTGAAAAAGCGAATAATTTACTATCTGCTTTGGTAGATAATAACATACAATCTAAAACCAGAAACTTAGGAATCGATCCTCGTACCATCGCTTGGAAACGTGTGATGGATATGAATGATCGTGCTTTGCGTGATATCACGATTGGTTTAGGCGGAACAGTAAACGGAATTCCAAGACAAGACGGATTCAATATTACTCCAGCTTCTGAAGTAATGGCGATACTTTGTATGGCGAAAGATTTTTCAGATTTAAAAGAACGTTTAGGAAGAATTTATATAGGACAAACGTTCGATAAAAAACCAATTTATGCAAGAGATTTAAAAGCTGAAAATGCCATGGCAATTTTATTGAAAGATGCTATTAATCCAAATTTAGTTCAGACTTTAGAAGGAAATCCAGCGATTATTCATGGTGGACCATTTGCAAATATTGCACAAGGAACCAACACAATTTTAGCCACTAAAATGGGAATGACAATGTCTGACTATGTAGTTACTGAAGCAGGTTTTGGAGCTGATTTAGGAGCAGAAAAATTCTTAGATATCAAATGTGTTTCTGGCGGATTAAAACCTAAAGTGGTAGTGTTAGTTGCTACTATTAGAGCTTTACGCCATCACGGAGGTGCTGCTAAAGATCAATACAACGATGCAAATGTAGAACGTGTAGAAAAAGGATTTGTAAATCTTGAAAAGCACATCGAGAATATGAAAAAATTTGGATTGAATCCAGTAGTGGCAATAAATTCATTTTTTACCGATAGTGATGAAGAAGTAGCTTTAGTACAAGAAAAATGTGCTGTATTAGGTGTAAAAGCGGTAGTGTCTTTAGGGTTTTCAAAAGGAGGAGAAGGAACAAAAGCTTTGGCAACTGCTGTGGTAAATGAAATTGAGAAAGGAGAAAACGAATTCAAACAATTATACGATTGGAACGCTCCCGTAAAAGAAAAAATTGAAACTATTGCTCGCGAAATATACGGAGCAGATGGAGTCGAATATTCTAAAAAGGCATTATTAGGATTAAGAAAAATAGATACCTTAGGGTTAAACGATTTGGCAATTTGTATGGCAAAAACACAAAAATCTTTCTCAGATGATGACAAGTTAGTTGGAAGACCTACTGGATTTAAAGTTACCGTAAGAGAATTTGAATTTGCTGCAGGAGCAGGATTTATCATTCCTATTTTAGGGAATATGATGCGTATGCCTGGACTACCAGCTGTACCAGCTTCTGAAGGAATGTCTATTGACAACAACGGAAAAATTTCTGGATTGTCATAAATTTCTGCCTGTTCGAGTTGGTCATTGAGCTTGTCGAAATGCAGTCGAGAACTATCGGAAAGAGAATTTTAAATATTATAGAAGCCTAGTAGTTTTTTAAAATTACTAGGTTTTGTTTTAGTTACAATAAAAAGTAACATCGGTTAAATCTCGATCTTTTAGCACTGCAGAAAAATTTTGTGAAGTTGCTTCAGGACAAACAAGATTTTGAAAATCTTCTTGCGAAACACGATCAGTATATTCTACAAAGAAAACCGCTTTATTTGCAGAAATATAAGGGTTTAATTGTTGGCAAAAATCATCTACAAAAGCATCTTCGGTTAGTAACCAGTCAAATTCATCGACCATTTCAGGAATTAGTTCTTCCGCATTTTTTTGTCCGATAGATAAACCTCTACTATGAGCTTCTTCTATGAGCCATCGGCTGTAAATTTTCGCATCTTCTTCGGTTAAATTAAAGCCTGTATTATTTTGATAGCCATTTATATTATCGGGTTCAATTCCGTCGAAACCTTTTTCTTGAATCATATTTAAACGGGCTTGCATAATTGGGGCAAGTAGATCTATTTCACGAATATCCAACCATTTTTCATCTTCAAATCCTTCATAAACATTACCAATTACTTCCGTAGGAAAATCGGAAGCATCTTCCCTAAAATCTTCTACGCTACCTACCGATAAATAGGCGATTACCTTTTTTCCTTGGTCTTTTAAATTAGCAACTAACTCAGAGCTAACATCAAAAGCATCAATGTCTATGACTTCCGCTTCCGTAGTGAAATTAGCTGGGAGCTCGTCTAAACGCCATTCAAAAGTAGTTCCGGGAGTTGGAATGTAAATAGAGGTGTTAGGAGAGTCGTCATTTATAATAATCGTATCATGAGCATCCGAACAGTTATATAGGAGGGAAATTCCGATTAAAAGAGAAGTGAAAAAAGAAAACTTCATAAATATTCAATTTTGTTTTTATAGAAACGAGATCATAGTTAATAAATTGCACTATTTCTTTCAGAAAAAAGCAAATAGAAACTAAAAAGACCACAACATTTGTTATTTTTGCAGTCTGAAAATAAATACCTTATTATGAATTTACACGAATATCAAGGAAAAGAAATGTTAAATAGTTTTGGAGTAGAAATCCAACGAGGAATCGTTGCTCAAACTCCAGCTGAAGCAGTTGCAGCAGCAAAAAAACTTACAGAAGATACAGGAACGGGTTGGCATGTTGTTAAAGCACAAATACATGCGGGTGGTCGTGGAAAAGGTGGTGGAGTTAAGCTAGCAAAAAGCTTGGAAGAAGTAGAACAAATTGCAGGACAGATTATTGGAATGCATTTGGTAACTCCTCAAACCAGCGTTGAAGGAAAATTAGTAAGTCAAGTATTGATAACGGAGGATGTTTATTATCCAGGTGAAAGTGAACCAAGCGAATATTATATGAGTGTTTTAATGAACCGTGCTACGGGTAGAAACATGATTATGTATTCTACAGAAGGCGGTATGGATATTGAAGCGGTTGCAGATAATACACCACATCTTATATTTAATGAAGAGATTGATCCTGCTTTAGGATTGCTTCCTTTTCAAGCTAGAAAAATAGCTTTCAATTTAGGATTAAGCGGAAAAGCATTTAAAGAAATGACAAAGTTTGTTTCTGCGCTATATAATGCTTATGTAAAATCGGATTCTTCTTTATTTGAAATCAATCCAGTTTTAAAAACAAGTGATGATCGTGTAATTGCAGTGGATGCTAAAGTAACGATCGACGATAATGCATTATTTCGTCATAAAGATTATGAAGCATTAAGAGATTTACGTGAAGAAAATCCAGTTGAAGTAGAAGCAAAAGCAGTAGGTTTAAGTTATGTAGATCTTGACGGGAATGTTGGTTGTATGGTAAACGGTGCTGGATTAGCAATGGCTACGATGGATTTAATTAAACAAGCAGGAGGAGAGCCAGCAAACTTTTTAGATGTTGGAGGTACTGCTGATGCAGAACGTGTTGAGATTGCATTTAAATTAATTCTGAAAGATCCAAATGTAAAGGCAATTTTGGTAAATATTTTCGGTGGAATTGTACGTTGTGATCGTGTCGCTAAAGGTATAATTGAAGCATATAAAAATATCGGAAATATTGAAATCCCTATTATTGTACGTTTAGAAGGAACCAATGCAGATATAGCAAAAAAATTAATTGATGAAAGTGGATTGGATGTTCATAGTGTCATCGAATTTCAAGAAGCAGCAGATAAAGTACAAGAGGTATTGGCATAATGTAGCTAAATACATCATAATATTTTTAAGAAAGCCTTATTTATTTAAGGCTTTTTTTTGTTTTATCTAGTTTTAAGTTAAGTATTCGTTAAAAGCCAAGTACTTGTGTAACAATTGTTACAATCATGACGTCTTCTTAGTATATCAATCATTTAAAACGAACAATCATGAAAAAAGTAAATGTAATTTTAGTAGCCGTAGCGCTTTTATTCGGAACCTTAACTTCTTACGCAGCAGTTGACCCAGTAGTAACTACATCTGAAACAACTAAAGAAATTGGAAAACTCTTAAAGAACCCAGGGTTTGAAGTGAATTCAGAAATCAATGCAATGGTAACATTCATTATTAACAAAGAAGGACAAATAGTTGTATTATCTGTTGACTGCGAAACAAAAACAGTATGTAAATACATTAAGAGCAGACTTAATTATAATACATTAGGTTCAGAATTAGAAAAAGGAAAAGAGTACAAAGTACCAATTAGAATTAAAAGTGAAGCTTAAAAAGGAATTAATCAGCCAAAATTGAAACTCGTAATTAAAATTATTAATTACGAGTTTTTTTTATACACAGGATATTTAAAAATATGTTTTACTTTTTAAATTATTAAAATTGAATAGTATTCATAAAAA
>NVUT01000040.1 GCA_002733185.1 Flavobacterium sp. | reverse complement strand
TGGGACTAAGTTTTCTAATCTAGGTTCAGGTTTCCAGCAAGGCCAACAGATTGCTAGCCAGTTTCAGCAAGGCCAGCAGCGTAGAGATGCGGCACAACGTGCAACGGATGTATCAACTCAGCAGAATACAAAGTTTGATCAAGAGCAATCACAAATACGAAATAATGTTTTAGGCTCACTTGCTGAACAGTTAAAAGGTGTGCCTTTAGAATCTAGAGCAGGCCTTATAGCTCAAAATGCTCAAGAATTATCGAAGTTTAATATTGATGCTTCAGTTTTTCAAAATGCAGATTTAAGTGATGCAGAGCTTGATAATGTTATAGCGGGCGCGAAAAGCTTCAGGCCTGCACTAGCGCAAACAACAGGCCAAAGAGATTTCCAGTCAAAGACTCAAGGTCTTACCGAAGAAGAAATATTGAGAGCTCAAAAGGTGGACTTAGGTTTAGTTCCTAGAGCCGGATTATCAGCAGCGGAAAGAATAGCTGAAGACGAAAAGCTAGCAGAAAATATTGCAACTGTAGAAGGTAAAAAAGCAGAAGCAAAAGAAAAAGGGAAGTTAAAAGTTCAGAAGGAGTTATTACCAAGCATTAGAGGCGAAATTAAAAAGGCAGAGAAAGAAGCCGTTGTAAAAGGTGAGACATTCACGGCGCTTAATAGGGCTAAAGCGGCATTGCCTGGACTAAGAGAAGTAACTGAGAAGCTTAAGGTGTTGGCTGATGTAGCAACATTTACAACAGGCGGAAAGATTTTAAATCTTTTGGCAAAAGAGTCCGGCTTTGGAGCAACAAAAGGTGCTACAGCAAGAACAACTATGAGAGCGGTTGTAGATAATCAAGTATTACCATTACTTAGAGATACCTTTGGTGCAGCATTTACTAAAGCTGAAGGTGACAGCCTTAGAAACACATTATTAGATCCAGATACAGCCCCCGACCAAATGAAAGCCACGCTTGACGCATTTATAGAGCAGAAGATAAGGAATATCGAAACAAGTGAGCGTGAATTGGGTGTTGAACCAGTAACAGACTTAACACGGCTTTCAGATGAAGACCTACTTAAACAGCTAGAAGCAGCAAGAGGTGGTCAATAGTGGCAGGCTTAGCAGAATTGCAAGCAGAATTTGACAGAAGGCAAGGTTCGCAGGCAGTATCAACACAACAGCCAGTGCAACAAGCCCCTAAATCAAACCTACAAGCTTTAGAGGCAGAATTTGCAAGAAGGCAATCAGTGCAGCCAACGGAGGCAAAAGATGACGGGATTCGACGTATTGATAGTAGCGGTGTTGATAGTGATAGCGCAGGAGTGCAGCCGAAAAAGGTATTAGGTGATGTGACGCTTGAAGAAGTTGATAAAGCATTGCTTAGCGTTCCTGGCATACCCTCGTTAACTGAATTTGCAGCAGGGTCTAATAGATCTGTAGCAGGATTTTTAGACTTCTTAGGCCCAGATAATATAAACGCTGTTCTTGAATTGGCCGGAAGCGAAAGTCGTGTGCCTACGTTTACAGGCGCGATAGCTTCAGAAGGTGGGTTTGTTGAGGATGGATTACAACAAAAGATTCTATCTACAGCAGGTGAAATAGCCCCAGCAGCTTTAGGTATCGGCCAAACTTTAAGAACATTAGCCTCAAAACTTCCTCAAGTAGTCACAGGTGAAACGGCGGGCGCGGGAGTTGTTCGTCAACTCGGTCAAACTACAGCAAAGCAAGATATAATCGGCGCTACAACAGCAGGCGCAGGCCAAGAAACAGGAAGAGAGCTTGGCGGAGAAGAAGGGGCGTTGATTGGAAGTGTGTTAGCTCCGATAGCTTTAGCGGCTATCCCTTTAAATAAAGCAAGAGGCGCAGCATCGGCGCTACTTAAAAAATCAGCACCTAAAACAGATCAATTAAAAGAAGCGGCTAGAGGGATATATAAGTCGCTTGATGAGTCGGGCGTTTCAGTATCTTCTAAGTCATTCGATAATTTAGCAGATGATATAGCGGCAACCTTACGAAAAGAAGGTTCGGATGTGGATTTAACACCCAAAGCTATCGGTGTTGTTAACCGTTTACAAACTGAGAAAGGTGTAGAGAAAACATTAACAGAGCTTGATACGTTGCGAAAAGTAGCGAGAACAGCAGCCGAAAGTATAGATAAGTCTGAAAGCCGATTAGGTGTAATAGCAGTTAATAAAATAGATGAATTTCTAGACGATGTAGGTGTGGAAATTACACAAGGCAAAGAGGCGGGTCAAGCGTTTAGGTCAGCGCGGGATTTATGGCAAAGAGCCAGAAAGTCTGAAGTGCTAGAAACTGCTATTAAGAACGCTGAAAATCAAGCGAGTGGATTTGAAAACGGCATAAGAACGCAATTTAGGCAAATACTTAAACGGATTGATACAGGCAAATTAAAAGGCTATACCAAAGAAGAAAGGGATGCTATTAAGCGGGTAGTACAAGGCACAAAGGCTGGTAATGTTGCCAAGTTTTTAGGTAAGTTTGGCGTACTGGATGGTGTTACATCTAGGTCATTAACTACTTTGGGAGGTATAGGTGTTGCAAGTGCAGCGGGTGGTACAACGGCAGCGGTGGCTGTTCCTATTATTGGTCAAATATCAGGCGCACTAGCTCAAAGGCTTACGTTAAATAACGCTAGAATGGCTCAAAGTATTATTAAAGCTGGAAAGAAAGCGTTGCCTATAACTAGGATTTATATTAAAAACACACCTAAAGAACAACAAAACCCATCAGAGTTAGCGGAGTTATTGTTAGCCAATAAAGTTCCTGTAAGTAATATAAACCTTAAATCGGCTCCACCACTATTATCTAGTGCAGCCCTTATAGCTTCCATAGCTAAATTAAATGACGCAAAAGAGGATAAGCAATAATGGCCAGATTAGTATTACCATTCGCAGATGTGGGATCGGGAATTAAGCCCAGCTCAGGAGCTAAGCTATTTTTCTTTGAAACTGGCACAAGTACACCCAAAGACACCTTCTCAGACTCGGCAGCTACCACGCCAAACGCCAACCCTGTTATATCAGACAGTACAGGCGTGTTTGCAGATATTTTTATTGTTGGAACTCAGAAAGTAGTTCTTAAAGACAAGAATGATGTTCAGATATGGGAAGCAGACCCAGTAAATGAATTCGTCACAGGATCAGGACAGGCGGATAACGTACTAAATAGAGCTACATTAAACGCGGCAGTAATTGATACATCATTACAAGATGGATTAGCTATAAATATGGCCGAGCGCACAGTGGGTGCAGATGGTAGCGGCGGAATGTGGGATGTGGTTCTAGCCTCAACGGTAACACCAAACACATTCAATATTGTTATATGTACGGGCGTTCCCACCTTAGCTTTAGTGCTTAGGGTTGAAAACAACACTTTTGACATAATGCAGTTTGGATTCTTGCCAGATTGGAATGGTTCCACTGGAACAGATAACATTCTTACTCTAAGGGCAATCTTTGAGTTTATTGACGCGACTAGCTACAGCACAACATGTACCGGCAAGGGTACGGCGTATGTAAACTGGACTACAATAGGAACTGATAACTCAGAATCAACTAACGTCCTTCATACATTCGACGATATACACAATGTAGATTTTAACTTTGGCGGCGTGACATTCTTTCAAGATACCCCGCAGAATGACGGTCGCATGTTTATGCGTCTTGATAATAGTTCGTTTATAACCATATCAGAACAGAATCATATAGGAACACTCCTGGTAGACACCCCCGCAAACCATAGACTGTCTAATGTGCAGATAGTTAACTTTAGAGAAAATTGTAATAACATTAAGCTTAGAAATGTTCAGTGTAATAACATGTATCGAGTAGTGACATTTGGCGCAACAACTGCAAGCGGTGTAGATAGCGCCGATAGATATTCCACACGAACCAATACAATTCACCTTGAAAACGTTGTTATGATTGATGGCAAGTATGGTCTTCACTGTAATAATGCTGGTGACAATCTGACAGGTGCAATCACCTCGCGTAACTTAGTACGAACGCACTATATTCAAAACTCCAGAAATCACGATTTAATTATAGATAGTAATTTTGGCAGGGACAAATCAGACATCTTGATTACAAATCAGATAGACGATAATTTTCCTGCTGAAGAGAATGTAATAGATAACATTAAGATTAATTATATAACTTCTGGTAAAAAAGATGGCTCGGGTGGATCTGGCTTGTATGAGGGATTTGTTAACTTTACATTTATCCAGATAAACGATAATTCAACCATTCCTGGTATGATCACGAATGTTGAAATTAATTTAGAAGTTAACAATAAGCCGGTAGATTTCACGACTAACATTGTCAGTTTGCTTAAATACTATTCTGTATTAGGGGTGATAGAACCAGATCCCACCACAGACTCAGAGCATAGATTTAAGAATATAAAAATAACTGGCAAGGTCGATGGGGGGGCAAACTGTACTCAATCTATCATAGCGTTGCCACAAGAAAAGCATAACGTGCTTATCATTGATTGGTCAGCTTGTCACTTTGCAAACATTGAAGTTAGTAACTTTAATTGTAACGGTGAGTCTCCAGAACATGGTATCCGCATTGATGGCAGTTCAGCAGCATCAGTTGATACCCCTTTGTTCACTGCTAATAACGTAGTACTAGGTGGAGTGCTAACGGTAGCAAATGAGACAGGCGGGCTGATAAACATATCTAATACACTCACAAAGGATGAAGTGTGGTATGACGGGTATATAATAGGGTCAAATGCTAACGGAGAGTTTAAAAAATACTCAGATGGTCTATTAGAGATGACCTTTACCGGAGTGTCTACATCCATAAGCTCAGCAAGCGGAAGCCTTTTTGCGACAGCTACAGGCCCGCTAACTTTCCCTTTCCCTGCTACATCTATTGATTCTATAACAGCATCAGCTAAAAAAGATGTGGGTATTGCATGGGCTACGATTGATTCTAATACGCTGACTTCTTGCTTTGTAAGACTTATCGCTAGCGTTGTAGGTTCAAGCGCTTTACCTCAATACACTGTAATAGGACGATGGAAATAGCATTAAGCCCGTACTCAATGTGCGGGCGTTATTGCCAGCTTAGAAAATCAATATAGCCGGTTTCACCATCGGCTCGTTTACCCTCAAGAATTCTCAACTGTTCGCGGTAGTGCTTGGCAATATCCTTTTCTTCAAGTTTAGAAACCTTATTTCTGTTGTTCATTTGCTCTATTAACAGTTCAACACGACCCGAACCATACTTACCCTCAAACCATTTAAAGGCCGCTACAGGGGATTCATGCCACTTTCTATGGCATCCATTGCATAAACTCTTAGCGTTATCCTTACACCATCTTATAGTGCGATGACGGCGTGAATAAACATGACTACACTCCATGCGTCCATCTTTGCCACACATTTCGCAAGTATAGCCGTTGGCCTCTCTTATACATTTACTAAACGCGGTATCTGCTGCTGATATTTTCATAATCACCTCTTATCTGATTTATCCATTAACGTATCAATACAGGGCCACGGACAATAAAGACCATGCTCACACATCTTAGTATTAAGCGCGTCATAGATTTCTGTGTACTGCTTAGAGTTTGGCTTAGTTGTTGAGTCAAAACCTGTTATAGCTCGTTGTACTGGCCCCCAGATATGCTCCTTAACTAAAGCTTCATTAAATGGCACTGGATAACCTTCCTTAATGAATGTACGGAAGTCAAAGCCGGCATCATTTAAAACGTCTGAGAGCTGCTTACAGAATAGATGCAATGATCTATTCTGAGTTGGCGTTCTAGTCTTAGCAGACTTCACAGACACCTTAATAGCTTTGTCCTTCTCAAACTTCGAGCGCAAGAAAACAATATAGTCTTCAAGCGCTTTCTCATTATTTATTAAAGTGTCTGACACTTCATCCCCTTATTTATCGTTATTAAAAGAAATTAAGACCCAAATATTTTACGCTTAACTTCTTCGATAGACTCTACTACGTTAACCTGCCAGCTAAACATAGCTATGCACGTTATGGTTTTATTGGAACCGTCATCATTTTGAAGAGTGTAGCTCTCCATCTCAGATATGAACGATACTGAAGCTGGATTTACAAAAGCCTTGCCGCCTGTATCTTGTATAAATTCAATTACTGTTATTTTGCTCATTATTCATCCCCTTATTGAGTAGTGATTAAACGACATTTAAGCGTCTTAATTAAATAAATTGCCAGCTAATAGCTTTAAAGGCTCTATCGGCTGCGTTGATTTTCTAATCTTATTCATCACGCGTTTGACCTCTTTACACTTTGTAGACTTCCGATACTTGTTAGCCATCTTCCATATTTTACCTGTTGGATTGCCTGGCATGTAAGCACAAATCGCCATGTGTAAAATTATACGGTCTAGCTCATCCATTGTTATTTATTCGTAACGCTGTATGCCCTTTACCATCTCCGATCATAACTCCGTTTTCTATCTGTTCAATGTTGCCGCCGTTAACCAGGAATTCAGCCGTTTGGTATTTGATCTTTGCAGATGCTTTAGCTTGTGAGAATAGATTATTTTTCTCTCCAGCGCTCTTAGGGTCTTTAGATCCTACTTCTGATTTCTTCATTTGATTAACTCCTTGAGCGTCTTATACATTTCCGAATCTAAACCATAAGCAACTAAGTCTCCATAAGTAACCAAACTCATAGCATCTTTAAGCGCACCAACAGAAACAAAATTACCGTCATTACAAAAAACAGGGTAAGAGCTTGCACCCAAAACCTGAACCCTATGATAGTTAGGAGTTTTCTTTTTTAGGATGATGTATTTATCAACCATTTCATTATGTTCACAGGTATAAAGCTGCCCCCCCAATCTTGTAAAATCTTCCCCTTTCTTTGGCGCTCTTGGCTGCTCACCTTCTGCTAACTCATAACCTTCTACGTCTGGTATTTCAATCTTCATCTTTCACCCGCTTATGTAGTTTAGTTTCGATGTCTTGAATAAATCCTTTTACTAAGTCTTCATATTCAAGCAGCCAATAATGATTACGATCTACGCCCTTGTCATTTATGAAGATTGTATTTAAATCAGTTATCACGCCATCGACCATTTCAAAGCCTATATCTGCATCGAATGATTTATCGTTTATTGTTATTTCTATCGTTTCCCGCATACAGTTCACGCTAAATTGTGGATTGGCTTTAAAGTGTTCGTTAGCATTTTTCATCATAAAGCTTATATTTACTTCTATCCCTCCTATATTTTCACAAGTTTCGTTTAGAGTTTGATTCGCGATTGCTGCAAAAAATACTGGATCATCCTTTACAGCTATCTGATGGAAATTCCAATCGCCAGACTTATCTATTCTGCTGTTAGTCATATCACCTGAGCCTTTAAGTGTGCTGGTAAATAGTTATCATCTAGCACGACCTCTGCCTCTATACCCTGCTTAGTAAACATCTCAACTAAGGCATCTGGCGTATATGTTTCGATAACTGTTACTTTGAGCGGATCTAAATAATGCTTAACTTTGCATAGCTTCATTTTCCTTTCCCTTGTTGTTATTAATTGGCAGCTAACAATATTTAATCATTGTTAATCGAATTAGTTCTTTTGCTTCGGCTCTTGTGATTTTGCCGTTACGTAAATTCGTCTCGATACAAGTCATTGCAGTGCTTAGTGTGAATTCCATTACCTTTCCCCTGTTGTTTTGATGAGCATTAACAATATAGATTAACGCTCTTATCATCCATTCAATAATATTTATAGCTTTTTAGCTTTCGATAGATTTTGCCTATTACGCTACTTGCAGTAGTAACATTGGCAGCCTGCACCATGACCCGCACAAAGCTCTTTATGTTCATGTGAGCCAATTTCGACTGGTTCAGGTATTTTATCTTCATTAATCATTTCCTCCCATCGGTCAAGCTGGCCACGCACCACACGTATTAAATCTAGCTCTGTGTTTATGCCATCATCCTTATTAACACCTCTTAGCAGCTTCTTTGTTATGTGCTCATGAGGCCCGCCGTTTATGCCGTACAACTTACATATGCGGTATGGGTCAGCCTTAACGCCGCCTAACATCTTCTTGTAATACTCTGGTGTTGGTTCGCTCATGCCTTACCCCCTAGCTTTATAGCTATCTTGAACACTTCAAACTGTGCTGATAACTTAGTGTTCAACGGATGCGATAAACACATCAAGTCTCTCTTAGATACGCATTCTGATATAAATTGTTTTAGTAATTCTGGTTCGCTCACTTTATTTCTCCCGTTGCTACTTGATCGGTTATAAATACAAAATCTTCTACTAAGTGTTGTGCTAATACACCTTTCTGATATACACCTACCAGGATGGCAAAGTCAGAATCTATAAGGCTTTGCATATAATCCCTAATCTTAGTTACCACCTTAAAGCCTTCGTTCTTCACATAGACAACTGAAACCGTTGTGTTTCTGCTTATTGTCGACCTTACCCGCTTAATTAAATCATCAAAGCCTTTTAGATCCTTTGGCTTTGGGCCTCGTTTTACTGGTATGTTTTGCATAATCTTTCCCCTTATTTAGTTAATACCCATTCATGAATCTTCTGTGTTTCTTGTAATACGTCGTTAAAGTCTCCTAAGTCCGGCCACCTTACTGTTACTTTCTTAACATCGTTTTGCGCCATGATATTAGAATGAGCACATGCAAATGCTGCCGCGTGACCTGTTCCGTTTTTATCTGAATCGGCAAATACTATTAAATGCTCAACACCTCCAGGCGCTCTAAACTTCTTCATAAAATTACTGTTCATCGTAGCCCATACCACGCACTCATAAAGCTGATGTGCTGCCAATGCTGTTTCTATGCCCTCGCTAATACCTAAACATGTCTGAACATTAAATAGCCTAACCGCTATGGACTCTTCAATAACCGTATCGCGCTCTTTGTCTACTTTGCTAGTACGCTTAGGTACTTCTATTTGTGCTTTGCTATCACCTTCTAAATACGTCTGATGCGTAATAACTGGATTACCTGCATCATTCGTAGCTACGCAATACATAATGCTTTTAGCGTCATCCCCTGAAACCTTCATAGCTCTTGCCGGTAGTCGATAAATCCCCCTAGATTGCAGGTATCTTTCGACTGATGTCTTTTTAATTGAGCTTAACGTCTTCCAAAATGTAAACAGTTCTTTCTCGTAGTCCCTTCTTGGCACAATAGGCGCTTGATAATTGCCAGCATTGCCTATTATTTGATCTATTTCGTTAGCCAGATACTTAAATTCAAGGCCTGTTGTCTGCATGAGTAGTTTAAATATGTCACCACTTCCGCAAACACAGATATACATAACCGTGCTGTTATACTCATTTAGTCTAAACTTCTTTCGTCTTTCGCATATCGGGCAATTCTGATGGTTCTTGCCTTGCTGTTTTATCCCGTAATGCGCCAGCACTTCCCACTCTCTACCCTTAACCGCGTCAATCGTATTCATCGAGCTTTCCTTTTTGCGTATGCAATTTGTCTTGATTTGATAAAGCCTAACGTTTTTACTGATGGCGGTATAATTGATTTTATTAATGACCTTGGGAAAACTCCAAACTTTTGCCTATAGAGCTGGCTAATGTAACCATCTGACATAAACTTTTTAGACATTCGGCTTTGTGATTGAGCGCCCAGCAACTCAGAATAGAATTGTTGTTTATCTACTTTAGTTACTTTAGTTTTCTTGAGTGCTGATAGTTCGCGTGTTTCGTCTGCCTCTACATTATCACCTGTCATCGCTCTAAATCCGCATACAGGGCAAACCAGCACGCCAGCATCTTTCATAAAATGGCAACTAATACACTCTTTAGGTAGCTTTTCTTTCTTCTCTTTCTCTTTGCGTTTGGCTGATACTTCGTCTAACCCGTCATTCTCGCTTGGTAGTTCGTTATATTCGATTTGATCCGGGAAACCAAGTCTATGGACAGTTCCAGAATGATCTAAGATTATTAAACGCTTCTTACCCGGCGCCGTTCTTAATCCTCTACCTAAGCATTGAATCCATCTGATTTCGCTTTTAGTAGGCCGGGCGTAAATAATACACCTAACATCTGAATCGAACCCGGCAACCAATACGCCAACATTGCAAATTATCTTTGTTATTCCATCCTCAAAACGCCCGGTTATCTGTTGGCGTTCATCTGGTGGAGTGTCTGCCGTCATTACTTCAGTCTTTACCCCGGATCTATTAAACTGGACTGTCAAATAATTGGCGTGTGATACGTTACAACAGAAAGCTATTGTGGGCTCATTCTCGCCCTTTTCTAACCATGTGGTAATAATGTCACCTACCACTTTAGAATCACCCATAATCTCTGCTATTTGGCTCTCTACGTAGTCTTCACCATAATCATTAAGCTTTGATGTACGTACACCTTTTAAATCTGGTGTTGTTGGTGCGTAAATCTCAAAGTCTGATAAATACCCGGTGTCGATTAGTTCTCGAGTCGTTACCTCTTTGATTAAGTTTTCATAGTGGGCGCCTAACCATTCGCTGTAAGGCGTACCACTTAACCCGATTACGTGACATTCAGCATTATCAATTATCTCGAGCATCTTCTTATTTTTTATATGCGCTTCATCAATGATGATTAAATCAACCTTTGGCATTTGGCGCCTAACCTGGCTTTGCACTGTTCCGACTTGTAAAGGTTTGGCCGGGTCAGTCCATTCGTGCCGTTGCCATACGATGCCGGGCTTCTCTAATCCGTAGTCAATAAATCTAATAGCTGTTTGCATTACTAGCATTTGATAAGGCGCCAAGAATAAAACGCGCATACCCCGGGTAAGAAAGCCGTCTATTATCATTGCGGCAATCGCTGTTTTCCCGGCCCCGGTTGGCGCTTGTATCATATGCGTTCTATATTTCTTCCAATCCCGTCTAAGCGCGTTAATTATTTTGTTTTGATGTGGTCTTAGCTCTAGTTTCATTACCCTACCCCGTGTGATTTAACGCCTAGTCTTAGCCATGTATTAGCTTCAGACCGGCCCTTACTTTCAAATATTGTGCTGTATTTCTTTATGCTGCCAGCTCTCCATTGTTGCGGAAGCTTTGCAAGCTGTTCCTGAATCCATTCATCATCGTTAAATGTTCCTTCATATCTTGATTCCGGTAGAAACATATAAACCTCTTTATCAATGGTTGAGTTAGTTGGCTTGTCTCTTGATCAAGCAAAGCAGTTCCAATCTAGTTGGTTAGCCTTTATCAAAATACATCGCTTTATGATAAGGATTCACTTTGTTTGCTACCACTTACGTAACTAACAGAATCACAAGATCTTGAGAACACTTAAGCAAAAGTTTAACAATTTGGTAAAACACTGTAAGACGACAATCTTATAACAACCATGTGAAAAGGGTTTATTTCAGCCCCTAGCGCGTGAATCTTGTAAATCCACAGCCGTCACTTGTTCATGGCATTCTAAACGCTAAGTGGTGCTTATCAGCGTTTAACCGTTAGTTCTCTATAGGATGTCCAAGTTGGCTAACTTTCCATGTAGCGCTAATCTAAGTAGGTGGAGAACCGGCTAGAGTCTCTCTTCTATGATACAAACCATACTGTAGAACAATTGGGCCTAGTGAAACGGCATTGTCTAAATGATAGCTTGCAAATTGGGTGATAGATTTAGTAAAATGTTTACACCGAAGCGGTGATAGTATTCCTTGTATCTGTCACCGTGGCTTGCAGGCCATCGGTAATAATTCAATTCTAAGCCTCTTTATCTAAATGATCAAGAGGCTTTTTTATTTGTATAGCAAGCCTGTTTTGTTTATGTGGGGTTAATCTTCAATCTTCCAGTTTTTAGCGTCTTCTTTGAGTCCTTCAGTGTAATTAAGAACGCTTGCCCTGCCTGTTTCCCATTCTTCAAACACTGCATATTTTGGCGTACACATAACGCACGTTTTATTGCTGTAGTCATCGCGCCCAAAATACCCGTTACAGTAGCCGCCAATTTCAGCACCTACTCCAAAAATCGTTAACATATTCATACCCTTTCCCCTTATTGTGAACGTTTAAAGTTTAATATTAACACTCTGGGTCATACCTGAGCGCGTTACCTTTTGAATAGCCATCGCTGTAACCGTTCCCTTTTGATAGATCAAATGATCTTTCGTCCAACCCATCGGAATAACCGTCCTTGTAATTGTCTTTTTCTTCTTGAGTTGCTGGCTTTTTATAGTGCTTTTTATGCGGCTTTCTCATTACATCCCCTTACTATTTAGTTGGTGGCTCTGGTAGTGGTGTTACAGTTAGAAGCCTGCATACATCGCTAGACGGCTTATTTTGTATGTAGTCAAACCAATACTTCTCTAAATCATCAGTGGTGATAAATGCTGATTTTTCTACAGCTTCAAAGCCGCTACCCTTAGTTAAAAATGTTACAAAGTATTTCATCTATTACTTACCCCTCTATTTGCTTGGTTGCTCGATATAAGCGCAGTCAGCACACGAATGAGCCCGTTTGTCACCTATAAAGCCGTCACCGCATTCTTGGCATTTGTTTGTATAATAACCTGGAGCCCACGCGCCTTTCTTTGGCCGCTTATCTTCTTTCATTTCATCCCATTTCATACATAACTTACCCTATTTAAATTCTTCTTAACTCTTCGTCAATGGCGTTTAGTACGGTTTGCGCACCAACCATGATTCGAGCAGTTTCTTCAAGCTGCAACTTAGTTACTTCTGTTAAAGGTATTGCGTCGACTTCCCCGTTTGGGTTTTCTAATTCATATTTGCATTCGTCTTCATCAAATATTCCAGCCGCATAAACAAAGCTTGTATAACCGCAAGCATCTGGTCGATAGTAAAGGCCGTCTTTTTTCTTTAAATATCTCATCTAATCCTTTCCCTCGTTATTGAGCTTTAACCTTATTCTTTTACTGTATGTTTATCTAATTGTATTTATTAATCGGTTTTATGGTTTTGATAGTTAAAGCACACGATCAATAAGCGCGTCTATATGCGGGTTGTCATAGACCTGTTCAAATGTTTCAGATAAAGCGCTTTCAAGTTCTTCTATACGAGCCTTAACCTTTCTGAGAAAAGCCGCATCAGACTTATGCTTATCATGCATAGAATGAAATAATATTTTACCCTCTAATGCCTCTGATATAGTTTCATGAAATTCAATATGCTCATCAATTCTATCTTTCATCTCTTCACCTCTTTGTTTATTTCATCTCTTAGTATTAAGGCTGTTTAGTTCGGAATAATGATTTACTGTTGTTTGTCAATATTCAACTTACCCCAAGTCATATTAGAATTGTATTCTGTAGCTTCTGGAAAAAGTCCAGTCATCAACTCTTCCACCTTACGCGGGTACATTTGCGCTATTTGGTCGTATCTAACGCCAAGCTGTTTTATTTGATCTCGATCAAGGCTTAATTTACCGTTAAAATAGATTCTACCGTTCACAATTGCTAGCTGATTTTTAGTGTAAAATGCTACATAAGAATCCATTAGCCCAATTTTTATACTGTTATCTTCTTCGTATTCATTCCAGTAATGAGCGTCGAGAGCTGTACCACAAACGGCCTTTTGATCTGGAAAGTAGTTAGTTAATACGAATACAGTGTCGTGGTATTTAAACATACATACATCATCACCTGGTTCAGATACTTCTCTTAGCTTATCTATGGTTAAAACAGCCTTAGACGCGGCATATATGGCCTCTCCACATCGTTCTTTATAGACTTCTACCCATTCCGCATCAACATTAAGCTTTTTGAAGTATGTTAAGTGCTGGCATCGTCTAATATCATTTTCAGGGTCTGAATATTCAGCTCCAGAATCACGACCATAAACACCTTCTTCGTATACATATTTATATAATGGGAAATATTCATTTGCATTTACTTTATTCATCACTCTACCCTCAATCAAACATCGCTAAAACAGTCAAATAAACCATTGCTGGCATCCATCCTAGGCAAAAACCTATTACACCACCTGAGTATATACAGCCTCCCCAGATGGCAATACAGATAACGAACACCATCATTGCTTTAAATTTTTTCATTGTTCTATCCTCTATGGGTTATATTGAACGCTAGGTTCATTCTGCTGCTCTATATCAAAACTTGTAATTTCTGGCTGTAAATCTTCGTCATACCATTTGTCAGGATCACAATTAGATAACGGATCTTGCTTGATAGATTCACACATATTTACCAAATCATTTGCGTCTGTTGGCATAGTGCATCCATTACTTACGCTAAACTCTACATTCTGATACTGTACGCGCTTAACACTCATAGTTATTTTATGTATTTTCATACTTCCCCCTAATAGCTTGCGCTTAACGCTGCGTAGTTATACACATCAGCGTTAGACTTGGTTTGTGATAGTTCTTGGTGGCTTGCACATCCGTTGTCTTTAATGGCTGTTTGCATCGTTGTGCGCTGATGGTATGAACCCAATGATAATCCGAACAAGAAACCGCTCATCCAAATTAAAAGCATTACAAGCCAGAATTTCATAAATCCCCCTAGAACGGTTCTTGGTTAAGTTCATCAGTCTTTGCGGCAAATGCAGCGTCCTCAATAGCGTATAACGTACTTGAAGATAAACATTCAACCTCGAAATCTTTACAGCCAATCGCCACAATTCTAATTGTTTTGATTTCAAATGATTTAGGATGACCTGGATAGTTCAAAGTTTTCGGCTCTTCTGGATGAAGAACCCCCTCGACTTTTACCCTTGGGCCTAGTAACTCTGTATAAAATGAATATGTATTGCTCATAAATCCCCCTGTTAATCGAGCATTAATCGTATAGATCAACACTCGATTTGTATAATTGCATTTATTAATCAGAATTGATTAGTTGATAGGTGGAAGCTATGCGGCCATAAGACCGCGTGTGAGCTAGAACGGAATATCGTCTGAGAAGTCATCAGCTTTAGGTAAGTTAGCCATTGGTGATTGTTGAGGTGCTTGCTGTGGCATCTGTTGCGGGGCTTGTTGCTGTGGATCTGCCTGTTGTGGAGCTTGGCCGCCATCTTTCCAGAATACTTTTACATTGCCCAGAATTGGCATATTACCTTGCTCATCCTTGTTCTTTTTCTGAGTGATAAACCCGTTGTTTTCATACTGGTCTTTTTCATCCAGGTTGACGAATGTTGTTAGCGTCAAATAATTACCCTTTGCGCCTTTGTATAAGCGTGCTTTGTCGATCTTGCTTACGTCGATTTGTACTTCTAAACCAATCTTTTTCATAATTATTCGCCTTTTAAGTTTTGTTCTGCTAATTTTCTTGCTTTTATAGCGTCATCAAGGTTGATAAACCTACCCAAGCAAGTTCTTTTATGGTTTCTTGAAATATAAGCTAGGTACTTTCCTGAAACCTTATCAAGAGAAACCCCTTTACATCCTGTTTTATTATCCTTTCTTACCCTTTGGTTTGCCGCTTGATCATATCTATCTGCCCATACGCAGTTGTCGGGAGAGTACCCTTTATTATTGTCGGTTCGCTCAAGCGTCATTTTATTGTTAGGGCGAAGACCCATGTCCTTTAAAAAACACTCAAATTTAATCCATTCATCGCATATAGTTATTCCTCTTCCGCCATAATTCACATAAGCTTTTTCATTTTTGTTTGTACATCTTTGGAACATGCCAGCCCAGCACCTATACTCTACAGATTTGGTCATGCTATGCGTCCTCCTAGCTTCATCTTTTAGGCATCCACAACTCCTAACTTTGCCTCTCTTCATGTCGGCCCCGTTAACTTCGCTTCCTTTGCCGCAGTCGCACAAAACTTCGTGATACCATCTGCTTGACTGTTTTCTAGAGTAACTTCTAATAATTACTAGTCGGCCAAATCTGTCGCCATCTTTATACATTCTAGGGTGCATACGTCCTCCTTTATGATGTTGTAGACATTTATACTCCGCTATTGATTACGTTGCAAGTACTTCGATACCTACTTTCATTTACTTTTCCTCTTTTAGTTGAAATAAGATTTCATTCATTTTGTTAACAAACGCCAGGGTCTTCTCTGTCATCTTTAAAATATATTCTTCATCGCGTTCAACCTTCTGCAGCAAATAACCTGCAGCACAATCTAAGCGAGGGTCAAAGCTAAGAAAATAGCAGTACTTCCGATTACTGACCCAAAGCTGCATTTGTATTTGGTCTTTATAGTCTGCAGCGTAATCATCAGATAATGCGCGTTTAATCTGAGTTGCAGTATTAGGACATTTGATTTCGATCAAGCCATCATCACCAATGAGTCCATCTGGCGACATACCCACGTAGTCATCGTATTCAATGAAAGCAACCTCTTCTACTTCTAAACCTTCCTGCAGCTCAAACATCGCCCTTGCTTGTGGTTCCGTTTCCGTACCCCATCGCATAGCATCGTTTTCAAAGAATGGCTTTGATTCACCTGTTAACCTTTCGGCTATTAGATCCATCATGTAAGTTTCTGACATTTTAGATAGTGAGCTGCCACGGCCATTGCTCATTAAATCTTTCATTTTGGATGCTGTAACTTTACCAAGACGCATTGCTTTCCACGCCTCGCTACCCTGCTCCATGTCTTTTATTATATTCATTTTGCTGCCTTTAAGATTGAGTCAAACTTCTTAGATTTAATTTCATTAATATTTGCGAACTTAAACGCCATGCAAACCTTAGTACCTTTAGGTGTGTATCGTCCATTTTCATCACACAACAAAGCAACTAACTGGCTTACTTGTTCTGAGCTTATTACATCGTCTAGCGCTTCATAGCGGCCTTCATCACTCTCACCCGTTTCAATGCTGAACACTTTAAGGTGAGCCGTTTTAGCCGCGTATGTCATCGCTTTACCTGGGCCTTTGTCGCCAGCATCCATTGCATGAGCTTCAACCAATACAGTTATTCTGTCTTTAGGTTCATCAATGTTCACATACGAAACGTTATAATCGCACTCAAATATATAATTGCCTTTCTTGTTATCCCTGCTTCTAGAGTCACCAGCCTTTGAAACCTCAATTACAATCCCGCTTGAAACTAAGTGAGGCACTAATAAGGCTATTACTTCATCATGCTCTGCACCCGTACCTTGACCGGCTGAACCTTTTTTAACGTATATTTCCTGCTTCATTACTTCGTTTATTCTTTGGTATATATTCTTCATTCATTTCCCCTTAAATTTAAAACCTAATTTATAACCCTCGATATATTGCAGGGTCTTGTTTTTCTTTTGCGGCTCGTTGCTCATGCCGTCTTGATAGC
>NVUT01000039.1 GCA_002733185.1 Flavobacterium sp. | reverse complement strand
CCGATTTATTGCAACGAATTGGCCCAGTTCAGATCGTGCAACTGACGCCCGATTCGCAATGGGTAGAATCTTTCGCCGATCTGAACAACCCGTTGAAGCTGCTAAGTGGTATGCAGAAATCCCAAATACCGCTTCCAAATATTCAACTGCTCAACTGGAAGCAGGGCAAGCTTTATGGACAGCTTATCTGACCACTGCGTTTAAAGAAAACGTATCCGAAACAAAAGAACAATTACAAAGTTGGCAGGATCAGGCAGCCAAGCATCTGGAAACCGGGATTACAGCGACGGAAAAAGCAACCCCGGCAACTGCTCCGGCTCCGGCTGAGTTAATTCGTGCAAAAGTTTCGTTAGCACAAATTGAGATCATGCGAGGTAACGATGCCAAGGCCATTCAATGGCTTGCCGCAGAGCCGCATTCGGTTGTTAAGGCCGTTGCTGTTGAGGAAGGGAAGGCTCGCCCTAAAGAAAATTTCAATATTCAGAGCACTGCATTTGCTTCGTTGAGTTATCAACACCTGCTTCGGGCCTATATCGGAACCCGGCAACTAGATAAAGCAGAAGAAGCCCGGGCGGCGTTGGAGAAAATTGCAGGAGCATCTGGCGGAGCATCTCTGACTGCGGTTTACGTTGAATTAGGTCGTGAATTACAAAGCGAATTAGAGCGATTGCGAAAAGCAGGCGACCAGGAAAGACTCGAAAAAGTCCGCGGCGGATTCGAACAATTCCTTTCGAAATTATTGGAACGCCAAGGTGGTCAGACCTATGGATCATTGATCTGGATTGCAGAAACTTATTTCGGCATGGCTCAGGCATCTGAAGAATCTCCACAGAAAGCAAAACAGTATTACGCAGACGCCACCAAGGCATTTGAAGAGATTCTCAAGCAGGGTGAAAAAGACCCGAAGTTTGTCGATGCCGCCCGACTCGATGGAGTCCGGTTAAGGCTTGTCAATTGTAAGCGTCAGGAAGGAGATTTTGAGACCGCAGAATCTCTAATTAAAACCGTCCTGCTAAAAAACAGCAAAGCTCTTGATGCACAGATTGAAGCTGCTCAGGTTTATCAGGACTGGGGCGAGTTTGGGGACGAACCAGATCGCTTCCTCGATGCAATCAAGGGCAAAAAGTTTAAGGATGGAACTGTTATCTGGGGATGGGGAAACATCTCTATGCGACTGCAAATGTCGGCCAATGCTGGTCAAACAAGATCCGAATACAAAGAGAAACACCGGGAAGCTCAATATCATTTGGCCCAAAGCCGATTCCTGTATGCAAAAAACACGATGGACCTGAAAAAGTCCGAACAGCAACTCCAAAGAGCAAAGCAAGAACTACTCACTTATACCAGATTAACCACCGGATTAACTGAGACTCCCTGGTGGGACAAGTTTGACACGCTTTATCAGGATATTTTGAGCCAACTTGGAGAAATACCCGTTTCTTTAACCAAACCAGAACCGCTGGATCAGGTCAAAGCAAAAAAGAAGACTCGCAGCATGTACGATACGGGGGCTCAAGCAAATGAGGCCAATCAGAAACCTACGAAGAAAAAGAAGAGTTCGGATAAGACCAAGCCAGCTAGTAACATGATGACTTACATTATGATGGGTGTGATGCTGGTCGCCGGTATTGGATTTTTCGGATTCATGATGAAATCATCAGGAGGCAAACGTTCTACCGCAGAGTCAATAACAGAATCATCGAGTTTTTCTGAGGAATCGTTATCTTCATCTAAAAGGCCTTCTTCTCGCAGGAAATCTACCTCGAAAGAGCCAAGAGATCCTGAAAAGAAACCTTCGCAATCAAGCAGTCAGAAAAGAAGACCCAGAACAGAAAAACCAGCAGAAGAAACTACTAAAAAACGAGTTCGTAAAAAGAGACCTCCCACTGAAGAATAATAAGCAGAAAACATTGTATGCGTAAGAGTTCAGGCGAGAGCCTGTAGAAGTAAAACGGCTAAAAAATAATTTATAGAGAAAATACTTGGAGTACTATTGTGAATAACTCAAACACTCGCAGCTTATTACTTGTTGCCTGGATGATCTCACTGGCTGCATCGCCTGCGTTCGCTCTTGATATCATTACCAGGAAGTCTGTAGAGACTCGAATTGCAGGAAAAATCACTTCGATTTCAAAGACTGAAGTCAAAATCAAACCACAAACCGGAGCCGATGTAACCATTCCTGCAAACGATATTCAATCAATCAAATGGGACGATGACACCCCATTAATGAACATCGCGATAGGACAAGAAAAGATTGGCAACTACGAGGCAGCGATCAAAAGCCTTCAGGATGCCAAGGCGAAAGTGCCCGCAGCTGCTGAAAATATTCGCACCGACATAGATTTCTTTTCTGCTCGTGTTCTGGCGAAATTTGCATTAGCAGATCAAACTCGGCTTCCCGATGCTGTTGCCAGAATGAAGAAGTTTACAGATTCTAATGCAACAAGTTTTCGCTTCTACGAAGCAATAGGCTTTTTAGGCCAACTCTATCTGGCTCAAAAAGATTACATCAAAGCAGAAGCAGCGTTCAGTTCGTTGGAACGCTCGCCATTTGCAGACCAGCAACTCTCAGCAAAATCTTCTAAAGCACATGTATTGTTGGCTCAAAATCAAATCGACAAGGCATTACAGGCCTTTGAACAAGTGATTAAGAGTCCCGCAAAGGATGAAGCATCGAAACAGCGACAATTGGAAGCAATGCTAGGCAAGGCTAACTGTTTGAATCTCAAATCGCAGCCTGAAGAAGCTCTGAAACTGCTTGATATTGTTGTCGAAAAGGCCAACGAATCTGATGTGCGATTGCAGGCTCAGACTCAAATTTTACGTGGAACTTCCCTGTTAGCAGGTGGGAAGAATCAGGAAGCATTGCTTGCCTATTTACTTGTGGATGTCATGTTCTCTGGCCAACAGGATTTGCATGCAGAATCCCTTTACAACCTTTCACAACTCTGGGTTACGATTGGTAAACCTGGACGAGCAGATGAGGCACGGGCGATTTTGGAATCGAAATACCCTAATAGTCCTTGGGCCAAAAAACTAAGTGGTGGTTGATTACCCTGCCCTTCGATGTCATGATGATTAGTTAAGATTATGACTGCAAGTGGCTGATTGATACGAAACCTATGTCCCCGTATGGGGTTCACCAAAATATTTACACACGAATGCGTAACTGACAGCAAAAACCGAATTTCAAGTAATGTGGTTTAAGCGTCTTACTTTGCACAATGGGAGAATACAGTGAAATTGATGAACGACAAAGAGCAGGCAACCGCAAAACGATTTCGTCTCTGGATGGTGATATGCCTGACTTTGATTGCAGGCGGAATGCTCTCGGGATCTTGGGGAGCAAATTCCAGTATTTACGCACAAGATGAACCAGTTGCAGAAGTTGAAGAAGAGCCAGATGCTGACGTGGAATCAGCTGATAAAGAAGAGCAAACTAACGAAACCGATGACGATGAAGTCCCAACAGAGCAAAGCTTTCTAGCATGGATGATTAAGGCTTCCGGGATATTCGGAGCCATTCTGCTGGCACTTTCTTTTGTGATGGTTGCCTTGGTCATGATGAACGTTTTGCAAGTCAAACGGGATATTTTCATTCCGAGCGACTTTGTGAATGCGTACAAAGAAAAGCTGGATGCCAAAGATTACAAAGGGGCTTACGATTTGTGCAAAGCTGATGATTCACTCGTGGCTCGTGTTTTGGCCGTGGGAATGAGTCGCCTTGATCGTGGTTATGCAGCTGCTATTGAAGGGATGCAAGAGCTGGGCGAAGAAGAAAACATGAATTACGAACATCGCCTGAGTTACCTGGCACTCATTTCTTCGGTTGCTCCGATGATCGGGCTGATGGGTACTGTTTACGGTATGATTTTGTCTTTCCAGAAAATTGCAACTTCGACTGTTGCTCCCAAACCGGCTGAATTGGCTGACGGTATTTCGACTGCGTTGTTTACAACGCTCGAAGGACTTGCGGTCGCTATTCCTGCGATGGTTGCTTACAGCATTCTGCGTAATCGAGTTTCGCGATACATGTTAGAAGTCGGCATGGTCAGCGAAGGTCTGATGGGACGATTGCCAATTGGAAAACCACAGGCATAGTCATCCCGGATAAGTTGTCTCATGATTCGTTTCTCTGGGATCGTGTAAGCGGATTATTAACAGTAGAAACGAATTGATAACTAAGCCCGAGAAGGCATTTTTCTCAAGGAGAAATCGCGGTGCGATATAAACAGCATGAGTCAACGGTCATTGAACCGGATATGACTCCGATGATCGATATTGTGTTCCAGTTGATTGCCTTTTTTATGATGGTGACCAGCTTCGAACAAACTCAGGCGGACGAACGTGTCAAGTTACCCAGCGACCAACTCGCTCGTCCTCCAGTAGTGGCCCGAGACAAAGTTCTCGTCATCAATATTGGATTTAATCGGGACAAAAAGGGTGAGAAAACAGATCCAGACCCTTATATTTTCGAAGGGGATACTAAGATCCCCATCCTGGAGTATGGCAAGCGGCTTCGTGAGGAAAAACGAGTTGCAGAAGCCCTGTATGGTCCAGGAGGGCATAAGGATATGATCATGGAAATCCGGGCAGACTCTGAGACTCCCACGGGGTTAATTCAGGATTTGATTAAACTGTGTCAGGAATCGGGATTTGAAAAGTTTTCTCTTCGAGCCAAGCAACTCATACGATAAATCATTTTCAAGACTGTCTGATAAAACACTGTCAACCAACTTGGTAAATGCTCGGGAATTAGCGGCAAGGTAAAATTATGCGAATACGCAAATCGAGAATCACAGCGACAAAAATTGAAGCCCAGATGGCGCCGATGATCGATGTGGTTTTTCAGTTGTTGATCTTTTTCATGCTCACACTGAAAATTATCCCCATCGAAGGGGATTTTAACATCAATATGCCCATCGGACAGCAAGCGACCGAAAGTCCAGATGTCCCCATGCCGCCGATCAAGGTCCGGATGATTGCAAATGAAGATGGAACACTTGCAGAAATCCAGATGAATCAGCGTGAACTGGGAAATGATCACCTGGCGTTTGACCGATTGAATGCAGAAATTGGTAGCTTGGTCGGTAATCGAGATAATCCATTCGTCAAAGAGATTGAAGTCGAAATTGACGCCGATTATAACCTCCACTATCGCTACTCAATTGCAGCAGTATCAGCTTGCACGGGATACGTTTCTCCGCAGACTGGGCAGGTCATTCGATACGTCGAAAAAGTAAAGTTTGCTCCCCCTAGACGACCTGAAGAATAATCGACGATACTCGGAATGCTTCTATGATATTTGTTCTCGATAATTACGATTCCTTCACCTACAATCTTGTTCAAAGATTAGGCGAAATCGATCCGACTCTGGAAATTGTTGTCCAAAGAAATGATCAGGTCACGTTAGATGAAATTGCGGAATATAAACCGCAACGGATCATCATTTCCCCTGGTCCGTGCACGCCCAATGAAGCTGGACTGTCACGTGATGTCATCCGTCGATTTGGACCCGAAATCCCATTAATGGGTGTTTGCCTGGGACATCAATCGATTGCTGATGTTTATGGTGCAAAGGTTGTACGAGCAGACCGGATGATGCATGGCAAGGTTTCATTAGTTCGTCACGATAATCAGGGACTGTTTCAAGGAATTGAAAACCCTGCCATCGCGACGCGGTACCATAGTTTGATTGTGCCTGAAGAGTCGCTTCCAGATTGCCTGATTCCGACTGCCTGGTCAGCCGATGAAAACCAACCTGCCGAACTGATGGGAATACGGCACCGTGATTTTCCAATTCATGGAGTCCAATTTCACCCGGAAAGTTTTCTAACCGAAGCCGGGGTTAAACTGCTGGAAAACTTTCTCACTTTATAAAACCAGAAGAAGAGTTGGAGTTCACGCTTTAGTGTGCTTTGTCTCTGCATTAGCAGTGGGGAGGGATGATTTACCATCTTCGATTGATCAGAATCTGCCTGAAGACATTCACCAACCGATGCACGCTAAAGCATGAACTCCAACTGATCCTGATGTTAATCGCGATGTCAAATCAGAATTTTTACAGCTTGCGGCTGTTCGTAGATGAACTTGTTTTGGTTAATTATCGAGAAAATATTGCCATTTTATTTTCCGGGGTGAATATTAAAACTTCCAAGGAGTCTTCTTTTGCGACTGTCTTTGATTCTGGTGAATTGGTTTTCTTTGGAAGGAAGATTCGTAAGGGATGCTTGCCGATTTTCTCAGCCTGGATTTCGATCGTCTTCTTTTTCACCGTAATACTCAGAACATGATCCTGCACATGAATTCCCGTAATGGTGAGCGAAGGCCAGGAACTGGGTAGCTGCGGATTCATCGCAAAACCTTCTGGCAGTGGTTTAAATCCAAGAAAACCGTACAGCATGGTTTGTGGAACAAGAGCGGATTCGTAAAACTCGTGATCAATTCCAAGTCCCCCTGCGGTGCCTCCGCCTTGGAGCGTTCCTCGCCCTGGTTTGGAAAAGTATTCGCGGTAGCCACCCTGTTTATGAACTTTATCGTACCAGGAAAGAATCGATTGCATCCGCTGCCAAGCGTCATCGGGGCCTTTGGTTTTCAGTCTGGCCATCATGTCATGATAAGAAAAACCGAGTACTGCCCCGCCATCTTGAACTTGCCCACCCCAAGGAATCGTTTCAGGACCAGTCCAAGGCCAAACGTACCATTCGATGTTTCGTTTGGTTGTTGCTCGCGGGGCAAATTCCCAGTGATAAATTTCCTTGCCTTGAGAAGTGTCTCCAGCAACGATACGTTTTCCATCGACCCAATCCAGGATATCTTGAGCTTGCTCGTCGGTTGCGAAGCCGTAATAAATCGCTTCTAAATTAAGAAAAGTATAGCCGTAGTCGTGTTTGACTCCGTCGATATCAATGCAAGCTACGAACCGTTTCGTAGCCGAATTCCAGAATAGCTGTGTCGATGTTTTTTTGACATGTTGGGCTAATTTGCTCAGCTGTGCAGAGGAGTATTCTTGGTCGGGCGATGGGATTTTCCATTCGGGATGATTGGCGATTGCGGCTTCCAGGTTCGACAGTTGATTCAATGCATTAAACAGGTAAATGGTTCCCAGGCAGTCTTTGTGACCAAAGGGGAGTAAGTCCCAATAATTATTGCCGACACCCTGTCCGTAATAGACAGTCTTTTTTCCATCTGCCGCGATATCGAATCCTTGCTTGCCGTTGTGTCCAACCCAAGGCACGAGCATACAGCCATTTTGTTGAACTGAAAATTCTTGGACTGCGTATTTCATCGCAGAGCGCATACGTGAAATGTTCTTTTGCAGAAAATCAACATCTGTAGTCCAATCAAAATAATCTATTGAGCCATTCACGAACATGATATTCGTAATGGGATGTCTGGTATCCACAGCCGTGTGGAGTGCTCGCACAGTGATCTGAATTGGTGCAGGGTTATTCCATTGGATTCGTAATTGCTTAATGGAACCTTTCCACTGCGGATGTTTGTGGACTGGTATCGAAGAGAACGAAAGCGTATTTATAACGTGAACAATTTCAGGGGTGATTGCCATTTGGCGGTCAGTACTGAATTCAGAGAATTCGGTCGTTGTCCATTGCAAAACAGGCACAACATCCAGCGGAAGGCGTTTGTGATTCCATTGCAGAACAATAAAAGGGGCAGCAAATGCATGGGCGTTACACTCGGGAGTCGTCAGCACTGCATGCGGTTGAGTTAACTTCAATTTCAAACCTTGCATCGGATCAAGCCCTTGTTCCTCGATGCCTTCCAGCTTCCAACCTTGCGTTGTCGCGACCGGAATTCCAAGCGACCGTGCGTATCCGTCACCGTGATGTGTGAAGTGCCAACCTGCTCCGGCAGCTTGTTGCCAAGTCGGAAAAGGCCAACCGGTAGGATGAGCCAATCCCATATGCTGATCCATTGTGACGTAGCCTTGAGCGTCAACAAATCTCGTGAGAAAAACGTCTCGGTAAAACTCTCTCATCTTCTGTGCAGAATGCTCTTCTCCAACCGCGGGCCAAAGCACCGACATCGGCAACCAGGCATCCCAAAGAGCACATCTTGTTCGAACATTATGGTGCCGAGCAAACAGATCGTTCATACTTTCCATCTGCGTTTCGTAACCAGGAACAATAAAATGGGGAAGCTTGGTTTCTGGGACTGGCTGGGCTGATCCCTGTGAAGCAGAGAGCAATAAGATGCTCATCGCCAGGCAAATCGGAAGAAGAAACTTTTCTTGCATAGTCAGGGTCTCTTGAAGGAATAAAGGCATTGTTTCACTAATATCTATGATATCTTGTTCTGTTCAGATCGCTCGATTGGTCGATGAAAGATCCAATCATATTGTAGGGTTTCCTGAATCTGAACTAAACAGAAGATCGATCACCGGGAATCATTATCACCAAACATTGAATTCGAATGTCGTAACATACTACTATACAACAAGATACGCTACTTTCTCTTAAGGGTTGACCAAAAGAGGCATATGCGGTACCTTAATTGCTGGAATTGTCACATGCGGTTATCACTCCATACAGATTATGCCTTACGCACGTTGATGCACCTGGCGACAGAGCGAAAGCGATGCTCGATCCAGGAGATCGCGTCTTTTTATGGGATTTCGCGTGATCACTTAGCCAAAGTGGTCCGTCGGCTTTCCCAGGAGGGTTATTTGCGAACGGTTCGTGGTGTTGGAGGCGGAATTGAATTGGCCCAAAAACCTGAAATAATTAACTTGGGTGAAGTTCTTGACCGCCTGGAAGGGCCGATGCATTTACTCGACTGTGTTTCAGTTGAGGGGATTTGTCGGATCCAGCCGAGTTGTAAGCTAAAAGATATTTTTGCAGAAGCAGAACGCTTGCAACGGGAATATCTGGGGAATCATTTTTTGATCGACTTGATCCCACCTGACGAGAAACTTGTGGAGCTGAAGACCAAAGTGACAGATTAAGGAACCTCTATTAATTCAAAGGGAGCACAGACATTCCTGTCTGTTTCGTTTGAGCAGGCCTTCATTCAAGGCAGACAAGAATGTCTACYCTCCGCTCGCAATGTCTTTTGAATTAATAGAGGTTCCCATTAGTTACTCAGTTTAATCAGAGAAAGCAATGAAATGAAACGTTTGATGATGCTGTCTTTAGTAGGATTGCTGGCATTGGGGTCATTCCAAACCAGCGATGCCAACGACCAGAAGAAAAAAACTCCAGCCGTTGACCGTGCTCGCAGAACAGGGCAGATGCTCGATGACCTCTACAAAACCGCGATTGTTTTGGTGACAACACATTATGTGGAAGAAGATTCCGACCTGGCTGCCGGCGATGCATTTCAGGCGTTGTTCAAAGTGATGAAAGACAAAGGGTATCACGAAGTTCGGTTGTTAGATGCTTCAGGCGAAGCTTACGATGATGACAACCTGCCTCGCAAAGGCTTTGAGCAGGCAGCCGTCAAAGCATTACTGGCTGGTGCAAAGACATACGAAAAAGTCATCAAAAAAGATGGCAAACGTTACTTGCAATACGCAACTCCAATTCCTGTTGTGATGGAGAAGTGCATTATGTGCCATGAAAATTATCGCGACCTACCTAAAGGTCAGATCATCGGCTCACTCAGCTATACAATTCCGATTGATTAATACGCATTCGCGTATTGGCCCTGTTCCAACCCCTTGTCAGTACAAGGCCATGATCGATCACACAGTACTAAAAGGATTCGAATTCGTTCGAGTCCTTTTTTTATTTGCAAGGCACCCTGCTCCGTACAGATCTTCTTCTCTTTATCGAGATCGCAGTTTTTCCCAGGAGATGCCGCGTTGGCTGGCATCGAATAATTCGATCGGATGAAACACAGGAATGTCTAAGCCACGTTGCTTCAGGACAGACATCATTTGAAGTGCACAGCCTGCGTTGGCAGAAGCAATTGCATCTGGTGCAGCCCCTTTCACAGAATGCGGAGTGCCTCTAGGGCAACCAATACCGGCTGTAGGCACATCTGGTCCTATGACTCCATCTGTTGCGACAGTAGGAACTGTAGGTACAGTAGGTGTAGATTATTCTATAGATTTTGTTGATTTAGATCTTAATCACACATTTGATTCTGATTTAGATATTACATTACAATCTCCTGGAGGATTAACCTTAGACTTATCTAGTGATAATGGTGGATCTGGAGATAATTATACTGCTACTGTATTTCAAGATGGAAACCCTAATATAACAACAGGTTCACCACCTTATACAGGAACTTTTGAACCAGAAGGAGGTACTTTAAACGGAACTTTTGCTGGTGAACCTGTTAATGGTGACTGGACTTTACTTATTAATGATGACACAGGTGGAGATACTGGAACTTTAAACAATTATTGCATAACTTTCGCTCCAATAGGAGTTATCGGCGATCCACCAGTAATAGCGTGTCCAGTAAACACCAGTGTTGATACTGATCCTGGAGTATGTGAAGCTGTAGTTAGTTTTGTAGATGCCGTAGCTTTAGACACAGAAGATGGTCAAATACCAACCACACAAACAATGGGACCTCCAAGTGGAAGTGCCTTCCCAACAGGAGATACTATTATCGAGTTTTCTGTAACAGATTCAGACGGTAACACGGAAACTTGTCAATTTACAATTACAGTAACAGACAATGAAAACCCAGTAGCCGTATGTCAAGATATGACAGTAACCTTAGATGCTATGGGAATAGCAACTATAACACCGGCAGATTTAGATGCAGGATCTACAGACAATTGTGGAGTTTTCATTACCACATTAAGTCAAACAGCTTTTAGTTGTTCAGATGTAGGAACTGTAATCGTTACTTTATCGGTATTTGATGAAGCAGGAAATGTTGCTACTTGTGACGCTACGGTAACCGTAGTTGATGATACAGCACCAATTATTGCTTGTATAGGAGAACCAACAACAGTTGTTGATTCGTCTATGGAAAGTCCTAATGCTCCAATTATTAGTAATGCAGGTCCTGTAGTTAGTACTATGACCGTTACCGATAATTTTGATATTGTAGATCTAGATGTAAATTTAGATATTACTCATACTTGGGTAGGTGATTTAACTATTACATTAGAATCTCCAGCAGGAACAGTAGTAACTATCTTTGATGGTGCTGTTGATGGATGTTCAGGAGATGATATTACTACATTACTAGATGATGAATCTGCAAATGTATTGGATTGTCAAGCTGCAACACCAGWTGCTTTTCCATTAGCAGATTATATTCCAAGTAACCCACTTGATGCCTTTGATGGCGAAAGTACTATGGGAGATTGGATTTTAAGTGTAGATGATACCGTTGGTGGTGATGATGGAAATTTAAACTCTTGGTCACTACTTTATTCTCACGATGTAACTGGATCACCACTAGAGGTAGATCTTGATGCAATGGGAATGGCAACCATCGATGCTTCCGATTTAATAATGGGCGTAGATGAAGCTTGTGGTTATACGGTAACTATTGGTGGCGGTGGAGCACCAATGCCAGCAACCTTAACAACAACTTTTGTAGGAGGAAATGGATTTGCAGGAAATATGTTTGATATTATGGCAATCAATGATTTAACGGTTGATTCTTTTGATATTAATTTAGCTACAGGAACTACAGACGATATTGAAGTATGGTTTAGAACAGGAAGTTTTGTAGGTTTTGAAGGTAGTAATGCTGGATGGACTTTACTAGACACCGCAGCTGGAATTACTTCAAATGGAGATGGAGTTGCTACTCCATTAAACTTAAGTCTTGGTCAGGTTGTTACTGCTGGAGAAACCGTTGCATTCTATGTAACAACTACTTTAGGAGGAACTATAAATTATACTAACGGAGGCACTGCAGGAAATTTATTTGCATCAGATGCTAACTTAGAATTCTACGAAGGAAATGGTGGAGGATATTTTGCTGTAAACTTTAGTCCAAGAGTATTTAATGGAAACATTCAGTATTCTACTGGAGGTGGAGCTAGTACAACAATCGATTTTGATTGTTCTAACTTAGGTGAGAACATTATTGAAGTAACGGTAACCGATGCTTCTGGAAATGTTTCAACGTGTATGGCAACTGTAAATGTAAACGATGTGACTGCACCAATAATTACTTGTGTTGGACCAACGATTCCAACAGAAACTGGAATGGTATCGGATGCACCAGGAATGATTATTGATGATAACACAACCCAGTCAACTACAATTACTGTAACGGATGATTTTCCAATTACAGATCTTAATGTAGATTTAGATATTACTCATACTTGGGTAGGAGATTTACAGATAACTTTAGAATCACCAGCAGGAACTCAAGTATTGATATTTGATGGAGCTGCTGACGGATGTGCTGAGGATGACTTTGTAGGCGTTACACTAGATGATGAATCTGCAAATGCTTTAGTTTGTGCTGCAGCACCTGCATTCACAGGAGACTATATGCCATCAAATGCTTTAGCTGCTTTTGACGGCGAGAGTATGATGGGAGATTGGATTTTATCTATCGAAGATACTGCAGGAGGAGATGACGGAGTGCTAAACACTTGGGGACTTACCTATACGTATGATGGAATACCTACAATGGCATTTCCAATTGAGTTAGATGAAAACGGAGAAGCTACTATAGATCCTTTAGATTTAATAGCAAGTATCGATGAGGCTTGTGGTATTGATGTTTCAGCAGCAGATATTACAGACTTTACTTGTGCAGATATAGGATCGGTAATAGATGTTACTGTATTTGTAAGTGATGCAAGTGGAAACATTGCAGCTTGTGTTGCACAAGTTATGGTGGTAGATTTATTAGCACCAGTATTAACTTGTCCAGCAGATCAAACACAAGATCCAGGACCAGGAAATTTATTCTGGGAAGTTCCAGATTTCTTCACAAATGGAGAAGCAACTGCAACAGACAACTGTACCGATCCTGTAGTAATTACTACACAAGATCCAGCAGCAGGAACTTTATTACCTGATGGAACCTATACTGTAACAATAACTGCTGAAGATGAATACGGAAACGTTTCAACTTGTGACTTTGAGTTAATAATTGATAGTCAATTAGGACTTGAAGATCAACAAGACTTAGCAAGTATTATATTATATCCAAATCCTGTAAATAATATTGTTTATTTATCGAACCCAAATTCATTAGAATTGGAGAGTCTTTCAATTTATGATTTAACAGGAAGGTTGGTTAATGTAACGGAATTAGAAGCAATGGGTACTGAAATTAGTATAGACGTTTCAAAATTCGCAAACGCAACATATATTGTTGTTATTAGAGGAATTAATGGAACATTAACGAAACAATTAATAGTTAATAATTATTAATTGACAAATAGTTTATTAAAGGCAAACCCCTTAGAATTTCTAAGGGGTTTGTTTTGTTTAATAATTAAAGTATTAAAGCAATAATAGGCATCAAAACATTAGAGTGGTTTTAAAGCGAAAATTGTTTGTGAAAAAACCAATAAGGTATATTTACTTTTCAACTTCAATAGTGCTAAAATCTGTTATAATAAAGAGTTTTATTTGCTGAAAATTCATCTGAAAAGGGCTTCCGTGCTTTATCTGTTGTTTAGTTTTTACAACTTATGACAACAATTAACAAGATTAAAATAATAGAAAATTTTAATTTCATAATAGAATGTTTAAAAGATAAAAACACATAATTTTCAATGTAAATCTCACATATTAGATAAACAAAAAAAGCTACTCTCTTAAATTTAAGAAAGCAGCCTTTTCAATAAAAATTAATAGGGAGTTAATTTTTAATAATTTGTTTTGAAACTATTCCTGCTTCCGTGATTATATTCATAATATACATACCAGTATTCCAATTTTGAGTATTGATAGTAATTTCATTTGAAGAATTATTCTTCATTTTAAAAATTGGCTGCCCTAACATATTGTATATATTAATTGAGCTAATCGTGCTTTCGCTTTTAACTTTCCAGTTTTCTGAAACAGGATTTACATAAAATATAGATGTTGTATTAAAGTCTTCAACCGACAGTACTTCTTCGATGATATTTTGAGCATATATTTTATCTCCAGCACCTTTATCTTCAATAAATACGGCTACACTTTGCCCATTAGAAGGAGTTGTAAATTGAATTCGACTTTTACTTGAAGTATAAGTTGCCATAGGTCTTGATTCTTCAGCCCAAGCAAAATCACCATTTTCATCTAAATAAACAGCACTTAGAGTTGTAGGAGTTGCTCCATTATCAAATCCGGTTTTTAATAAAAAGAAGGGTTGATCCTCAATTAATTGCATTGCTCCTACACGAATATTGTCATCTCCACTTATAGGATAAACTACTTTGGCATTATCGGTAAATTGTCTAGCACCCGTTTCTTTATCAAATTTCTGAACATATTCTCCAGATTCACTTTGATTGGTATTTGAATAATTACAAAGTGCCCAAACATATGATGATCCTTCTTTAAAAGCAATACGCGTACTCATCTCGAAATCTGTTTGATTGGTATCGAAATCCATTCCGTTAATACCCCAAGGCAATGTTCCGTCTGAATTAATTCTTGTTACAAAAGCATCAAAACGATTGTCGTGCGATGCACTATATCCAAAATAAACAGTATCACCATCTTGCGTACCGTAATAGAATCTATTAAATACGGTTGTGTTATCTGAAATTTGAACAGGTAAACCCCATTGCGCATTTCCGTCAAGATCAAATCTTTGTGTGTAAAGGTTGGTGCTAATTCCGTTTAATAAAGTATGAAATACAGCGATGTAACCTCCATCATTCATTTTAAAAAAGTTAGCGGGAATGGTTGCACTTGCACCATTTTCTATTAATTGAGTAGAACCCCAAATAGCATTTCCTGAAGCATCATATTTTTGCATCTCTGCAACAAATAAAGAAGCAGATAACCAAGAAACGATAGCTTCACCAGATGATAAAGGTAAAATCGTTACTATATTACCAGCACCTACATTTAAACCATCAGTTCCCCATAAATGAGCCCCTGAAGTGTTTAATTTAAAAGCATAGGCAGGATCGCCTCCTCCTGTTCCGGTAACACCAACATATAGATTGTTATTGGAATCTATGTTTACAGTCCAAGATACCGTAAATGTACTCATAGGGATTGTGTTGCTAATTAAAACACCATTACTACCTAAAGTTTGATTTCCATCTGCATCTAAAACTTGCAATCTTAATTCGTAATTTGTTGGAGGTGCTACGACTTCCCAAAAAACAATATATGTTTTTCCGTCTGAAGTTCCAATTGCTTGTAAATCTCCTCCTTCAGTATCAGCCACTAAGGTATTAACATCAGTATCTGTTGTCCATTGTGCATTCGAAGTAAATGATACTAAGATTGCGATAATTAATAAAAAAGTAATTTTAACTGTTTTCATTCTTTCTGTTTTTTTAGTTATTATTTTTTGGATTGTTTTTATCTAAAGCGTTAATGATTTTTTTTAAAGCACTTTTTTTTACTTTATTATCATTCTGAATTTTACTCAGTAAGTCGTTACTATCTTCTTTGGTATTTTTCATGCTTTGTCAAAATAATTATAGCACAAAAATAGAAGTAGAATTAATTAAATATAAATTTTCGCCCCTTTCAAAATCACTCAACAATACTATTTAAGTGTTCGTTTTTCACTCAAATTATTTTAAATAACTGTATTTCAGTAAAGTAAAAAGTTTGAGAATGTGGATATAAATTGAAGATACTAAGCGATTTTCTAGCTGAAACTAGATAAGTAAGAAGATAATTCGGTTTTTGAATTGGTAATATCAAGTTTTTTTCTAAGTCTTGTTCGTGAATTTTCAACAGATTTAAACGATTGTCCTGTAATTTGAGCAATCTCTTTTGAAGTGAGATCCAATTTTAAAAGTGCACACAATCGTTTATCTTTTGAGGTTAAATCTGGATGTTTTAGAATTAGATTTTTATAGAATGATTCATGAACTTGTTCAAAACGTACTTCAAATTCATGCCAAAGATCTCCATCGGTATCTTTTTCTAATTTTCTTACAATAAGATCTATTGCTTGTTGTGTTTCCTTTTTAACCGCTTTTCGTTTGATACTTTTTAGTTCTAATAATATTTCATCGATAATTTCAGTACGATGAATTTCAATCATCGCTTTACCTATCAGCTCGTTATTTTTAATTTCTAAAGAGGCGTTTAATTCTTTTCTTTTAGCTAAAATTAATTCATTTTCTAGTTGATAATTTTTTAGTTTGTTTTTAATTTTAAGAAGTAGAAGTGTTACTAATAAGAGTAATGTGAACAAACTCAATCCAATAATATAATATTTAAAACGTGTTTTACCGTCCTTTAAAGACTGTATTTTTTCTTTGGATTTGTAAGAAGCTTCAATAAGTATTTTTTCGACATTTACCTTTTTCTCTTCAATATTTAAAGTATCTCTAATTTTGTTGTAGATTTCAAAATAAGTAGTGGCTTTTTCAAACTCATTATTCAATTTATAAGAATCATATAACAATTCCACAGCCATAAGGCTACTAAGGCTATATGGTGCCAAGCTGTCTGTTATTTTATAAGATTTTTTCGCATAAAAGATACTTGAATCTGGGCGGTTTGTTTTTAAGAAATATTCCGAAAACTCATTATAAACCCAAGCTTTATTTCTTAAATCTATTTCATTATCTAATATTGAAATAGCTTTATTAAAATAGAACTTGGAGGAAGGATAATCCTCTTTCATTTTATAAACTCTTCCTAAATTGGTGTACAAATAGAAATAAAGATTTTTGTTGTTTAAAATTTCAACAATTTTTAATGATTTCTGATAATAAATTACGGAAGAATCTATCTGAATATCTAAATATAGATTTCCAATATTATTGAGTGTTTTGGCAATTGCAAGCGTGTCTTTTTGCTTTTTTTGATGACTATAAACTCGATTAAAATAATCTATAGCCAAGTCTTGATTATTGACTCTAGCATATACAATCGCAAGGTAATTTTCAAGTTTGTATTTTTTTGAATCTCCCTTTTCATTATAAATATCATAGGCTTTTATATAGTAATCTAAAGCTACATCGAGGGCATCTTTATTATAATATATTTCACCGATTTCAGTAAAAAAATCGGCTAGTAAAAGATCCGATTTAGAATTTAATGCAGCTTCTTCAGCAATATCAAAATAGTATTCCGCTCTTTTCCAATCGGAAGTCGTTAGCTCTGAGGCGATTTTTAGACTTATTCTTGATTTTTCAGTTTCATTTGTAACTTTAGATAAGCTATCTAATAGCGGAGTGATTCCATTTTGAGCAAATGAAAATTGTACGAAACATAAAAACAAGCAAATACGAATCAACATAAAGAGGATTAATTATTTTACAAATTACGTAAATTAATTAATAATTTATATGGCTTCAAATGGTTAGATTTATAAGGACAATTATTTCATTTAATTTAAAAAATCATTTTAAAAAACTTTAAAAGCCTT
>NVUT01000008.1 GCA_002733185.1 Flavobacterium sp. | reverse complement strand
AATATGAAAGATTCAAAACAAAAATTAATAATCGAGCAATTAGATAGTAAGCTCCAAGTATATGTTCCGTTATTAAAAATTCAAAAACCAGAAAAAGGGTGGATCCATGCGATTCGAAAAACTTATAAAATGTCTTTTAGACAATTTGGTGAGCGATTAGGCATCACTGCCCCTTCCGCAGAGAGTATAGAAAAAAGAGAGAGAAATGGAAGCATTACTCTTAAAAGTTTAGAGGAAGCGGGACGTATTTTAAACATGAAACTTGTTTATGGGTTTGTTCCTTTGGATGGATCAATTGAAATAACAATAGAAAAACGCGCTAGAGAATTAGCTTTGGAAATTGTAAAATCAACTTCCAATACCATGGCATTAGAAGATCAAGAAAATCGTGACGAACGACTACAAAAAGCAATAGAAGACAAAACGATTCAATTAGTTTCTGAAATGCCAAGATATTTATGGGATTAGATTTAAGATACAACGTTGGACAAACTCCAATTGATGAGGATGAAAAAGAAGGTTTACTAATTCCTACAATTACAAGTCAGGAAGAACTTAATGAATTTGAACAATTAAATATTGAAAAAGCTATTGAATATTATTTATTACGAAGGAAATTTAAGAAAGAGATAATCTTAACTCAAGAGTTTGTTTAAGGGTTCATAAACAAATGTTTGGAGATGTATGGAAATGGGCTGGAACATTAAGAAACTCGAATAAAAACATTGGAGTTGATCGGTTTCAAATTTCTATTCGATTAAGACAATTAATCGATAATTGTATTTTTTGGATTGATAATAAAACCTTTTCTGAAGAAGAAATTGCCATTCGTTTTAAACATGAATTAGTTGCTATTCATATTTTCCCTAATGGAAATGGAAGACATTCGAGACTATTGGGAGATATTATTATGAAACAGATTTTTAAAAAACCTAGCTTTACTTGGGGGTCAAAAAAACTGGGTAGTAAAAATGACAATCGAAAATTTTATATTACAGCTTTAAAAAAAGCAGATCAAGGAGATTTTAAAGATTTAATTTCTTTTTCGATGGAATAAAAAAAGAAGACCGTTTAAAAATAACTCCCCGTGTCTTTTACCTGCCAACTATTTGGAGTTAAAAAGACGTTATTTAAACAGTCTTGCTTTTTATAAAAACCTATACAGGTTATTGCTTATTACCTATCATTAAAAGTTCGCTACAAACTACTTCGGTGATGTATCGTTTTACCCCTTCTTTATCGTCCCAAGATCGGGTAGTTAGTTTTCCTTCAATAGCAACTTCATTTCCTTTGGTTACGTAATTTTCGATAATCTCGGCAGTTTTTCCCCAAGCAACAACATTATGCCATTCGGTGTTTTGAACTTTTTCACCTTTTGCATTTTTATAGCTATCATTTGTTGCGATGCTAAATTTTGCTAATTTTTTTCCAGAATCTAAATTGATAATTTCTGGGTCATTTCCTAAGTTTCCAATCAACTGTACTTTGTTTCTTAATGAGTTCATAATTTTAAATTTTTGTCTTAAACAGTTAAGTATTTTTCCGCAGGCTCTTCCTTTGGATTTTTATTAATATTGAAATTAAAACTTGATCTTGTTTTATTAAATCGTCGTTCTAATATTTCAACACTGCAAACATACAGCGACAAAAAAATAGAGTCGGTTAGTACCTACTTACTTTCGTTTATAGTTGTTTGTAAGCGTTTACAAACTAATATATGGGGTAACTATATACAAGTTTACACCGATAAGTAAAGTTAAATTTCGCACTTAGAAAACGTGCTTTTTTTGAAATATGTAAGTTGTTCAATCTATACTTTCACTACCGCTAATTCAGTTCGTGTAAAGCATAAGCTTTTGCCGACTATTAAGTCAAATTTAATTCTTACTTGTCATTGAACGTGTTGCACTTGTTAATACTATCTCTTAGAGCTTAGTCCTAACATACGGTCAAAACCGATGCGATTATTTTTTATGTTCTTTCGGATTCCATTCTAATCCCTTTTTTAATTTTTTATTAAAGTCAGAAAGAGCTTTTTTATTTTTATCTAGGATTGATTTACCCGTAAGCAATTCTAATTCTTCTCCTGTTTTTTCTTGTGCTTCAATATAAGTAGTCTTACTTTGTTTTCTTACCGATTTTATTAAATCAATGTCTTTTAACTTTTCTAATTGTTCTTTAGCTGATGTTTTCATTAACTTAAAACGAGCCTCCTTTGAACCTCCAACTTTTATCATTTCAGCACTTAAAGATTCCATATTACCCATCACAACTAATTCGTTAATACTAGCAAAATCTCTAATATTTTTCTTGTCTTTTACAAGTTGAGGGTTTGCATCTCTCCATTCTTTTGCAGTGCATCCAAAAACAGCTAGGTTAAGCAAATCTGCTTCTTCTGCATATTCTAACCATTGTTTGTCTTTTGGTTTTTTAGAATTTGGTATAATATGGTTTTGTACAGCGTCAGTATGAAAATGATAATTAGCTTTAGTTAATATTCTTCTTACGTCCCATTCAAGATTATATGTGTCGTTTTCAACCTTTTTTAACCGCTGATACTCTTTAATTACATATAATCTAAAAATTGGGCTTATCCATGCGCCAAACTCAAAGGCAATGTCTTTATGAGCATAAGTTCCGCCACCTCTGCCAGACTTAGAAATAATACCACTAGCATTTGTTGTTTCAATCCATTTTCGAGGAGTTAAATTAAATGAGTTCAAACCCGCTTCTTTTCTAAGGGTGTCGAATCCGACACCTTTAAAATTTTTATTGTTTAATGTTTCCCAAACACCTAAAAACTCAACAGTATTTCTATTACGCATCCAGTTACGGATATGATCGTTACCTTCTTCGTTTTTGACCATATCAGTTAAACTTATGTAATCTGAATTATTTACATCTAGTACTGAAATTATCGTGTCTTCAACGTTTAAAAACCTATCTTTTGTCATTTATCAATTCCTTATATGTTATTCTATTCTCTGTATTTGTCAAAAGTAAATTAAATCTACTTGCTTCTGTAATTGTTCTTGAATTATATCTAAACACAAATTCATCTACATATAACTGTAAGTGCTTTTTAGAGGTAAAATGGTATACTCCAAAAATACCACGTTTTAAGATTGACCAAAAACCTTCTATTGTATTTGTATGAACCCTACCGTTAACATATTGTCTTTGGCTATGCTTAACTGTTTGGTGGTCGTAAACTCGCTGTAAAGACTTGTAAGAAGTGTATTCATCTGTATATAAAGTAGCGCCTAATTTTACATTCTTAATGATTTCAGCGGTTAGTGTTTCCTTAGTAGTATTAGGTATTTTTTTAGCTACTAATCTACCGTTTCTTTGTATCATTCCTAAAACTGGTGTTTTATCATTAGTAGTACCGTGAACCTTTTTATTTGCGTGTCTGTTTTTATTTTTACCACCTACAAATGTTTCATCAGCTTCAATCTCTCCATCCATTTGCTCGTTATTATCAATTCCAAAACATTGTCGTATGCGTTGTAACATAAACCAAGCAGATTTTTGAGTAATGTCTAAATCACGTCCTAATTGTAAAGATGAAATTCCTTTTTTATGTCCTGTGACCAACCAAATAGCAAGAAACCATTTTTGTAATGGCAACTTAGTATTATCAAATATTGTATTGGTTTTTACATTAAAGTACTTTCCTGTGTTTTTACACTTGTACTTACTCCCTGCACAGTTATATACCTTAGAAGATGCGTCAAAAGGACTTACCACGTTTTCGTTCCAACGTATTTCAGTTAAGTGGTCGATGCAAGTTTGCTCGTCTGGAAACGCTTTTATTAATTCTAGTATCGATTTAAAGTCCTTGTTAATCATAACATATCAATTAGCACATCACAAATATAAGTAGTTAATTACACTTATACAAATAATATAGTGTATTTAAGTTCTAATTATTTAATTTTATTCTTGGCTTGGTATATTTGTGTATATTTGCTTCGAACATCTTACTATACTAATAGTATTAAATAGTTGAACGTGTTTTTGTATTCTGAATAATTTGGTAGATAAATCAAATCGAAGAAATCACAAACGCTTCGTTTAACAGTAAAAAACCCTCGTTATCCTGATATCGAGGGTTTTCAGTTGCCTAAAAAGGCAATGGGCTTAACGTTATGCAGGCTAATTTTAAGCCTTTAGTATTAATACGTCTGCCAGTTAATACTTATTAGTATGAAAACCAAGATGTTCAATGGAGTTTTACACAAGCTAGTATTTAGAAGGTTCATTGTCAAAAATGGAGTTAGGATTTATCCTAAGAAAGCCAAGTGCTTTGCCTTTTGGATCGCTTTGTAAGACTTGAGTAGACCTTTAGGTCTCAAGAAGGCTTTCAGGAGCCTTCTTTCTTTTTTAAATAGCTTGGTTTAGGGATTACGTTTCTTAATCCATCGATGTGCTCAAAAAGCAATGGGTCTATTTGATTCCACATTGGATCTAACACAAAATCAATTCCCTCTCTACGAGCTAATTTAGCAGCAGGCACAAAATCTCCATCCCCAGATATAAGTATTATTTTATCAACAGATTTTTTGAGAGCTAACGATGCTATGTCTTGCCCGATCTTAATATCAACTCTTTTTTGCTTAATATTAAGTTGAATGTCTTTATCCGTGAGATCTGAAATCTTTATTTTTCCATTTAGTAAATCTTTTGTTTTCCAAGGCGAAATAACCCAGTCCTTACTACTCTGAAGATACCCTAGACGCAATGCAACCTTTCTTTTTCTCTTCAATTGTTCAAATAGTTCATTCCTAAAAATCGATACTTCCGTTTTAGAATAATCTATGAGTTTTCCAGATATAGGATTATGAGCTTTTTTTACAAGGGGCTTACAATCGTAAAACAAAATTCGATATAATGAGTCATTTTTATAAATGTGCTTCATACACATTTCATATAATTCACTAACTACATCAGATGGAGACTTGGTGTCGTAATCCTTGGTGAGGGATTTATATCTTTTTAAGAAGAATGACCCATCTACTAAAATGGCAACTTTAGAGCCGTTTTTATTCATTTAATAAATATTAAAAATGGGGATAAAAGAAAACTCTTGGGTTGGTATTCCCGCTATTAGTTAAGAAATAACATTTGGAAAAACGTAGCCAAGAGTGCTATATGTTGTAAATATATATAAAATAGTAATACGAAAGCAAAATATAAAAGAAAACTCGATTAACGGCTTATGCGTCATAATATCTTATATGACTATTTTTCCCTTAATATATTAATGTAAATAGCTAAAATTATAAAAACACTTTTTCATCTCTAGTGTAAAGTGGTATATAGTTACCGCCGAACTTTTAATTAAATACACTAGCGATAATTGGAATCTGGATATTGGAGCAGAATCCTACTTTTTTCAAGAAGGAGAAGGTGAAAAATATGAAGAAGCAAAATACGGAGGCTTAAAAATTGACAAAGAAGGAAATAGTGTTTTAATTGGGCTTTACGATGTAAATTTGAAGCAAATTAAGTAGTATTTTCTTTTTCCAATAAATTTCTCAAATTGATAATTGTCATATATTTAGGGTATATTTAGATCTAAATTTGCTAATCAATAAATTTAAAAACATGTACGATAAAGTATTAGAAATGCAAGAATTCATCAGCCAACCCTGGCCTTGGTGGATGGGAAGTGTTGTTATAGGTCTTACTCTTTTTTTATTATTTAAATTTAATAAAGATTTTGGATTATCCGCCAATTTACGAACGATGTGTGCTGCCGATGGTGCAGGGAAATACGCGGACTTTTTTGATTTTGATTGGGGAAAACAAGGTTGGAATTTAATGGTAGCCTTAGGTGCTATGTTTGGTGGTTATGTAGCTGCTAATTATTTTGGTGGTGATGGTCTTGCACACATTTCTCAAGCAGCATTAGACACGTTAAATCAAATGTCTCCAGAACCTTATTTAACAGCAGATAATGTACATATAGTTCCTGGAAAAGATACCTTGCACGGAGTAAATCTTCCAGAATGGTGGAACTTATATTCTTGGAAATCCTTATTTACCGTTAGAGGTTTAATCATTATTGTGGGGGGCGGATTTTTAATAGGATTTGGAGCTAGATACGCCGGAGGCTGTACTTCTGGTCATGCCATTTCTGGTATTGCTAATTTACAATTACCATCATTGGTAGCTGTAATTGGATTTTTCGTTGGAGGTTTAATTATGACTTGGCTCATACTTCCTTACATTTTACAAATCACTATTTAATTAAAATTCAGAAAAATGAAATTATTCAAATATATAATCATCGGTTTTTTATTCGGTTTCGGAATGTGGAAACTCGAAGCAATATCAACCTTTAGAATCATAGAAATGTTCCACTTTCAATCGTTCCATATGTACGGGATAATTATAAGCGGTGTTGTTATAGGGATTATTATTACTCAACTATTTAAAAGAGGTAAAATTAAAGCCGTTCATGGCGAAACCGTAAAATTTAATGATAAGAGTCACGAATGGTGGCGTTATATTTTAGGCGGAATTATCTTCGGAATGGGATGGGCACTTACCGGTGTTTGTTCTGGAATGATGTTCGTATTAGTAGGTTCAGGATATACTATTTTTATCGTATTTATTGGTGCGGCTTTACTTGGAACATTTGCTTACGGGTATTTTAGGAAATCGCTGCCTCATTAAAAGATAAAATTTTTACTAAAAACTACTGTTTAATTTTAGTAGCTTTTTTATGGATTATACCAATTAATTTTAAAACTTATAACTTAAAGCTGCAATAAAATTGAGTCCAGGAGCTGCCAAACCAGAAGTATCGGTTCGTTAATGCTGCCTACTGCCTATACATAAACTTAATTACTCTCGTTTTATCGTTTAAACCGCTATTATTTTTATACAGTAAAAGGTTATTCTTTAATGACTTTAATAATTTTACTTTCATTAAGAATTAGAAAATAGATCCCTGCAGACAGATCTTGAACGTTAATTTTTTCATTTTTTTTAACAATGCCTTTCTCCAAAATAGCTCCAGAAATACTATATATTGAATAGTTCACGGTATTTCTTAATCCTGAAATTTGAATAAAATCAGATGCCGGATTAGGGTACACATTAATTTTTTCTTTATCAAAATCGCTAATAGAAAGAGGAGGCAATTCAAACTTACTTATTTTAAAGTTCTCTGCTATATAAAGTACGTCATTATAAATTTCTAATCCTTGAGTAGGATTATACAACCCATTAACAACTGTTTCTCTTACTGGATTTGAATTTCTCATATCAATTTTAGAGATACGATCTTGACCATTACTTTGCCCAGCTTCAGCTATATGCAACTCATATCCTCTATGTGCCAATCCTATAGGTAATAATAGATTTGAAATTACATTAATTACTATTGGATTTGGATCGGTTAAATCAATTTTTAAAACTTTATCTTCTACATACGTGGCTATATACAAATCATCTTCTACTAATTCCAATGCGTAAGGTGTTTCAATTCCATTTATAACCTCAACAATAGGAGGGTTCAGAATTGATATATCTATTTTTATTATTCTATCCAAACCAAATTGAGCTATATATAATTCATTCCCGTACATTTCTAAGTCAAATGCACTTGAAACATTTTCAACTACAACGATAGGTGTCGGATTAGGATCCGAAAGATCTATTTTAGAAATTGTATTTATTCCCTGAACTTGAGAGAAATATAATTCAGTTCCATCAATTGCTAATCCCCAAGGTTGAACAACACTAAGAACTACTTCTGGTATGGGATCTGGTACTGATAGATCCACTTTAATTATTCTATTTGCGTTTCTTTCTGAGATGTAAAGTTCACCTTCATATACTAAGAGGTCTTGTGGTTGATTTAATCCTGTGACAAAATCTGTTGCCTGAGAATAAATATTTAAACTGACAAATAAGAAGATTCCGAAAGAATAAAAATGATTCATTTATTAATATTATAGTTAGTGTCTTGCCCTAAAATACGGCTACAGTTTAAAATTGATTTTACGCTGTTAATTTGTATACCATATTTGGTTTTTATAATTCAAAGATACCAAATAAGAGTTAATTTTCGACAGGGAATTCATTCGTTCTGAAATATAAGCGGTGTTGTAAGTGATTTTTATTGCAATTTTTTAAATTCCTTTACAATTTTAGAACCATCTTCAAAAGTTTGTGTAATTTTCAGTTCATTACCTTTCTCAAAGTACTTTATTTTTTCGTCAAATTTCGTGTCTCTCCATCTGCCATCACTATTTCCCCAAATTATTATATTTCCGCTAATCTTAATTTTGTAGTTATTTGTTTTTTCGTCGTCCTTTTGAGAGTAAGAGACGTAATAAATTCCGTCATTGTCTTCAACATTTATTAATTCAGGTGGTTGATTCATAATTGCTGATATTGTGTATTTAGCAATTTCTGATTCGGTGAAAACTTTCTCAGTCAATTCAACTCTTTCTAATTCGGCTTTTGAGTTAGTTTTTTCTTCATTTTTTTTATTTTCACAACTACTCAATGTAATTGTTAAAATCAAAATGCTTGTCAATATTTTTATTTTAGTCATATAGTTTTGTTTAATTACTTATTATATCTATAAACCAATATACAAAATTAGCAATTAAAACTTATAACTAACCGCAGCAATAAAATTAAGTCCAGGAGCTGCCAAACCAGAAGAATAGGTTCGGTAACGTTGATTGGTAATGTTTTCTAAAGTAGCATTAATTTGTAATGCTTGGGTGATTTGGTATTGTGCTCCAAAATTTAAAGTGTACCAAGAGGGCGAATATGGGTTTCCGTTTTCATCTAAAGCGTATAAATGAGGTTTTCCTTGTTCGCCTGGTGCTAAGTCTTCAAAACTAAACTCCCCATTGTATTCTGCAAAAGCATCTAATTTTAGTTTGTTGAATTTCCAGGTTAAATGCGTGTTCCCAAATTGTGGAGCTACGTGTCTAATTGCTACTCTACTTCCATCCTCTTCTTCTTGATAGCCATCGGTAATATTATATTGTGAGGTAAGTTGGACGCTTTTAGAAAAGTTGATTTCAACTCCTACTTCAAAACCATAAATTTTAGCTTTTCCTCCATTTTGAATGGCTTGTACATTGCTTAATTCTCCTTGATATATAATTTCGGTTTGACCATCAATACTATAATCTCTACGTACTAAAGCATCTTCCAAAAAGGTCATATATCCCGCAAAATCAAATTTTACTATGTCTTCAAAATTTAAGGTGGCTGCAATTTCACCATTATAGGCATACTCGGGTTTTAAATCTGGATTTGGAACTACTACCGATCCCGGTTCGCTATCGAAAATCTTTCCAATATCATCAATATTAGGTGCTCTAAATGCAGTTGAAAAGTTAAACCGCCATCCTAAAATATTGCTTGCTTGCCAATTTAACCCTGCACTACCTGTTAAGGCTCCTGTATTGATATCTGCTTCGGTAAAAGGAAAATCATAATAAGGAGTATCAAAATTGGCATATAATAATATGTAATTATAACGCAATCCTGCTTGTAATGAGAGGGTTTCGGTTAATTTAGATTGTAAACTTACATAGGCTGCCATCGATTGCCAAGTAGATCCATCTGGATAACGTGAGGCTGTTTCGGCAGTATCTCCATTGAAAATATCGGTTTTCTTTCCGTTGGAATTAACCTTGTTATAAATATATTCAAGTCCGTAAAACAGTTTGCTTTTTCCAAACTTTTTTATAAAATCCAATGCCGAAGTATAGGCATCTACTTTCTCTTTGGTTTCGTATAAAGTAGTCTCACCAAAGCTTCTATCTTTTCTTCCTTCTTTAAAATTTTGATAGGATAAAGTCAAGATACTTTTGTCGTAAAAAGTGGTTCCGTTATGTGTTATTTCAAGATTTCCACTCATCCATTCCTGGGGAGTATAATCCCAAACAGCAGATCTAAATTGCCCGTCTTTCTTTCTAGTCAAACGGTCATACCTTGGATAATCGCTGGTGGTTGTGTAAAATAAACCTAAATTAAAATCCCAATTTTCAGTTGGCATAAACCTAATTTTTTGCATCGCATTAATCTGGTTATAACCTGTGGGCGTTTGCACTCTTGGATCGTCATTTGTAACCACGACATCTACTCCGTCAATTGTTTCTACATATTCAGGGCGTAAAAAATCGTTTGGACCGTATTTTCCCATTTTTAAATCTCCAAAATCAGTATAGGAGACACTGGTTAAAAAAGCCCATTCTTTTAGTCCTATATTAAAATCTATATGCCCTGTTTTTTCCTCACTTGCGGTTGCATATCTTAGGGTTGCATTTCCAGAAAAAGAGGTTCCTTCTTCAAAAGAAAATTTAGCATCTTTGGTGTAAAAATTCATTACACCTCCAATAGCATCACTCCCGTAAACTACGGAACCTGGTCCTAAAATAACTTCAGTGTGGTCTACGGTAAAAGGATCGATTGAAATAATACTTTGCACATTCCCGCCTCTAAAAATCGCATTATTAAATCGTACTCCATCAACCGCAATTAACAAACGATTGGTTGAAAACCCTCTAATTATTGGACTTCCTCCCCCTAACTGACTTTTTTGAATAAACACATTTCCGCTGCTTTCAAGTAAATCTGCAGAAGTTTGAGGATTGGTAAACATGATGTCTTCGCTGGTAATGCTCGATATTTTCTGAGGAATATCTCCTTTGTCTTGTTTAAATTTTGAAACTGATAAAATCACCTCATCAAGAGTACTAGCATCCAATTCTAAATACACTGTTTTTTTAGATTCTAGAATATGCTCTTTGGAAAGTGTAATCGTACTATGAGCTATATGCTGAAATGTGATTTTTTCGTTTGCTGAAAACCCTGAAATATCTACAAAACCATCAAAATCTGTAATTCCTGAAATGGTTTTATCGTTATTAAATATGGCAACTCCAGAAATTGGAGAATGTGTTTCTTTTTCAAAAACTTGAATCTTTTGAGCAATGATTGAAGAAAAAGAAAGGAAGAAAAATATGAAAACTATGGGCAGTTTTATGCTCATTGAAATATTTGGTTTAAGACCTCTAAAGACTTTGGTTTTTTAAAGCCGTGCAAATGTAATTGATAATAAATCAATAACAAATTTAATAGATCCGATCGTTGGTTTTTTGTTAGTTTTATTCGCGATATTACATCAAAATCTATGCCGAAAAATCTTTTTAGGTCAACAATAGCTTGTCCTGATTCACAATATTTTCCGTCGTTATAATCTTGAAAATTACCTTCTATTAAATTAAAGTATTTCTTTGAAACAGTGGAAGTATCTGGATAAAATCCTAAATACATACTTAAATTTAATAAAAATAAGATATGAAAATTGGCTATTGCAGCATTGGTATCTAACCAAATTAAAGAAGCTTCAATATATTGAAACAATTCTTTGTCTTCCGCTTCTTCATTTATGGAATTTGAAAGTATTTCGGCTATAAAAATCGCTAAGCTACTTTTTAATATTTGAGTATGAAGTGATTTATAAGGGTACGATATTTTAACTTCTTTTAAATATTCTAAAGTGCCTTTATCTTTATGAGAAGCTTCGATTTCTAGAAGTGTTAATACTTGAAAATAGGAAGGTTTAAGTTTTCCTTTTTTTGTTTTCAATACATTCCGAAGCAAATAGGTTTTTAAACCTGAAGATTGTGTGAAACATTTTACAATAAGGTCTGCTTCTCCATATTTAAGGGATGAAAAAACAATGGCTTTGGTATTGACAATCATTACCTAATAATCATAATTTTTGCCACTTTAGTCAACAGATTATCGTCTGAGGTTATCAACACTAAATACACACCTGAAGCGACTCTATGTCTTCCGAAAGCGGTAGTATCCCATTGTACGCTTCCTCCTTCCGAGGTAGTTTCAAAAACAAGATTCCCTGTGATATCGGTAATTTTTACATTTGCTTTTGCGGTAAGACCGTCGATGGTTACATTTCCGAAGAACTCTGGACGTACAGGATTTGGAAACACATATACGTTTTCAAGATCGTCTTTCGGTGCTGTGGAACTTCCCTTATAGGCAACCAAGCCATTAGCAGTTGCAAAATATACGATTCCTGTTGAGCTATCTATCGCAATATCTAATACATTATCTGAAGGCAAAGGAGAATTGTCTGCTGTAAATCGCAATAATGTTTCTTGTCCGTTGGAAGAAAAATAAAACACTCCCGAAGTTGCCGTAGAAACCCATTTATTATTAGAACCATCTACTTCAATATCTGTAATCGATTGAAGAAATAATAACTCCTGTGGCACCCCATTTTCTAAAATAATGATTGGTTGAGACTCGATATTTGCTCCGTCTTCGAAAAAATTTCCAATACTAAACAATACTCTTAACCCTTTGGTGGTTCCTATCCATAATCTATTTTGATTATCAAATGCTAAGGCTCTAATATTATTTGTTGGGAGGTTTCCGTTTCCAACTTCTTCCGCTATTAAATTAAAAACGCCTGTGGTAGGATTATATCCTATTAACCCTTTGTCAACAGCACCAATAAATACATATCCTTCTCTACTTATTCTAACTTCACTTAAAGCTTGGTTTCCAACCGCATCTATAATGTTAGATATGTCTATGGTTTGAAATTGACCTTCAGGAGTTAGTTTTATTAAGCCTTCATCTGTTCTAGATTGCACAACCCATAAATTTCCTTCTCTATCAAAATCGGAGCCATACAAACGAATACCAACGGCTTCGTTCCCTCCAGGTATATCTATAGGGCTATTTGTTTCGTCATATAAAATAATGGGTACTTGATTTTTAATTTTCAATAAACCTTTCTGATATGAACTCATATAAGCTTCATTATTTTTAGTAGGATTAATAGTAACATAACTGATGTCATTTACTGCCGCACCTCCAATTTCGCTGGTGATTTCTTCGTAACTTAAATTTGTCCAAATCTCTTGTTTAAAATTACTTATTCCTCTTTCACTTAAAGGATAAGGATTAAAATTTAAATCTACATCGCCAAATACAACCCATAACTGACCAGGGGAAGCATCAATGGCAAATGGCTGATTTAATAAAGGGCCGTCAGGCAAAATTTGTTCTACTTGTGAAGTTCCGAAAGGAACTTTGAACATTCCTAACTCTGTAGTTCCTAGATAAAACACATCTTCAAAAGCTAATCCTGATTGTAATACGTAATCGAAATCTGGTAATGAATTTATTTCTGAAAGTAAATTATATCCTTCTGAATATGCTTTAATAGTAGAGGTGGATGTTATTGTTAAAATATTAGTATCGACTTCAAAATCAACTATAGATGAATTAATATTTTCAACAAATTCAAGACCAGCACTCGGCGTAAATTTAAAGATTTGGTCGTTATTTTTAGCTAAATACAATTCACTCCCTAAGGTTTGAATTCCTTTATAACCTCCATTTGTAATTGAAGACCATTGTTGGTAATCTATAAGATTATCATTCGCAACCAAAGCTCTTCTAACTCCGTTAGTAGACGATGAAGCATAAATAAAATCCTCCAGTACGGTAGTTTGAGTGATATTGATCTGTGCTCCTAGAGAGCCTATAAAATAAGTATCGCCAAACTCTAAATTTGCTAAATCATAGACTGAAATTCCGTATCCAGTTGAAATGTATAATTTATCGTTATACTCATAAAAATCGTTTATAGTTTTACTGTTTGGAGGAATTGTTGGTTTATTCAGAATATCTACAACTTTTAAAACTTGATCGTCGTCGTCTTTGATAATTTCTAACAGCCCATTTTCATAACCAATAATATACAGTCCAAATATTTCGCTGTAATATGCGGTTGAAATAGATTTACCTGAAAGTCCATTAATAGTAGATATAGTTTCTGTTTCTTGAGTAAAAAGATCGTAAGTAAAAACCGAATTTTCGGCTGCAGCATATATTTTATCGTTTCCTTGTGTAATACTTTTTACTGAAACATAGGAAAAATAACCCGTCCAACTATCTTCAAAATTTTGGGCTTGTAATAAAAAGGCTTGTAAAAACAAGAATCCTACTAGTAAATGCTTCATAGTTTCATTAATTTCTATAAGTATAACAGGCTAAAATACTATTTATTTTACTTAAGTTTAAAAGAAAAAGGTTGCCTGGAAAAAGACAACCTTTTGTTATTTATAAAAAGAATTTATTTTATACCACTCCTTGAGCTAACATAGCATCTGCTATCTTCACAAAGCCAGCAATATTTGCTCCTTTTACATAATCCACATAACCTGCTTCGTCTTTACCGTAGGTTACACAAGCTTCATGAATGTCGTTCATAATAGTATGTAATTTTGAATCTACTTCTTCCGCAGTCCAATTTATACGAAGTGAATTTTGAGACATTTCTAATCCTGAGGTTGCAACACCTCCAGCATTTGATGCTTTTCCTGGCGCAAATAATATTTTATGAGTTGTAAATACTTCAATTGCTTCTGGTGTAGTAGGCATATTAGCTCCTTCACTTACACACATACAACCATTGTTTACCAATGTTTCTGCTTCATTTTTGTTTAATTCATTTTGAGTTGCACAAGGTAGTGCTACATCACATTTAACCGACCAAGGACGCTCTCCAGCAAAATACTTAGCCGAAGGATATTCAGAAACATATTCGCTAATACGACCACGTTTTACATTTTTAAGCTCCATTATATAAGCCAATTTAGACGCATCAATTCCAGCTTCATCATAAATATATCCTCCAGAATCTGACATGGTTACAACTTTACCACCAAATTGAGTTGCTTTTTCAGTTGCATATTGAGCAACATTTCCTGAACCAGAAACTACCACTGTTTTCCCTTCAAAAGAAGTTTCTTTAGTTGCTAACATATTTTTAGCAAAATATACATTTCCATACCCTGTTGCTTCTGGACGAATTAATGATCCTCCATAAGAAAGCCCTTTACCTGTAAGAACACCTGTAAATTCGTTTCTTAATCTTTTATACTGACCAAAAAGGAAACCTATTTCTCTACCTCCAACTCCAATATCTCCTGCTGGAACATCGGTGTTAGGCCCTATATGTCTTGAAAGTTCTGACATAAAGCTTTGACAAAAACGCATTACTTCTGCATCTGTTTTTCCTTTTGGATTAAAATCAGATCCACCTTTACCGCCTCCCATTGGAAGTGTAGTTAAACTATTTTTGAATACTTGTTCGAATCCTAGAAATTTTAAAATACTAAGATTTACCGTTGGATGAAAACGCAATCCACCTTTATAAGGGCCAATTGCAGAGTTAAATTCAACTCTATAACCTCTATTTACTTGAATTTCGCCACTATCGTCTGTCCATGGAACTCTAAACATAATAGTACGTTCTGGTTCTGCCATACGTTCTAATAATTTTTTACCTTGATACTCTTTATTATCCTCTATGAATGGAATAACAACTTCGGCTACTTCAGTAACTGCCTGCATAAATTCAGGCTCGTTTGGGTTCATTTTTTCAACAGATAAAATGAATTCTTTTATACTTTCTTTCATATGTATATAATATTTATTAAAGCGGTCATATGTTGTTCGCTATTAATTATTCTGTTTGTTTGATAAAAATTAATTTATTAAAAACGTTACTATTAATTTTTTTGCAAATATAAGGTTTATTGAAAAAAAGGATCTTATTTTTCAATAAATAAACTAATTATGAGTTATAAATTTTACGGTTACATTAGTTTTTATATATTTGTTACGTCTCAACCTAAACCTACAATTAAAATGAATACCAGAATAATGTTATTGGTGGTCTTGTTTCTTGTGTTTTCTAAACAAGAAATTTACAGCCAATTTGGCTTCTCACACGAGGTTGGAGTTATTGTTGGCCCCTTAGCTTTATACTCAGATTTTGGGCAACGTAATGACAATGAAACTAACTTCGGAAATACAAGTATTGCAATTGGAATTATTCATTATATGAATTTTGCCTATAGAGCAGATTGTAATTGTTATACGCGTGATAAGTATTTTAATGATCACTTTAAAGTTAGATCAGAAATAGATTACCATAAAACAAAACTCGATCATTTAGGAAGATGGGTTGCTCCAGACCAACAAGGAGCTGGACCCGATTTTTTAAGGTCTATGAAAGGGGAAACTCGAATTTTCGAAATTGGTGCTCAATTGGAATATTTTCCTCTAAGTATTCGAGATTTTACCGCTGGTGGCGCTAAATTGGCTCCGTTTATCAGTGCGGGTGTTCACTGGATTTCTTATGACCCAAATATAACTTATGATGAACAATTAGGGTTTGATAGTAATTTCTATGGTGGAAAATACGATCCCATTACTTCTATGCAAAATGAAGCCGGAAACACCTGGGCTTTTTTAGCAAGTGTTGGTGTACGTTATAAATTAACTCCTATGAGTGATTTAATGTTAGACAGTCGTGTCCAATATTATTTTTCAAACTGGGTAGATGGTTTGAACCCAGAAGTATCTGAAAACAAAGCCAATGAATGGCATTATTGGTTAAATTTTGGTTATATTTATTACCTTCAATAGCTATTAATTAGCCTATTGCTTTTCGTAAATCTTCAATTAAATCTGCTTCATCCTCAATACCAACACTCAATCTAATTAAAGAGTCAACAACACCTGTTTTTTCTCTTTCTTCTTTAGGAATACTTGCATGAGTCATACTTGCTGGGTGTCCAGATAAGCTTTCAACGCCTCCTAAACTTTCAGCCAGCGTAAATACTTTTAAATTCTCAACAATTTTTATTGCATCCTCGTAACTGTTTCCTTTTGTAGTAAACGAAACCATTCCTCCAAAATCATTCATTTGAGATTTAGCGATTTCGTGATTGGGGTGATGTTCAAATCCTGGCCAATATACTTTTTCAATTTTTGGATGATTGTTTAAATAATGAGCTACTGCTTTTCCGTTTTCGCAATGACGTTGCATTCTTACGTGTAGGGTTTTAATTCCGCGAAGCATTAAAAAACTATCCTGTGGACCACAAATAGCACCACTTGCATTCTGAATAAAATATAGTTTATCTGCCAAATCTTTATCTTTCACAATCAAAGCTCCCATTACAATATCACTGTGGCCTCCTAGATATTTTGTAGCACTGTGCATTACAATATCTGCTCCTAAATCTAAAGGTTGTTGCAAAAAAGGTGTCGCAAAAGTATTATCAACCCCTAAAAGAATATTATGTTTTTTTGCAATAGCTGCTGCTTTTTTAATATCAATAATATTCAACATTGGGTTGGTTGGTGTTTCAACCCAAATTAATTTTGTTTTTTCGTTTACAAAATCTTCAATATTATCTGCGTTTTCCATTCCAATAAAATGAAATTTCACACCAAAACCAGCATAAATCTGAGTAAATAAACGGTATGTACCTCCATACAAATCATTGGTCGAAATCACCTCGTCACCAGGTTTTAATAATTTCATTACAGCGTCTATTGCTGCTAATCCGCTACCAAAAGCCAAACCAAAATTCCCGTTTTCTAAACTTGCAAAACTTCTTTCTAATGCTGCCCGAGTTGGATTATGAGTCCTAGAATATTCAAAACCTTTATGCCCTCCTGGAGTTGTTTGTGCGTATGTCGAGGTTTGATAAATTGGTGGCATTACTGCACCAAATGCTTTATCGTGTTCTTGTCCGCCGTGAATTGTTTTGGTATTGAATTTCATTTGTTAACGTTTTATTAATTAGTGATTACAATCTTTGATTGCTCGTTACATTGTTGTAATTTTATTGAAACAAAAATAGTTTTTTATTCTATTATTTAAAACCTATAATTTTTTTTATTTATGCTCCACAAAATCAGTTTTATATTTCTACTATTTATTGTTACCATTAGTTGTAAAAAAGAGGCTTCAATTACACTTACTTCTGAAAATTTTTCTGATGAGTTTCAAGGTGATTGTAAAGGTGATGATTGTGCTAAGGTTACCATTGATTATATTAAAATACAAGGTGAAAAGGAATCTGTAAATAAAATAAATTTTACTATCGGAAGTTCTATTATCTATTTTTTAAATTCAGATTTAGAAAAGAACATTAGAGCCACTACAATTTCTGAAGCTGCAAATTCATTTTTAAAAGCCTATGAAATTGACAAAAAAGAGTTTCCAGATTTAAGCCCTTATACTGCGGAGGTTTCCGTTTCAAATTCTTATTCTTCCTCAGATATTATCTCTATAAAAACCTCATTTTACAATTATACGGGAGGTGCTCACGGAAACACCGCTTTAGCTTATTTAAATTTTAATCCAACCACTGGAGCGATATTAACTAAAAATTCTTTGCTGAAAAACAAAAAAGAATTTATCTCATTTGCTGAAAAAATATTTAGAAAAGAAAAAAACATTGCTGAAAATGACAATATTAATTCTACTGGATTTTGGTTTGAAAACGATTCTTTTAGCCTTCCTGAATCTATTGGTTTTTCAAAAACACATCTTATTTTAATATACAATCAATACGAAATTGCTAGTTATGCTGATGGTCCAATTGAAGTTTTGATTCCTATTGAAGAAGTAAAGCCTTTTCTAAATTTTTAAATATTTTTCTTCATCGCTAAAATATATCCTAAGTGTATGCCTTCATGAAAATTATTAAACTCCAAAGCTTCATCAATAGTAGATAATACCGTTTTTGTAGAAACTGTGTAAGCTGAATATTCTTTAAAATTTCCTTTATTATAATCCTTTTGAGTTTGTTCAACGGTTGAAAATAATTGTTTTTTTAACAACTCAACATCTTCAATTGTTGCATCTGCTTCTGCTTTGCTTCCTTTTCTGAAAGCTTTAATTTCTTCTTCAGAAACTAATGTAGGCAATCCCGATAATGCGTACGCTAATAATTGTTGCGTAATTACCACGTGTTTTATATTCCAATAAATAGTGTTTCTAAAACCTACGGGGATTTTATTTAGCTGTTCTATAGAGAAAGTTTCAAGGAAATTTTTAAAAATTGCTCTTGTTTTTAAAGTGATATCAAAAGTGTAGTCCATTGTTTTAATTTTAAAATAAAAGTAATGTATTTCAAATGGAAATTGATTAATTTGTGAGAACAATTTTCAACTTAAAAAAACACATTTATACCTAATTTGATTATAATAGTGACCCGTTTTTACGAATACGATATGAAAAAAATATTCCACCTCTCAACCTGTGACACCAACAGACGCATTTTAAAAGAATTAAATTTACCAGAAGATTTTATAAAACAAGATATTAAAGTAACTCCTATTTCTGAAGCTGAATTGAAAGAATTACACCAACTTTCAGGAAACTATGAAATGCTTCTAAACAAACGAGCAAAAAAATATAGTGAACGGAAGTTGAAGGACAAAAACCTTCAAGAATCCGATTTTAAAAAATTATTGCTAGAACATTACACTTTTTTAAAACGTCCTGTACTTATAAATGGGAAGCAGATTTTTATCGGAAATAGTAAAAAAGTTATTGCTTCGGCTAAAAATTCGTTGTAATAATTTAATTATCATTATTTTTGGAATGAATTTATCTCTCTATGAAAAGATTATTATTTCTTTTATTAATTATTGGGTTTAGTGCTTTTGCTCAAAAAGATTCACTAAAACTTAAAAATAACGACATCATTGTTGGGGAGTTAAAATCTATGGTAAATGGGATTGTCATTATGAAAACATCCTATAGCGATAAAGATTTTAGAATAGAATATATCAACGTAAAAGAAATTTATCTAGATCAAAGTTTTTTAATAAATTTAGTTAACAAAAGTCATTATTTAGGAAAAGTAAAAACAATAAGTCCCGGAATTGTTGAAATTACCACAGATGGAATGTCTTTTGATACCAAAATTGAAAACATTGTTCAATTAAAGGCAATAGACACAAAGTTTTGGAGTCGTTTTACTGGTGCTATTGACCTAGGTTTTAACCTAACAAAATCTAACAACTTTAATCAATTTTCCCTTGGAAGTAATTTAAAATTTGAAAGTGAAATTTGGAATTTTAGTGCTTCCTATAGTTCATTAATTACCAACCAAGATGATGTAGCTGAAATTAAAAGAACCGAATGGAGTATAGAAGCTCAACGGTTTATTTATAATGAATGGTATGCTATTGTTGACGTTTCGTTTTTATCAAATACTGAACAAGCATTAAAAGGAAGGGTGAGTACCCTTGGTGGCATCGGGAAATATGTAATAAGAACTAACCGTCTTTATTTAGGTGTTAGAGCTGGGGTTAACTATAATATTGAAACTTATTTTGACGAAACCTTAAACAAAAAATCTACGGAGGCCAACCTTGCTGCTAATTTTAATATGTTTGAATTTGGAGATTTCAACCTCACCACTGACTTTACTGCCTATCCTAGTTTGTCTGAAAGTGGTCGTTTCCGTTTGGATTACAACTTAGATTTAAAATACGATCTACCCTGGGATTTTTATATAAAAATGGATTTTGCATTAAACTATGATAATCAACCAGCGGTAATAGGAAACGATTTCGATTATATTTTTAACAGCGGATTTGGATGGGAATTAAAGTAATTACTTGCCATTATGAACCCTAGAGCCTTAGCCCTTTTAGCCGCATCTACCGCGGCTGCCATCTATGCTGTTAATCATACCATCGCAAAAAATTTAATGCCAACCGTTATTGAACCTTATGGCTTTATTCTTTTACGAGTAAGTGGCGGAGCATTCCTTTTTTGGTTAGTGAGCTTTTTATATCCTTCAGAAAAAATTGAAAGAAGTGATTGGACAAGAATTCTTGCTTGTGCTTTTACAGGTATGGTCGTAAATATGCTTGCGTTTTTTAAAGGGCTTAGTTTGTCAACTCCTATAAATAGTTCCGTAGTAATAACAACGGTTCCTGTTCTAATATTAATTATGTCTGCTGTTTTTTTGAAAGAAAAAATCACTTGGCGAAAATCTATCGGAATTGGCTTAGGATTAATTGGAGCATTATTACTTATTTTCTTCGGAATTAAAACTCAAGAAAATGCACCTAATATTCCTCTTGGAAACATCTTTTTTATAGTTAATGCAACTTCCTATTCTATTTACTTAATTATCGTGAAACCTTTAGTTAATAAATATAGCTCCATTACTTTAATGAAATGGTTTTTCTTATTTGCATTTATCATTAATATACCGATTGGTATAAAAGAATTTACTGCGGTAGAATGGACGCTATTGCCTTTAGATATTATCTGGAAACTAACTTTTGTAGTTGTTGGAACAACTTTCTTTACATACTTATTTAATATCTACGCATTAAAACAATTAAAGCCTTCTACAATTGGGGCATTTATCTATTTACAACCAATTTTAGCAACTACATTTGCCATTATAATGGGTGCAGATTCACTAACTACCATTCGCGTTGCAGCCGCTACCTTAATTTTTACAGGAGTTTTTCTTTCTACAAGGAAGCCAAAAACAGTTAAAAAGTAATTAATTTTATGACAACATTAGAGCTCAAATTTGAATTACAACAACAGTGTAAAGACCTTATAAATTTTCGTTTAGAACGCATTCAGAAAATCATTGTAGATATTGAAACTTCTTTAAAAGAAGAGTCTAAAAGCACCAGTGGTGATAAGCATCATACAGGAAGAGCAATGCTTCAAATTGAACGAGAAAACGCGGGAAATCAGCTAAGAGAAATTGAAAAAGTTTTACAACAACTAAATAAGGTTGATGTTAGTACTACTTCAAAAGTAATCCGATTAGGAAGCCTTGTTAAAACCAATCATGCTAACTTTTTTATAAGTATTTCAGTTGGAAAACTGGAAGTAAACAACATCTTTTACCTCGGTGTTGCTCCTAATGCTCCCATAGGGCTCTACCTTCTTGGTAAAAAAGAAAGAGAACAATTTAGTTTTAACGGCAAAGTTTATAAAATTGAGAAAGTAGATTAGTTTCCTCAACCCTAAAGGGAGATTATTTTATACCTCATCATGGGAGCGATGTGATGTTATATCTTTTTACTAATCCTGAATATGCCGCTTAAAAAACTCCCAAATAACCAATTTAGCATCCATATCCTCACTGGTATTTCCTAAGAAAAAATCAAGACCTCCAGCAGCACCCGGCCAAGTATGTCCGCCGTTTTCAACCACATAACTTATTACTTCACTGTTATTATCGCCTTGATATATAGTTTCAATAATTGTCGTGTCATCGTTTGCTATATCTGGTAAATTTGTAATGATTGGGTTATTTGAAGAATTATTAGTATCGTTCCATTTTGCAATTGCTTCCCAATGTGAAGTGATAAATCCACCATCACCTTCCGTCATTTCACCACCGTTAAAAGGAACAAATTCATCTGCCGTTCCGTGAATGTATAAAGCCGATACAGGTTGATTAGTACTGCAATTTGGAGCGACATTATTTGCTTCAATCGTAGCAGCAACGGCAGCAAACGCTTTTATTTTATCACTTAGTTCACAACCTAACCTTGAAGCCATAAAACCACCGTTAGAAATTCCGGTTACAAAAATGGCAGCTTGGTTAATGTTATAGTTTCCAACTAATTTTTCAATCAATTTTCGGAAGAAATTTACATCATCAACTCCCAATTGATTCGCATCGGTGGGTCGACCATCGTTCCAGTTTTTTTGAATCCCCTTTGGATAAATTAATACGAACTTATTAGAATTAGCTAGCGCTCTATAATCAACATAATCTAACATTCCTTCGGGAGAACCTGTTCCTCCGTGGAGTACAAATACAATAGGCATATTGTTTTCATCCTCATATCCTTCAGGTAAAAATTGAATGTATTCTCGTTGCCTTCCATTTACCGAAATAGTTTCGTTGGTCTTCTCAGAGCCTTCAATGGTATCGTCTGTTTTATTGCAGCTTAAAACAATAAATGAGAAAATTATTATTAAAATTATATTTTTCATCATAACTAATTTGCTGCAAGATTAGAAAAATTAATTGAATTATTAGGCAACTTTTATCACACAAGGTTCTGTGCAACAAGATATTCAGCAATCTGAATCGCATTAGTTGCAGCACCTTTTCGAAGATTATCACTCACAATCCACATATTTAAGGTGTTTTCTTGGGTTTCATCTCTACGAATTCTACCTACAAAAACATCGTCTTTTCCATTGGCATAAATCGGCATTGGATAAGTATTGGTGTCGGGATTATCTTGAACCGTTATTCCGGGAGTTTCGTGTAAAACTCTTCGAACATCGTTGAGGTCAAAATCGTTTCTAAAAGCTACATTTACCGACTCGCTATGTCCTCCAACAGTTGGAATCCGAACTGCCGTTGCTGTAATTGAAAAAGTACGATCATTCAATATTTTTTGGGGTTCTCGAGCTAATTTCATTTCCTCTTTGGTGTAACCATTATCTTCAAAAACATCGCAATGAGGTAAGGCATTTTTATGAATTGGATACGGATATGCCATTTCATCTTTAATTCCTTTTATTTCATTTTCTAACTGATTTACCGCTTTTACACCCGTTCCTGAAACCGATTGATAAGTAGAAACCACTACGCGTTTCATGGTATATTTTTTATGAAGCGGTGCTAATGCCATTACCAATTGAATGGTAGAACAATTAGGGTTGGCAATAATTTTATCTTCTTTAGTAAGTTCGGAAGCATTGATTTCTGGTACCACTAATTTTTTGGTTGGATCCATTCGCCAAGCAGAAGAATTGTCAATAACGGTTGTACCAACTTCAGCAAATTTTGGAGCCCATTCTATAGAAATTGTACTTCCTGCTGAAAAAATAGCGATATCCGGTTTTTTGGAAAGGGTCGTTTCTAAACTAATAATTTTGATGGATTCTTCTTTATAAGAAAGTTCTTTTCCAACTGATCTTTCGGAAGCTACCAAAAGCAATTCAGAAATGGGGAAGTTACGTTCTTCCAATAATTTTATCATAATTGTACCAACCATTCCAGTGGCACCAACAACTGCTATTTTCATATCTATTCCCTGAGAAAGTGAGGACCTTATTAATTAAGAACTAATTACAAAAATACTATATAGTAACTTAATTTTTCAGAATAAAAACCTAAAAAAACCACCAATTTTACAAGGTGGTTTAGTTAATAATACTTGGTTAGAATGCGTAGTATCGCGGTACTACGAATATTTTATTTTTTTAGCAAATCTCTAATTTCTGCCAGTAATTCTTCTTGTGTTGGTCCTGGATCTGGTGCTGGAGCCTCTTCCACAGGTTTCTTTGTTTTGTTATATGCTTTTACAATCATAAATAATACAAAACCAACGATTATTAAATTAATAATTGCATTAATCCAGTTACCATACCTAATTGCGTTTTCTGCTGTTGTAATCGCCCCTTCAGCATCTAATACAGCTGGGGAAAGGATTACCTTTAATTCTGCAAAATCCATTCCGCCGGTAAAGTGACCAACGATTGGCATCATAATATCACTTACAAACCCTTTAATTACAAGTCCTAAGGCACCTGCAAGTAAAACGGCAACCGATAAATCTATGACGTTGCCTGTCATAATAAATTTTTTAAATTCTTTAAGCATGATTTTATGTTGAGAGTTAATACTTAACAAGTATAAGAAAATTCTAAGAATTTCATCGATTAAAGACTACAATTATTAATTGAAAGAAAACTATTTTCGATAAACGACACGTTTTACCCTTTGTGAGATAGCAGTAATTAATTCGTAGGAGATTGAATTGATTTTTTCAGCATGTTTTTCGGCGTTTTCAACTTCTCCAAAAATGATAACTTCGTCGCCTTCTTGGCAATCTATATTTGTAATGTTTACCATTATCATGTCCATACAAACATTCCCAATGATAGGCGTTTTTTCACCATTTATAGTAACCCAACCCTTCCCATTTCCGTAAGCACGACTAATTCCGTCTGCGTGACCAATTGGTATGGTTGCCGATTTTAAACAACCATCACTTTTAAAGGCTCTATTGTAACCAACGGTTTCTCCTTTTTCGATGGTATGAATTTGGGAAATCACCGATTTTAAAATAGCGATAGGAGTAAAATGTTTTTGTTCTTTTTGAATATTACTAAAACCATACAATCCAATTCCACTACGTACCATATCGAAATGTGCTTCCGGAAAATTTAATATTCCTGAAGTATTACACATATGCAATATCGGTTGGTAATCTAAAGTTTTAAAAAGTTTTTTTGAAATATTTTTGAAGGCTTTAATTTGTGAATTAGAAAAATCTTTTTCAAACTCATCTTCACTTGCAACTAAATGTGAAAAAATAGATTTCACTACAATAGAAGTGGTTTCTTTCAGTTTATAGCTAATAAAATCAACATCTTTTTCTAAAAACCCCAATCTATTTAAGCCTGTATTAAATTTTAAATGAACCGGGTACTTACTTTGTTTATTTTCTTTAGCAATTTCAATAAATTCTTTAAAAATTTTTGGACTGTACAAACTTGGCTCTAAACAACGGTCGATTAATGTTTTGAAATTTACAGACTGAGGATGGAGTACAATAATCGGAGCTTTAATTCCTGCATCTCGAAGCGTAACTCCTTCCTTTACATATGCTACAGCTAGATAATCAGCTCCTAGTTTAACGAGTTCTTTGGCAATTTCAACCGAATCGCTTCCGTAGGCGTAAGCTTTAACAACGGCTAAAAATTTTATGTTATGCTGAAGTTTCGATTTTAAATACCGATAATTATTACCCAGCGGGGTAAGGTTGATTTCTAAAACAGTTTCTGTAGCTTTTAACATTCTTTAGACTTGCTTTTTTTTAGAAATTTCTTCAGGTTCTGTAACCTTCATTTTTTTAACTTTTTCTTTCAACATGGCTTTGTAATAAGCAGATCTACATAACGGTTCGTATTCATCAACTTCACCTAAAAGAACAAGGTCGTCACTTTTTGCTTTTCGATAGCTATAATTGGCGAGGTTTCCAGTACGAGTACAAATAGCGTGAACTTTGGTAACATACTCAGCGGTTGCCATAAGTGCTGGCATGGGTCCAAATGGATTTCCTTTAAAATCCATATCCAATCCAGCTACAATTACCCGAACGCCACGATTGGCAAGATCGTTACAGACCTTTACAATTTCATCATCAAAAAATTGAGCTTCATCAATACCAACAACATCACAACTATCGGCTAAAATTGGAATATTTGCGGCTGCAGGAACTGGTGTTGAGTGAATTTCGTTACTATCATGCGATACAACAGAGTCGTCATCGTAGCGAGTGTCGATAGCAGGTTTAAAGATTTCTACTTTTTGTTTGGCGAATTTTGCGCGCTTTAATCTTCGGATAAGTTCTTCTGTTTTACCCGAAAACATTGAGCCCGCGATGACTTCAATCCATCCAAATTTTTCTTTTTGATTTACAGTATTTTCGAGAAACATAAAATATTTTTAAACTAAAACAGAATTCCTTGACGTTTACATAAAGGTTGTGTAAATTTATAAAAACAAAATAGATAATTTGCTTTATTTTAATATTTATGAACCGAGCAAATTAAAATTATTATTATATAGTGTAATTACTCTTAGCGAACACATATGTTACCGCTAAAAAATAAACTCTAAACATATGAAAAAGAAAGTCCTATCCCAAATAAACACATTAGCTCAGCGAATAATTACCTCTGAAAATGACCTTGATATTTCACAAATAAAGAACACATTAATTCAACTTTACGAGAAATTATCGGTCTTAGAATTCTTAGAAACGAGTGTTGAAACTGAATTTAAAAAACCCGAACGCCCTGCAATCGATTCAAAAACCTATAGAGAAGAAAATTGGTTTAAAGAACCTGAAGCGGTACCTCAACCTTCCAACGAAGAGGCATTGGTAGAACCTTTGATGGATAAAATTAAGGATATCATGGCACAAATGCCTAATGAAACTCAGAAATTAGATGAGATTTTAAAAGATATCTTACCGAAGCAACCCGACGATAAACAATCATCTGAAAAATTTTCTAATGAAATAGAAGAGTTCGCTTCTTCCTATCAAGAAATGCCTGTTTTTGAACGTATAGATGAAGAAAAATTAGCTTTGAATAATTCAAATCAAAGTGCTGAAAAAAAATTTGAGAAAGTACCCGAGCCAGAAAAACCGAAGTCTATCAACGATAAATTAAATCAAGGTTTAAATATTGGACTAAACGATCGTTTGGCTTTTATTAAGCATTTATTTGAAGGAAGTGCAGATGATTACACGCGTGTTTTATCGCAAATTAACACTATGGAATCACATACTGAAGCTGCTTCGTTTATAAATTCTACTATTAAGCCAGATTATAATAATTGGGAAGGAAAAGAGGAGTATGCAGAGCGATTTATGTTAATTATTGAAAAAAGATTTAATTAATTTTCAGTTTAAAATGGGAAAATTATATTTGGTACCAACACCTATTGGAAATTTAAAAGACATCACTTTTAGAGCTATTGAAGTTTTAAAAGAAGTCGATTTAATACTTGCTGAAGACACTCGAACTAGTGGGAAATTATTAAAATATTTCGATATTTCCACTCAAATGCATTCCCACCATATGCATAATGAACATAAAACGGTGGAGGGAATTGTAAGACGAATTAATAATGGTGAAACGATTGCATTGATTAGCGATGCAGGCACTCCAGCCATTAGTGATCCCGGGTTTTTATTAACTCGTGCTTGTGTGGAAGCAGGAATAGAAGTAGATTGTTTACCTGGAGCCACAGCATTTGTCCCTGCTTTGGTAAATAGTGGATTGCCAAATGATAAATTTGTGTTTGAAGGTTTTCTCCCTGCAAAGAAAGGCAGACAAACCCGTTTATTACTTCTTGCCGAAGAAACTAGAACCATCATTCTCTATGAATCGCCACATAAATTACTCAAAACATTGACTCAATTTGTTGAATATTTTGGAGCTAATAGACCTGTTTCAGTTTCTAGAGAAATCACTAAACTTCACGAGGAAACTATACGAGGTACGGCTTCCGAAGTATTAGCATATTACACCAATAAACCTCCCAAAGGTGAGATTGTTATTGTAGTTGGGGGGGAAAATAGATTAAAAAAATTATTATGAATATTGGAATTAAATATAAGAATAATACAGAAATCCCTGAAGAGCTTTTTTTAACAAATTATAAAATTAATAAAGATTTAGTCTTCCCAAAATTAAATAGTAAAGGAATTTCCATTTTAAAAAATTTTGAAAAGATAAATTTTTTTATTGGAGCTAATAATAGCGGGAAAAGCAGGTTTTTAAGAGGTGTTTTTAAATTAAACAAACCTCAAATAGAAGTGTTCAAAGGAGATGCGTCAATTTTAGAATTATTTTCAAATGTTAAAAACATCTATGGCAGAGTGTTAAATTATTCTTCAAGAAATATGAGAAATATAAGAAATAATATCGAAAACTATGCAAAACTATCAAATATTGATAATAGAGTTGACATTTTAAAGTATTTGACAAGTAAAATAGATTTAGAATTATTTACTAACCTTGAAAACGAAATTTTATTTGAAATAGAATCCTTGGAAAAAAAAGGGATATTACAACAAGATATTAATTATCTTAACAATGTGAAAGAAATTATTAAACTAAATAAAATTCTTTCAAAGGATCTCTTATTTCATCAGGAGAATATAATAAGTAAGAGAAAATATATTCCTGTTTTAAGATATGCAAATGCAAACGACAATTTAAATAAAAGTACATTTCTTGAAACAATCAAAGAAAATTATAAAATTGAAACAGATGTTTTTATTGGATTAGATTTATTTGATAGTATTAGGCATCTTCAAGGAGAAGAATTTAAAATACAGGAGAGAAAGGATAAATTTGAAGAATTTTTATCAATTAATTTTTTTGATAACCAAAGAATTAAAATTACATCTTCAAATGACAAAAGAAAAATTCGTTTTTTGATAGGAGATGAGGAGAGGTTTTTGTGGGATTTAGGAGACGGTTTACAATCAATTATTTTACTGATGTTTCCAATTTTCACGGCTTCAAATAATGATTGGATTTTTATAGATGAACCAGAGAATCATTTACACCCAGGATACCAAAAAATATTTTTAAGAACTATTTTGGAAGATGAATATCTTAAGAAAAAAAATCTTAAACTTTTCATGACAACACATTCTAATCATTTTTTGGATGCATCAATTTTAAGTAAAGATGTATCAATTTTTCAATTTGAAAAGATAAATGAGAAATCAATTACTATTGAATATTTAAAAAAACCAACAAAAGATACGCTAGACATTTTAGGAGTGTCAAATTCTTCTGTCCTAATTGCAAACTCTTCTATTTGGGTAGAAGGACCTACAGACAGGAAATATTTGAGCTATTGGTTAAGACAATATTCTATTAATAAGGGGGAGTCTCCATTAATTGAAGACATTGATTTTGCTTTTTTTGAATATGGAGGGTCTTTAATTTCACATTATTTATTTGATGATAAATTTAATGAAGCAAATGAAATAGTAAAAGAAGAAATTAACTCTTTTGCAATTTCAAATAAAATATATTTACTAGCAGATAATGATAATGCTAAAGGGACAACAAAAAAAGGAAAAAGAAAAAAAGAACTTGAAATTTTATCTAAAAACAAGAAGAATTTTAAATATCAAAACACAGAAGTTGTTGAAATAGAAAACCTGTTACCCTCAAAAATTATTTTATCCTTTTCTAAAATTTTATTAAAGGAGGAACGATTGTTTGATGAAATTAAAGAACTTAAAATAAAACAAAGTGATTTCAAAAAAATTGGTCTAGGAAAATTTTATGAAGACTTATTTGTTAAAAATGGTATTCCAAAAACAAGCCACAAAGCTTTTAAAGCTATTTCAGGAACATTAAACACCAGTTATAAATTTAGACTTTGTGATTTTTTAATAGAATCTGGTATAGATTATAAAGAGTTAATTAATGAAAACTTATTATTAAATAAAATAATAAAAGAGCTGTATAGGTTTGTAAAACAGTAAAATCTTATAAGAATAATGCGTTAAACATGTTTCCCTTCATTCCAGCCATGTTTTCCTAAATATTGATCGCCACTTTCTACAGCACCACTTTCAATAGAAGTCCCCATAGAATCATTCCAACGGTTTAAATATCCGAATAAAGAAATCACCCCAAGCATTTCTACTATTTCACCTTCGTTCCAATGTTGGTATAGACGTGTTTTAATTTCTTCATTTACGGCATTTGGAATTTGTGAAGCTGCCAATGAAAAGTCTAAGGCAGCTCTTTCTGCTTCCGAAAAAGCGGAATGTGTTCGGTAGTCCCAAATATTGTCTAATTGTTCTTGCTCTGCTCCGTATCTTTCCGCAGCCCGAATAGCGTGTGCCTGACAATAACGACATCCTGCCGAATTACTACTAACCCAAGCAATCATACGTTTTAATGCCGAAGTTACACGACCATCATTCGCCATAACCGCTTTATTAAGATTTATAAATGCCTTGCTAATCGCTGGACGGTGTTGCATGGTAAGTACGCTATTGGGGCAAAAGCCAAGGGTTTCGTTAAAGAAATCTGCTAATTGTTTGGTTTCGGGACTGTGATCGGGCGATAAAGGAGTTACTAAAGGCATACGGTTATTTTTTTTTGATGAAAAACAAAGCTAAAGGTTTGAGTATTCTCTTGCAAGGATTTATATAGACAAAGCTGTTTTCACTATTATTAATATCTATTTAAAAGGAATAAAATACTAATAGGTATTTTGTAAATTTGCAATCAAATTAAACAGAAAATTATGGCAACACATAAAGTAACAAGTACCTGGAAAGAAAATATGCTTTTGGAATCTGACAACCCTAACGGTAAAACCCTCTTAATGGAAACTGATCTAGCTTTTGGAGGAACCGAACAAGGGATGAATCCTAAGGCTTTAATGCTTTCCTCTATTGGAGGTTGTACGGGTTTGGATGTGCTTTCTTTATTGAAAAAAATGCGTGTAGCTATTGATAGTTTCAGTGTAGTTGTTGATGGTAATATGACTACCGAACACCCAAAATACTACGACAAAGTAAGAATCGATTATTACTTTACAGGAAGCGATTTAAACGAAGAAAAGATTAAAAAAGCAGTCACTTTATCTGAAGAGCGTTATTGCGGTGTTATTAAAATGTTTCGTTCTTTTGCTGAGGTAATTATTACGATTCATATAAACGAATAATTAGTTTTTTATCAATCGAACCGTACTTCCTTCTGAAGTAAACAAATACACACCATTTTCAAATTGAGAAATATCTAACTGCGTTTGTTCGCCAGACATATTTCCTTGTTGGATAAGTTTTCCCGTGATATCTAAAATTTGATATGTTGTTTCAGAAACAATAAAACCGTGGGTTATGTTGAATATTCCTTTTGAGGGGTTGGGGAAAACAATAAGGTTTTTGATATTGTTGTCTGAGATACTTAAAGGATCGTTATTATAACGAACAAGTACCATGTCTTCTGGACCATCATACCAATAAGTGCTTCCTGTAGCCAATATTTTTCCGTCTTCTTGAAGGATAAAATCTGAGTTTTCAAAATTTCCATAAATATTTTCGTTTAATGAATTATCTATTGTTCCATTATCAAACAAACGTTTTAATACAAATTGAGAGCTTTCAAACCCGGGAATCCCACCGCCAATAAGAATTCTTGAATTGGGTTGAATAATTATTTTTCGAGAATAAAAAGAAGTTTCAAAATTATAGAAACCATTCGTTCCAAAAGTTGTGTCTAAATTACCCGTTGATGTATAACGAGATATTGAACTAGAATATACATCAAGTTCAATATCTTGAGTAATCATAAAAAGAATTTTATTGTTAGAATCTACCTCAATAGTTGATCGAATATTATTAACGTCACTAAATAGAATTTCTATAACTCCATCGTTTCCAAAAGTGTTATCTATAGTCCCATTTTCCAAAAGTTTAATAATTTTATTCGCTCTATTGTTACTATTTAAATCTTCCGTAAATGATAAAATAATTGAATTATCATCTTGTAAAGAAGCTGAAAATGAATTAAAATATCCCTCATTAATATCTAATGTAAGTAAACCATCTATACCAAAATCAGTATCTAATTCTCCAGAGGGAAGTAGTTTTGCTAATGAAATAAAATATTCTGAACCTACTTTAGAACGTCCCATTGCTAATGTTTTTCCATTATGTTGAATTGTTTGTAAAAGAACATCATCTTCAGTAAGAAAGTCAATTATTTTATTTCCGTTTACACCATAACCAGAATCAACATCTCCATTAGGCATAAACTTACTAATTATAAAATCCTTTTCGCCCCAATTCCCAATAGTACCTCCCGCAATTAATTCGTCATTATCTAGCGAAAAAATAGTGTTATAATAATAAAAATAGGTTCCTAGATCTAAGAGAACAACTCCATCGTTCCCAAAAGTGGTATCTAAAGAACCATTTGTCTGAAACCTAACTAATGACCCTTGAGATATATCATTTTCCGTTTCTATTTGTCCTGTTGAAATAATTTTACCGCTATTTTGCTGAGAGATACCAAAGCTATAATCTTTATAATTATAAAAATCCATTGTTACAATACCGTTATCGCCAAAAGAAGGATCTAAAACACCATCTTGAGAAAATACCAAAAAAGAAATAGTAAAAAATACGAATGAAAGAATACCGTTTTTAGTTTTCATAATAAAAAAATTAAAATAAACTAGGGAGGAATTTCAAAAAGGAAACAGCTTATTATTTGCATCAATGAATGTATAAAAAATTTAAGAAATTTCCAAATTTGATGTTTTATTAAAGAATTATTTTTACATTTACTCTTTACTTCCCACTATAAAAAAGCTAAAATTCAAACTAAAAATTTCCATACATTTCTGGGAGTTTAAAGTTTATTCTTGGAATTTCAAAAAACTATGCGTTGGACACTTAAACCAAAACCAGACTCTAATAAAGTTGAACATCTTATTAAAGAATTAGGTGTAGAAAAATCGACTGCAACCTTATTAGTACAAAGAGGAATTGAAACCTTTAAAGAAGCTAAAGACTTTTTTCGTCCAAATCTAAACGATTTATACGATCCCTTTTTAATGAAGGATATGGATAAGGCAGTTGCAAGAATTGAAACTGCTATTGCTGCTGAAGAAAATATTTTAATCTATGGAGATTACGATGTGGACGGAACTACTAGTGTGGCTTTATTGTCTTCTTATTTACTCACAAGTTATCCGAATGTGGCGACCTATATTCCAGATCGTTATGGAGAAGGTTATGGCATTTCATTTAAAGGAATTGATTTTGCCGAAGACAACGATTTTTCATTAATTATTGCTTTGGATTGTGGAATAAAAGCCATCGACAAAGTTGCTTATGCTTCAGATAAAAATATCGATTTTATTATTTGCGATCATCACCGTCCGGGAAACGAAATCCCAAATGCAGCGGCAGTTTTAGACCCAAAAAGAGACGATTGTGATTATCCTTTTAAAGAACTTTGTGGCTGTGGTGTAGGATTTAAACTCGTACAAGCATTGGCTTCCAAAAAAGGAGAAACCATAGACGATTTAATCCTTTATCTCGATTTAGTTACTACAGCGATTGGTGCAGATATTGTCCCGATTGTGGATGAAAACAGAATTCTTGCCTACCACGGATTGCAAGTAATTAATAACAATCCGAGACCTGGTTTTAAGGCGATACTTCAGCAAGTAAAAAAGAAAGTATTAACAATTACAGATGTTGTTTTTATTATCGCTCCAAGAATTAATGCAGCTGGAAGAATGAAACACGGAAATCACGCCGTAACCCTCCTTTCTGAAAACGATCAAACCTTAGCTGCCGAATATGCCGTAGATATTGATCAATTTAACACCGATAGAAAAGAAGCCGATAAACAAATTACGATTGAAGCATTAGCGCAAATTGAAACCAATAATGAAAAAGAAGGATTTACAACCGTTGTTTACGATGAAAACTGGCATAAAGGTGTGATTGGGATTGTTGCTTCCAGATTAATTGAAACCTATTATCGTCCCACCTTAGTTTTTACAAAAAGTGGCGATGTATTGGCAGCTTCGGCAAGAAGTGTAAAAGGATTTGATGTGTATAATGCCTTGGAAGCTTGCTCGGAATTTATCCAACAATTTGGTGGTCATAAATATGCTGCGGGACTTACTTTATTAGAAGAAAATTACGAAGCGTTTAAAGATCAGTTTGAAAAAGTGGTTTCTGAAACCATCGATCCAAAATTATTAATTCCTGAGATTAAAATGGATGCTCAAATTARTTTATCAGATATTACTCCAAAGTTCTACAGAGTTTTATCTCAGTTTGCACCCTTTGGACCCGGAAATATGACACCTGTTTTTATGACGGAAGATATACAAGATACTGGTTACGGAAAACAGGTTGGTGAAGATAAAACGCATCTTCGTTTTACGGTAACACAATCTACTTCGGATACTGTGCGGAGCCGAAGCAACCAAAATAAAATTGTAGGAATCGGTTTTGGATTGGGAGATAAAATAGATTTAATTTCCGAAAGAAAACTTTTTAAAGCAACTTATACAATTGATGAAAATGAATGGAACGGAAACGTAAGTTTACAGTTAAAAGTAAAGGATATTAAGGAGTAAATATTGGTTTGGTTTTTGTCTAACTAAAAGTAAATTTTTTCAAATGTTCCTGAAAATTTGTAAAACTAGTATCGAAAAGGATATTGTAATTTATTCACTGAAAGTTGCTTTGGTAGTGGGTGTAATTCTGAATTTAATCAACCAAGGAGATGTGCTTTTTTCGATGCAATTGGAAAAAATAAATTGGTTTAAATTACTGCTGACTTTTGCAGTACCTTATTTGGTCACCACCTATGCTTCAGTTAAAGAAAGATTAATTTAAATGTCTTTACGAACGTAGTGAAATAATCTCATGGGGTCACTTCGTTGTGCCTCCTCGTGTTGACTAATACTTTTTCAATTCAAAATTCTCCCCATCAAAAACACCATAGGTATAATGATTAATCCAATCACCAATATTGAAATAAGTAGAATTCTCCCCGACTTTTATTTCCATAGGAAGGTGCCGATGTCCAAAAACAAAGAAATCGTAATGTTTGGTTTCTAGTTTTCGTTTTGCATACTGCGCTAACCATTCTTGATCTTCTCCTAAAAACTGCTTGTCTTCATCGCCCGAAATTAATTTATTTTTAACCGAAAAATATTGTGCCAATCGCATTCCAATATCGGGATGTAACCAACGATACAGCCATTTTGAAAACGGATTGATAAATACTTTTTTCATTCGTTTATACCCTTTGTCGTTGGGGCCTTTTCCGTCGCCATGACCAATTAAAAACGATTTATTATTAAACGTGAATTCTTTGCAATCTCTATAAATAGGAATGTTTAGTTCTTTTTCAAAATAGTCCCGCATCCATAAGTCGTGGTTGCCAACAAAGAAATAAACGGGGATTCCGCTATCGGTGATTTCGGCAAGTTTCCCGAGTACACGTACAAATCCTTTTGGAACCACCGTTTTATACTCAAACCAAAAATCGAATAAATCTCCCAATAAAAAAATGGCAGCAGCATCTTCTTTAACTTCATCAAGCCATTTTACAAATTTCTTTTCACGCGGAAAACTTTCCTTAGATGTGGGAGCACCAAGATGATTGTCGCTGGAGAAATATATTTTTTTTCCTTGTGGGATTTGCATGGGTTAAATATACAAATTCCTACGGAGGCAGGAATCTTTTTATAGTTGAATAAGATGCTGAATCAATTTCAGCATTATAAATTACTTTTGTTTTGTCAAGAGATTCCTGTCTTATTTATATCACGCTCAGGGTGACATTTGAGTGGTAAGTGAAAATGTTATTGCTATTGATGAGATTCCTGCCTTACTTCAACTCCGCTCAGTACAGGTCGCTGAAATTTTAGTTGTCGGTAGCAAACCATTGCGCATAGCTACTATCGGTTTCTTGTAACTTTAAGGAGTGTAATTGAATATGTGAAGGCAATTCGGTTTTAATTACTTCAGCAAAATCGATAATCATCATTTCGCTGGTGGGTTGATAATCTACCAATAAAACATTATGACCTCTAACTTCCAATTCCCTTGCTAACTCAACGTGAGGAGTATTTTTATTAAAAACGGTTGCGTGATCAAAAACATTTACAATTTTAGTTTTTACAATCCTTTTTAAATCGCTAAAATCGATGACCATTCCAAATTTTACATTTGTATTATCAGTAATAGGTTTTCCAATTACCGTTACGTGCAATTTATAACTATGTCCGTGAACATTTCTGCATTTTCCGTCGTAACCATAAAGAGCGTGACCAGTTTCGAATGAAAATTGTTTAGTAATTCTAATAGTGCTCATCGTTTTTATAAATTAATATTATATAATTAATAGAATAAGCAAAAGTACTATATATTTAGAAACTCAAAGAGGTATTTCAGAAACAGATAGTTGTTGTTTAAACAAATAAATTGCAGTTTTGTTATTACTGTTTTTCAGTTATACTTAAATTAACGAATTATAACTATGCGTTTCAAATATATTTTACTCCTCTTTTTATTATTCCCTGTTTTTTTAATTTCTCAAGATAAAAAACAAGATAGTATTCTTCATACATTAAAAGTAAATACACAAAGAGATAGTTTGCGAGTGGAACTGCTGTTAGATGCTGTTTATTTTTATCGTACACGAGAATTTGAAAAAGCAACTCCATTAATTAAGGAAGCAATAGCAATTTCTGAAGAAAAAAACTACAAGATTTTAGAAGGAAGAGGCTATTTATACTTGTCCCGAAATGAAAGAAGAAAAGGCTTATTAGATGATGCTATAAAAAATGTTTTGGTCGCAATAAATATATTTGAAGCTATTGGAGATAACAATAATTTAATGCTAAGTAATAGTCATCTTGGAATGCTATTTCAAGAAACAGGTTTTCCAGAGAAAGCTGTAAAGATGCACTTAGAGAATATTATTATTTCTAAAAACGATGTGGCAAGTGGTGCAAAAGCAAGGTATTATTTTGATGCAGGAAATGCTTATTTATATTTAAAAGAGTATCAAAATGCTGAAAAATACTTTTTAGAAGCTGTAAAAATTTCAAAGGAAAGTAATTTTATTCCTGGAGAAATGATTATGCATTCAACTTTGGGTCAATTATATATTGAAACTAAAGAATATGATAAAGCAGAACAGAATATTAATAAAGCCTTAAGCTATTTTGAAGAAACGGGACAACTTGCAAATATCGCAGGTTCTTATTCTTACCTTGGTGATATTCAGTCACATAAATACAAACATAAAGAGGCAATTCCTTTATACAATAAGGCTTTAGATATTTATAATCAGATAAATAGTTTAATGCAGATTAGGGATACTAATAGTAAACTYTTTATCGCTTATAGTATTACTGAAAATTACAAAAAGGCAGATAAAKCAAATAAAATATATACTCTTTTAAACGATTCTATAGATTCTTCGGAACGCAATAAAATGATTGCCGAAATGAAAACAAAATACGAAACCGATAAGATAGCAGCACAAAAAGAAGCGGCAGAGATAAAAGCAAGTTTAGCAGAAAATGAAATTAAACAAAACAAATACTATCTTATTGGGGCTATTATTATTGGAGTTCTTATTCTATTAGCTTCCTTGTTTTTTACAGGAAGATTAAGAGCAACAAAAAAAGCCGAACTTATTACAGTAGAACTTCGAGAAATACAAAAGCGATTAGCTATAGAGAAACAGTATAGAGACAGCGAATTAAAAGCATTAAAGTCGCAAATGAATCCTCATTTTATATTCAATGCTCTTAATTCTATTCAGGAATATATAATGTTTAATAAAAAAGAATTGGCAAGCGATTATTTAGGAAAATTTGCAGATCTAATTAGAACTTATTTACAACATAGTGACACGGGACTCATTTCAATTCAGGAAGAAATAGATAGTTTAAAAATGTATTTAGATTTGGAGTGCTTGCGTTTTGAAGATAGTTTGGAGTACATCTTTAATATTTCAGAAAAAATTAATAAAGATGGGCTTCATATTCCTACCATGTTAATTCAACCCTATATAGAAAATGCCATAAAACACGGATTACTTCATAAAAAAGAAGGCAGAAAATTAAACATCTCGTTTTTAGCCACAGAAAACAATAACATACAATGTGTTATTGAAGACAACGGAGTAGGAAGAGAAAAAGCAAAAGAGATTAAAGCAAAACGAAATGTGCTACATAAATCCTTTGCAACCAAAGCAACACAAAGCCGGTTGGAATTATTAAATTACAGAAAAGATAATAAAATAGGCGTGAAAACTATAGATTTATTTAACGAAAACCAACAAGCAATAGGGACAAAAGTAATTTTAAACATTCCAACAACTTAAAAAGGATGAAAGCAATAATAATAGATGACGAACGAAAAGCAAGAAGTTTATTGCGACTTTTAATAGAAGAAAACTGCCCTAAAATCACTACGATATTTGAAGCATCAGATTTGCTTTCGGGAGTAGAAATTATTAAAAAAGAAGAACCCAACATTGTTTTTTTAGATATTGAAATGCCCGAACATTCTGGTTTAGAAATTCTAGATTTTATTGAACAAGATGTAGTTAATTTCGAAATTATTTTCACCACAGCTTATAGTGAATATGCAATCCAAGCGTTTCAATTATCTGCCATAGATTATTTACTAAAACCCATTAGAGGAAGTCAAGTTAAAGAAGCTGTAGAAAAAGCCATTCAGTTTATTGGCAAATCACAAATTAATACCAAACTTGAAGAATTAAAAAAGAGTTTATCTTCTTCCAATTTCAATAAAATTGGGCTTCCGGTTAGTGATGGTATTAAATTTGTTTCTTTTGAAGAAATTATAATGATGGAAGCCGATGGCATGTACACCAAAATAACAACTAACACTGAAGCAACTATGCTTATAAGCAAGCCTTTAAAACATTTTGTTGAACTACTAAAAAACATCCCAACCTTCTACAAACCACACCGTTCGTTTTTAATTAATTTAAAATATATTGCTCAATATGTAAAATCTGATGGAGGTTATATTTTAATGGACAACGGTAAAACTGTTTCTTTAAGTAAAGAAAAGAAGGAAGAGTTTTTGACTATTATAAATAATATTGGATAGGTACCCTTTTAAGATTTTCAGAAACTGAAACAACAGTTTCAGAAACTCACCTACATCTTAGTCTTCTAGTTAAAATATATTTGTCGTATAACTTAAAAACAACAATTATGAAAATTATTTATGTGGCAGTTTGTGTGTTATTTCTTTCTGCTTTTACCTCATTAGAGCAAGAAGATTCAGCATTAACCAATGTTGAAATTACAGAAACCGTAGGTTCCAGTTTTACACTAATAAACGATACTAAAGAAAAAGTAAGCATTTATACAGGAAGCGGATTTGTTACTTTAAACAAAGGTTCAAAAACAAATATAACCTGTAAAGTTGGCAAAGAAGTACGTTGGGCAGAAAAAGGAATGAAAAAAGATGTAATCTTTAAAATAAAGAGCGATATGTGTGGTGAAACCTTGAAACTATCAAAATTAATGTAAATAACTAACCAAAATATTTTTTACATTTTACCAACCCGAACTATCTTTTTGTTCGGGTTTTTCTTTTCTTAATTTTAAGGTTAAGCTCAACGTTTACTTTCAGAAGTTAATAACAGCTTTTCAGAAACTCACTACTTAACAGTCACATTCTTACGATGATATTTGCATTATAATTAACCATTGACAACAACAAATGAAAAACATTATTAATTATTTAATCCTAAGTATCTGTTTAGGAATTTTTACTTCAAACGCACAAGAAAGTCAAAGTACTATTCTTAAAAATTTTGAATCTGGTAATTACACAGTTTATAAGTTAAACGATAAAAATAAATTTGAAAAGATTAAAAAAACTTGGCCAGTTGAAATCACTAAACAAGGAGACAATGTTTCAAAAGTTTTAGTAAAAAGAGCTGGAATATTAGACGAGCTTTTTGAAGCAGACGTTCCGGGTTATCCAGCATATTTTGCTTTTAAAAATTTCAGATTGTCTTTTATAAACGACTATGCTGTGTATTACGAATGGAACGGAAAACAACAAGCTACTACAAAATATATTTTAGTAAAACCAGGAGGTAGTTTTAATGGCAGTCCTGAAATTATTAATAAAAATATTGCGGCTTATGCCTCAGCTACTTTCAAAAAACAAACAGGTGCTCGTGCTAATGTAAAAGAAGCTAAAGCGGAAATAGCAGAAGCTGATCGTAAAATCAACTCTATTGAAGGGAAGGAAGTAACAAAAATTGAAATTCAACTTATTTCAAAACCAAGTAAAGTTGCTCATTTTAGTGAAGCAATAAGATACGGTGTAATAGTAACTTTAAAAGATGGGTCACAACTTAAAACACCAAATCTTGGTGGTAAAATTCCTTGGGAAGATTTCACACTTTCAAACAAAGGCTGTAGCAATACCATAGATGAAGTTCGAGTAGAAGAAAATGCTAGTAAAATACCAAATGATGAAATTGTAATACAAGTTGCTTCAAAATACAACACTTCACTTAAAGATTCAAAAAGTATTAACACTACCAATAATATTTCAGTACAAGTAAACCGCAACGGATTTTACGGAGCAGATAGAGCAAAGGCAACCAATACAGCAACTTTTGGAGCAAGTCAGCGTGGAGGGAATGGACATAGGTTAACTATTAAAGTAAAAACGGTAAAGCATAAGCAAACAGGTATTTCAATAAATAAAATTGAAATATATGACGAAACAAAAGGAGAGTTAATCGCTCAATACAAACTTACTCCTTCCACAGAACTTATTGTTAATGCCAATGGAGGTAAAGGACAATGGGGAAGTGATGCTACTTCTAATAATTTCCCAAATGGAGATAATGGAGGAAACGGAGGAAATGGAGGGGACATTACTATTATAAAAGATCCTTCGGTTTCAAAAATAAATATTACGGCAAACAACAAAGGAGGAAAAGGCGGAAGAGGAGGAAAACGTTATAATCTTAACGGAACTACAGGAAATGTTGGATCCACAGGAAACAACGGAAACACAAATACACAAACCAAAAGTGTATCACTAAAATTTTAATATTAAAACAACTATCAATAAATTAAATTTAACAAAAATGAAAAAACAAACAGTAATTACAGCAATTTTAAGCCTATTCTTAATTATAGGAATAAGCAACACTACAAAAGCTCAATTTAGTAAAAAAGCAAAAAGTGCTTTAAATATGGGTAAAAAAGGAAAGAGTAAAACAGGAAAATCGAAAAGCGGAAAAGGTGGAAACTTTACAGAATTTAATAATGAAACAGACGAAATGGGAATTACAGGGGAGTATTTTGGATTGAAAGATCCAGGTGCCGTAGGGTTCCGATTTGTAAAAGAAAATGAAGGGAAAGTTGTAAATGAACTTCATTATTTTGAGAAAAAAGGAGAGCCTACTATGAAGCTTGCTTTGAAAGAAAGTTATTTTACAAAACATCAAGTRAAAATGTTTTTTAAATGGAACTCGGCAAGTGCATCAGGCTATGTTGAAATGATGGAAGTAGCACCAGGAGTATTTGCAATWATTAAAGGAGACAGAACTGTTAATAGYAATGACAARCCAATYGCTCTAGATGCAACAAGAACCGTTATTGAAGTAGGRGCTAAAAACAAAGCAGATTTTGATACTTGGGATATTGAAACAGCTCAAGCAAAAGTAGATATGCTTATAGCGACTTTAAATGCTGCAAATTCTGAAAAAATTAAAAAGAAATTAATGCGTTTTGAAGCCTATAAAAACTATAAAGGAAAAATTGCATTTGCAAAAGGAACCAATTATTTGAAAACTCAAAAARTTGATCAAGCAGACCATAAAGTAGCTAACTTTATTACAAAAAGAGARCTAGGAGAAACTGTTGCTTTCAAACCATTTTTTGAGCAAACATTAGCAGCTTCACATCCTGGAGCTTGGTTTAATATTACTTATGAAATGGCTGGCGTAACAACCGATAGAGAAGCACTTAGAAAATCAAGTACAAAATTCTCAAAAAACATCCCGCAAATAGATAAAGATCAAGACAAATACTTCTTTTTCTATCCTAAAGTAACKATTAATACACATAATAATGTGGCAGATTACGCCTTCTTAGAGTTGTTAAGATTAACACAAGATAATTTACAAGCAGGAAAAACATACGACTTAAAAGTAACGGTTTGGGCTTATAAAGATGGRGCGAATATWGATCCTGTTGCAACAGGAACTATACAATTAGAATACGGAACTAAAACCGAAAAATTATTATTCGATCCCATTAAAGGTTGGGTAACAGTATTAGAAGACTATTTGGACGAATAATGTTTAATATTGTTCATTGATTGAAAGCCGAGGTGAATTTTAGCTCGGCTTTTTTTATTAAAAGAATTAACAATACCAAAACGAGTACAACAGAAGATGTTGATGGTTGGCTACATAGGAATAAATTCTTGTAGCCTCTTTAAACTGCCTTATTCTTAATTTATTTAAGAAGAGGCAGTTTTTTCTTTCGCTAAAGGGATGTATTTTATTTTGAATTTTATAGCCAATGCTACTGCTCTAAAAGCTATCCAAACTACTAAAGAAATCCAAATTCCTTTTAGTTTTAAATCGTAATAATTGCAAATTAATAAAGTAGGAATAAAGCCTAAAAAAGTGGAAGCAATAAGTATGTTTCGCAAGTATTTCATTTCGCCCAAACCTTTAAAAATAGCATCTAAAGTAAAGCCTAAAGCGTTAAAGGGTTGTGAGATTAAAACGATAAAGAATACTCCGTAAAAAGTAGAAAGTACCAAAGTATCTTTTGTAAATAAAAGTCCGAGTTGGTCATAAAATAAAACTCCAGAAACCACTAAAAGCAAACTTACAACAAGGTTATATAAATTGACTCGCTTTGTTAAAAGTAACAGTTTTTTGTATTTTTTTGCACCGAGTAATCTTCCGCCAAGAATATTTCCAGCTGCACCATAACCATCAATAAAAAAGGCTGAAAACAACCAAAGATTAATTGCGATGGTGTGCGCTGCAATGTATTCTTTTCCTAAGGTAGTAGCTTCTCGAACTGCCATAAGCAAAGCGATATTTAGAGCAACCGATCTAACAAATAAATTTAAACTCATATTGACCAATCGCCTAATTTCTGGATGGATTTTACGTTTCAGTTTTAGGGATACATCTGTTTTTGCTAATAAGAAAACTAGAGCTAATATCGCCATTACTAACTGTGCGATTAAACTTGCCCAGGCGGCACCTTTTACGCCCATTGGTTCTACGATTCCTTCCAAACCATACACTAATAAGAAATCTAACCCGATATTTATTAATGCACCAAAGATTGCAATAATCATAGGCCAAAAAGTATTTTGTAATCCTCTAAATATTCCGAAAATAGCAAAGGTGAAAAGTGTTAATGGGAATCCCCAAACCCGAATGTAATAATAGTCTTTACTGTACTCTAATATTTTTCCTTCGGCTCGTAAAAAGACAAGTATTTCCTCTACAAAAAAGTATGTGGAAAGCAATAAAATTAAACTTAACAAAACATTAAAAACGATGGCTTGTGCTGGAAAACTTTTAAGAGAAACAATTTTTCCAGCTCCTAAATTTTGAGAAACAATTGCCGAAATTGCACTTCTAGTTTGTGCTAAAATCCAGATGATAGTTGATAAAAAAGAACCTACAATTCCTACAGCTGCGAGAGATTCGGTTCCATAATCTGAAATATTTCCTACAACAGCAGCATCTGTCGCCGATAAAATGGGTTCAGCAATTCCTGCAATTATAGCTGGTAAGGCCAATTGTTGAATTCGTTTAAATGAAATGTCTATTTTTTGCATAAACGTTCGTAACAATAAAAAGGAAATTTACTTTGGTTTGGGAAGTAAATACTCCCTAGTTTTTTATAACCACGAAGTTCGTAAAATTTTTGGTTTCTATGATTCCTACTAAAGGTGTCTAATCTTATAGAACTATAATTATTTTTGATGGCAAATTCTTCTGTAAAATCCATCAATTTTTGTGCAAATCCTTTTCCTTGAAAATTTGGATGAATTGCTAAACGATGAATATATAAATTATCTTCATTTGGTGTAATCCATTTTACAGGTATATACTCTTCATCCATTTTTGGAGTAAGAACGATGCAGCCAATAATTTTCTCTTCGGAAGTTAACACATACAATTCTTTCCGAAGTACATCTTCTTCAAATGCTGTACTTGAGGGATATTTGTCATTCCACTGAAAAATATTCAGAGTTATCATATCTTCAGCACAAGCTTTGGTAATTGCTAATAATTGAAGTATTTCTGTTTTTTTTGCTAAACGAATCATTTATTCGATGTATTTTTGCACGAAATTATTAAATTCGAAATTAATGAAAAATATTCTTGTACCAGTAGGATCTACTAAAAGTGGAATAAATAATTTAAAATATGCTTTAAATTTTGCCTCAATGAATGGCGGGAAAGTTTTTTTAATGAGCGTTTACAAAGATTCTATGAAAATTGAAGACATAGCTAAGGTAAATGAATTTTGGAAAAACGAAAAAGAACAACAATTAAAAGATGTCATTAAAGCAGTAAATACAAAAGGTGTTGAAATAGCGATACAAGCTATTAAAGGTGACCCTTTTGATGAAATTTTAAAAACTTATAAAAAAGAAAATATTGACTTAGTAATACTTTCTCCTCAGAGTGTTGAAATTGATGATAGAATATATTTAGGTGAAATAACTGGGAAAATTGTTAAGCAAACAGAAATTCCATTATTAATAGTTCCAGATAACTTTCTTTTTAGAAAATTTGAAAGCATTTTATTAGCATTTAAAACAGGTCGTTTTACTAAGGAAAACATGTTAGATCCATTAAAGTATATGAAGGATGTTTTTAACTCAGAAATTAATTTGTTACAAGTAATTACTCCAGAAACTACAGAAGAACATTTAGTGATAGATGAGGAATTATTAGCGTTAAAAACTTCTTTAAAAACTACAAAAAATGCCACAACTTTTCAGGGAGTTTTAGAGCATTTTCAATCTGCTAAACCAGATATGCTTTGTGTAGTTAGAAGAAAAAGAGGTTTCTTTAAAAAGCTTTGGGAAAAAAACAGTGTTATGAAACGTGATTTTCATACGAGTATTCCATTGTTGATTTTAAGTGGAAAATTATAAAATCGACTATATTTGTCTTAATTAATTGGGGGATTAGCTCAGCTGGCTAGAGCGCTACGCTGGCAGCGTAGAGGTCATCGGTTCGACTCCGATATTCTCCACTGAATCCCTGCTTTTGCAGGGATTTTCTTTTTATAAAATAGGATAAGTCATTGGTTCGTCCCGATAGCTATTGGGACCAATATTCTTCACAAAACCCCTGCGAAAGCGGGAGTCTTTTTTTTACTTGAATGTGTTTTTTGTTTAAATCTATTCGGAAAGAACACAAACAATAACTTCTATTAATCCTATTATTAAAAATTATTATAAATAAATAGTGCTAAATTCATTTATATAAATATATTTACGCAATATTACTATCAAATAAAAAAATACGTATGAAGATTATAGATGAAGCTTTAGAGTTTGAAACAAGAAAACTTTCTTTTCAGACCACAAGTGATCGAATTATTGCTTCTAGAAAGGTAAAGTCACTTATTTTAGGTATAAACGAAATCTATAAAGAGAGTCAAGATCCAGAATTAATGGATTTAATGAAACGTCTAACTGTTATTAAAAAGAAAATTGAAGTTAGATTAAAAGGGCGTTCTCAAAGTTAATTATCCTATTTATTTGTTTCTTTTAAAAAGGAAATAGATTTTTCCACTACTTTTTGTAAATCATTTGGAAGTTTGTTTTCTTCCCAAGGATGTTTTGTTCCGAAAGAATGATCTCCGTTTTCAATAATTAATAATTTACTATTGAGATTCCATTTATGAAGCTGTCTTCCTTCCGGTTCTAAAACCGTAGGATCGTCACTACCCTGTACAATTAATATTGGAACTTTAATATTTTTAATAGCTCGTTTGATAGTCAGTCGTTCTTCATTTGCTTCAAAATCTTTATAAAATTGAAACTTATGAGGCATTTGTTGTTTGGTTCTTGAATTCTCAATATAAGTAATTCCCTTTTTCTCCCAGGTTTTAAAATACTCCGACTTAATTAAAAAACGTTCTTTATAATCACTTACTCCAGCCCAAGTGATTACGTTTTTAACCTTCTTGTTTTCTGAGGATTTTATTAAAATAATACCACCACCGCGACTGTGAGCAATTAATGATATGATTTCAGAATCTATTTCGTCTTTAAAGGAATTTGAAGTGGAAACAAGATTAATAATATCTTCCAAATCGTCTAATTCTTTACTTAAATTATTTTCTGAAAATGCTTCTAAATCTGGGAAATCAATTGGATTATCAACTGTCCCTCCATTATGAGAAAAATTAAATTTTAAAAAGAAAAATCCTTCCGAAGCAAATTTATCGGCAACCAATTTCCAAGCACCCCAATCTTTATAACCTTTATAGCCGTGACAAAAAATCACGATTGGTTTTGCTTTACCATCGGGTAAATAACTCACATCGTAAACAATTGTTTTTTTGTCTTTTCTATGCAATTGTAGGTTTTGTTCTAAGATCATTTTATACTTCTTTTTCGGTAAATGGGACTTCAGGGCTGCAAATTTCTATAATTAATTTTTTAAGTTGAATCGTATAATCATCTAAAACATCTTTTGTAATAATTACATTTCTTGGACTTTTACCTGGCTTTTCTTTCTTGGCGAAATTTAGGAATCCACTATTTAAATTTTTAAAGGAAATAATTCCAGCTTCGGCATTTTCAAAGTTTTCATCATTGTAAATCATAAGAGCATAAGCCAGCACCTGAATTATTTTACTATACTTATAATCGGTGGTAACATCATTCCAATCTACAATGTTTAAATCGCTTAAATCTACTTTTCCAGATTTATAATCTATAATTCTAAGTGTGCCATTAAATTCATCTACACGATCTACTTTTCCATGGATTTTTACTGGAAAATCTAATTCTAGAATATCAAGATGAACGTTTAAATTACTTTCAATTTGAAGGATTTTAATTTTATTTCCTTTTTTAATTTGTTTTATTTCAAAATTGATAAAATTTTCAACAAACCGTTTGGCAACTTCAAAAATGATGAGGTTTTTTCCTTTAGAGTAATCGCCACCTAAAAAGGAGTTGACAAATTGATTGTTTACTTCTGAAGCAATGGAAACTTTCATCCTCCTCAACGCCTCAATCGTTAAAAACTCACCTTCTAAAGGCTTGTAAAAGGCTTCTAACGCATCATGAACGATGGTTCCTAAAGTATTTGCTGCTACGGTTTCTTCAACTTCTTCGGCTTCTTTAATTCTGAGTATTTTCTTATAATAAAAATCCATAGGATTTCGCATATAGGAAGTCAAAGCAGATGGGGAAAAACCATTATTAGCAATTTCTTTTATTCTACTAATTACCTCGTCTGTTTTTGTTACGGATTTTAATTTGGAATGAATTACAGAGATTTCTGGACTTATAATACTTTTTAAAATTGTATGTTTTGGAAGCCTTTCATATTCAATTTGAGAGATAAACCGACTCTTTTCACCCGTGCTTAATCCGTCTGAAAAATTATTATAAAGCAGGGTTATGTTTTTTGAACGGTGTAATAATCTATAAAAATGATACGTATAAATAGCGTCTTTTTCGGTGTAGGTTGGCAATTTATATTGTTGTTTTAAATCGTAAGTAATAAATGAATTGTTTGATTTTCCAGAAGGAAAAACACCTTCATTCACCGAAGCAATTAATACATTTTCAAAATCTAAAACACGAGACTCTAAGACACCCATAATTTGCAACCCGTTATAGGCATCCCCTTTAAAGTTGATGGTATCCATGGCAATATCTTCAGTAAATAAACTATGAACCGTCTTTATACTTTTTAAATATTCAAACTTTGTGTTTAAATTTTCGATACTATTAAACGATTGATGTAATTGATAAATTACCACTTTTTCTATAACATTACTGGTTTTGTTTTCCTTAAGTTTTAATAGAATTATTTGACAAATTTTTATAGCATTTGTACTGTTTTCTTTCCAGTCTGAAAACAAATATTCCATAACTTCTTTATCGGCATCATCACTGAATTCTAATAAATTTAAAAGTGTGATATGCGTTAAGTTATCTTTTGAAATATTCTTGATAATATTGTTAGAGTTTTTAAGTAATTTTGAAGCGACTGGGTGGTTTAAAATAGCTAATACTTGTTTGTAATAAAAGTTAGTGCCAGAATGAAAATGAAGTGTCAATAACTGGTTAAAAAACACTACTAAAGGGAATGATTTTAGTGAAACTCCCATGGTAATGTTCACATTCTGAATATTTTCTGGAAGTGATTGTAATAACGGATGTAATAAATTTTCATCCGCCAAAATGATGGCAGTTTTGTTTAACGCTTCATTAGTGCTTTTAGCAWGTTTTTCAGCAATATATTTAACTTGACCAATGTTTTTTTGAGCTTCAATTAYGGTTATGTTTTTTTCATTTTTATAATTATTCGCTACTGTTTCTGGAGTTTTGTTTTCTAATGCTTGCCATTTCGAAAAATAATCCCTTACAAAATAGGTGGCACTGTGTTTTTTATTTGAGTAGAAATATTGATCTAAATCCCAATAAACAGAAGTGTTTTCAGATTCTAATAATTCTTGAAAAATTGTTTGTTCTGCATTGTTTAACGCGTTAAAGCCTATAAATACATGTTGTTTATTTCCGTGATTTAATTTATAATGCTCTATGTTTTCTACTGCTTCACGATAGACCAACCCTTGATATGCTTGGTTATTTTTTAGCAAATCTATTTTTAAGTTTTTATAAAATTCAAAAAGACTGTTCCAGAATTTTAAGTAGTTCTCTACCAAAGCAGTTTTTTCTTCTTTCACATACCAGTGATTTATATCTTGAATATCACTTAAATAAGTAAAAAAAGGTTTTGGTGGAATTAGGTGCCGATCTATTTCACTAAAATCATTCAACAAAGTATTGGCCCAAGTTGAATACACATCGAAACTATCCTTTTCAAGGTCGGTAGATGTGTTTAAATAGATATTGTAACTTTTAAAAAGTAATTCTGTACTATTAATAATTTGAAGTCCTGAAATTTCTTCTATAAACTCCTCTATACTTATTATTTTAGGAGCAAAAACGGTGTGATTTGTTGTTTGTTTAATTAGGTTAAGTAAAAAACCACAAGCTCTTTTACTAGGTAAAATAAAGGTTAATGAAGAAAGGTCTTCATATTTGTTTTTTACTTTAAAAAGAGTTTCTTCAAGAAATGTTTGCATTGTATAAAAATAAAAAACGTCCCGATATTATCGGGACGTTTTCTTAAAAAATATTATTTATTTATAATAATACTAGTTCTTGTTAAGAGAGATTTCAACTCTACGGTTGTTAGCTCTTCCTGCTCTTGTTTTGTTTGAGTCAAGAGGTCTTTCTTCACCATATCCTTGATGTGTTAATCTTCCATCAGCAATTCCGTGAGATTCTAAGTAATTTAATACAGACTCAGCTCTGTTAGTAGATAATGTCATATTAGAAGAATCACGACCAACACTATCAGTATGTCCTTCTACAACAAACTTAGCATTAGGGTATTCTTTCATAATACCGATGATGTCATTTAATACACTTGCAGATTGTTCTTTAATTGTAGCTTTCCCAGTGTCAAACAAGATTGTTTTAGCATAAGAGTTTAATGCTTTTCTTACAGCTTCCGTTACTTCTGGACAACCGTTGTTTGCAACAGTACCTGGAAGGTCTGGACATAAATCATCTTTGTCTGGTACACTGTCACCATCTCTATCTGGCCAAGGACATCCATTATTTTCCTTTGGACCTGGAACAGTAGGACATTCGTCATCTGGATCAGCAATTCCGTCACCGTCAGTATCAGGACAACCGTTAAATTCTTTAGGACCAGCAATAGTTGGACAAGCATCTAAGTGATCAGGGATTCCGTCACCGTCAGTATCAGGACAACCATTAAATTCTGGTAAACCTGGAGTGTTAGGACATTCGTCGTTTCTATCTTCGATTCCGTCACCATCAGTATCAGGACAACCATTAAATTCTGGTAAACCTGGAGTTTCAGGACATTCATCTTCGTAATCGTAGATTCCGTCACCGTCAGTATCTTTCCCACCAAATTTAAATTTGATTCCTAAAGAATGTTGGAAATGTGTTGCTCCATAATTATCTTCAAAAGCTTGCTTGTAAGTAGATTGTGCTGTAAATGCTAAATTTTCAGCAACCCAAAAGTCAACTCCTAATAAACCATTAGCAGTTCCAAAACCGATATCGTCTATCCAAGAGTAACCTCCACCAATACCAATGTAAGGTGCAAACCAACTTCCGTTTAATAATTCTCTAAAGCTATATTTGATTTCACCATCTAAAGAATAATAAGTTAAATCATCAACATTTGCTCCTCCGATTTTATCAATTCTATTGATAGTTCCTACGGCAGCAAAAGTAAATCCGTTATTAATGTATCTTCCAACTTTAAGAACAGAAACTGAAGGTAAAATATTCCAGTGATCGTTTGCATTAAAATACTCATCAAAGATATCTCCCTTTGTTGAAGCAGGAAATCTTCCATCGTTGTTTACTCCAACTGGATAAAAGTCAACGGCATTAATACCAAGTTCAATAGCCCATGGATTGTTTTTGTCCTGAGCATTAGATACGCCTACCCCTACCATAAAGAGTACAGCTACCAATAAAATGTTTAGATGTTTCATATTCGATTGTTTAATTTTTTAAGTGTTATTAATGGCAAAAGTAAGTTGTTAAAATTTATTAACAAAAACAAATCTATTAAAATTTTTTGAAATTCCTTGCTTTTAGTATTAAAATTGAGCTTTTTACTTTTATATTACGTTTAATTCTTTACCAATTTTAACAAAAGCATCTATTGCTTTGTTCAAATGGTCCTTGGTATGTGCAGCTGATAACTGTACTCTTATTCTAGCTTTATCCTTTGGCACGACTGGAAAGAAGAAGCCTATCACATAAATTCCTTCAGTTAATAATTTATCTGCCATGGCTTGCGACAGCTTTGCATCATACAACATTACAGGTACAATTGCTGAATCTCCATCCACAATATCGAATCCTGCATTTTTCATTCCTTTTTTAAAATAATTCGTATTTTCTTCTAACTTATCTCTCAAAGTGGTGTCTTTTGACAACATTTCGAATACCTTAATAGATGCTCCTACAATTGCGGGAGCTAAAGAGTTGGAAAATAAGTAAGGTCTAGAACGTTGTCGCAATATTTCAATAATCTCTTTTTTACCAGTAGTATAGCCTCCCATCGCACCTCCTAATGCCTTCCCTAAAGTTCCAGTAATAATGTCTATTCTTCCCATTACTCCTTTGTCTTCTAGGGTTCCTCTTCCTGTTTCACCAATAAAACCTGCTGCATGACATTCATCTATCATTACCAAAGCATCATATTTATCTGCTAAATCACATATTTTATCTAAAGAAGCAACGATTCCATCCATAGAGAACACGCCATCGGTAACAATTATTTTAAAACGTGCTCCGTTTTCGTTAGCTGCGATTAATTGTTTTTCTAAATCTGCCATATTGCTATTTTCATAACGATAACGAGCTGCTTTACACAAACGAACTCCATCAATTATAGAAGCATGGTTTAAAGAGTCTGAAATAATCGCATCTTCCTTTGTTAATAAAGGTTCAAAAACACCACCATTGGCATCAAATGCCGCAGCATATAATATAGTGTCTTCTGTTTGATAAAATTCAGCGATTTTTTCTTCTAATTCTTTATGAATATCTTGAGTTCCGCAAATAAAACGTACCGACGACATTCCAAAACCATGCGTATCCATCGCATCTTTTGCCGCTTGAATTACCTCTGGATTATCTGACAATCCCAAATAATTATTGGCACAAAAATTAATTACTTCTTCTCCAGTCGAAATTTTTATCACTGCTCCTTGTGGCGAGGTAATAATTCGTTCCTTTTTATAAAGCCCATTGTCCTTTATAACTTGGATTTCTTTTGCTAAATGTTCTTTTATATTTCCGTACATTTTCTAATTTTCTGTTTCTTTTCCGACATTTCGGAATGAGTACAAAATTAAACTTTATTTATCACAATTCCTTCCGAAGAACTATAGATTAGTATTTTTTCTGAAATCTTATAATTCATTTCTTTTAACGCCAAACCATAGGCGTTTATTTGATTTTCATGCTTTTTGTTGAAGGCACCTGTTTTATAATCGATTATAGAAACCGAATTGTCTGAATGAATATTTATTCTATCAGGAATTAGAATGTTTCCTTCTTTTGAAATTATTTTACTTTCAACCTTTATTTTATCTGTGGCGTTGTAGAAACGGTTCAAATCTGGATGATTAACAATGGCAGTAATTGTGTTTTTTACAGTTTCTTTATCTTCGGAAGTTATCGTTGCTTGTAAATCTAACGCTTCAAAAACGGAAGGAATATCGTCTAAAGAAATCACTTTCTCCATTGCTTCGTGGACTATCGTTCCAGAAAATATTGCTTTTTCGACCTCTGTATCCCAAAGTATAGCATCTTTAGAGATTACCTGTAAATTATGGGTCTCAGGTGAACTTGAATAATAAAACGGGCTTATAGAAATTACATTTGAAGGTTTTTCTTTCGCTTCATTTTTCTGGAAGGATCCAAATTCATACACCATTTTATCTTCTTCCCAAACACCTTTGCTTTTTAAATATTCTCCAAAAAACTGATTGTAAGTGTTGACTTCTTTTTTAATTGCTGTTGGTCTGTTTGCAAATATATACAACTGTTTTTCTGCTCTAGTAAGGGTTACGTATAGTAAATTTAAGTTGTCGAGTTCCAACGTTTCTCGTTGTTTTTGGTATAATTCTTCGCCTTGTTTCCCAAATTCTTTAATACTGTTAAGTCCAGTTTCTATATGTGTTTCATCAAAACCTAGTTTCTTTTCTTTAAGATTAATCCAATTAGAAGGGGACTTTTCATAATAAATTTTTACATCTGCATAGGGAAAAATCACAACAGGAAATTCCAATCCCTTTGCTTTATGTATGGTCATTAATTGTACACCATTTACCTGTTCACTTACCGGAATACTCGCTTTTTCTTTCTGAAATTCCCACTCTTCCAAAAACGAAATTTTGCTCGCATTTGCTTTTTGTTCAAATTCAAAAACCACATCCATAAACCCATACAAATAAGCATCTGCATTCTTTGATAAATTGAATTTTCGTATACAATATTCCAGGCTATCATACATTGTTTTTGAATGCATTTCGGAAAATGAAAAATCCAACGTTTCTTTTAAATAACTAGTAAACTCATCTTCTTTTAATAAAGAAACGAAATAACTATGTTTTTCTCCTTCAACAGATAAATATTGATATAGAAATTCTAAAACATTAATTTTTACCTCATCATTGTTCGGGTACAAACTCAAGGTCAAACAATTTATTAAAAATTGAACTAGAGATGAATGATCTAATAACAAAGTCTCTGAGGAAACTATAGAAATTTCGTTTTCTTGAAGGTAAGAGCCTATAGAAATTCCATCTTTTTTATTCCTAGTTAATATACAAATATCTTTTTCTTGAAATCCGTTTTCTAATAAATTTATTATCGTTTCAAGCGCTTTTTCTGCATAAATTTCGTGGGATTCTTCTTTATTTTTAGAATCAATAAACTCCATTTTCACATAACCTCCTTTATTGTTGGTGTGTTTTTGTTGATTTCCAGTTTTGTATAATTCTTTATGCTGTGGGTTGTTTAAATAATTTGAAGCAAATGTGAAAAAGTCATTATTAAACGCTACTATTTCTTGACGAGAGCGATAGTTTGTAGGTAAATTAAAAACCTTCTTTTCAACCGAAAACGGATTTATTTCATTGCATAAATCTATAAATTGTTCTGGCAAACCTCCACGCCAACGATAAATAGATTGCTTGGCATCGCCTACCAACATTAAGCTTCCTTTATTTCCGTCGGGATATTCTTGTGAGATGGAATTGTTAATTAAAGGTTCTATATTCTTCCATTGAAGTTTGGAGGTATCTTGAAATTCATCAATAAAAAAATGTCGGTACTTTTCGCCCAATCGTTCGTAAATAAAAGGAGTAGGTTGGTCTTTTATTTCGGCGTTAATCAATTTATTGAACTCCGAAATGGGTAAGATGTTTTTTTCTTCTTTAATGGTTTCAATCTCGTTAATTACCAAATTAATTACCGAAAGTGGTGTGATGGTTCTTAGGATGGCTTGTAATAATGACTCCTCAAGAATATACTGTTTAGTTTCTTTAATATTCTTTGACAACAAAGGGGTTAATTCGCCAATAACAGCAGCATTATCAGGTGAGTTTTTTAATGTTTTATCAGAATAAAGGGGTTTTTCGTTAATATTATTTATCCATTGGGTGTCAAAATTAACATCAAAATTTCCGCTGGCTAATTTCACAAAATGTTTAGGTAAATAGCCTGAACTAAAATCTAAAAACTCCAATCCTGCTTCATCTATTAATTTCAATGTTTCGGAAGCAATAGTTATAATATTTTCGGTTAAAACTTTTCGTTTTTTTACCAATTGTTTTTTAAATTCCAAAAAATCGCCCAGCTTCTTTGTTTGTAAATTTTTAATATGGTCTGTATCGTTTTCATTAAAAATAAGTTTCGCAGTTTTTGAAATATCTTTCGAAATATCCCAAGATCGATCATCGTCTGTTTTTTCTAGGGTGTAATCTATTAATACTTTGGTAGTTTTGGGGGTTTCTCCTGCTTTAGAGATTAGTAAATCTACTGCTTCAGCAAGTAATTTATCGGTTTCTAAACTTACTTCAAAAGAACCAGAAAGTTGTAAATCTCTTGCAAAAGTCCGTATTAATCGATGATTAAAACTATCAATCGTTTCTACGCTAAAACTAGAATAATTATGTAGTAAATGAGTAATGATTCTTTTCGACTTGGTTTGAATTTCTTCTAAACTTAAACCAGTTTCAGAAGCGATATCTTTTGCCATATCTGACGGATTATCAACAAAATCGTCTTCGGTAAACAAAATTAAATTATCGATAATTCGTTGTTTCATTTCCGCAACAGCCCTATTAGTAAAGGTGATGGCAAGAATATATTTATAATAATTATCGCTCTTAGCTTTCAGTAAAATCTTATTGTATTCTTTTACCAAAGTGAAGGTTTTTCCACTTCCTGCAGCGGCATCGTAAATTGAAAATGGAGTGGAATTATTCAATGAAAAAGCTTTTTGCTAAGATAATTACTTTGCTGCTATCAAACACAGATATTAGTATAATCTATCTTACTATAAGAAGGTCGTTCTATAAAATTTAATTTTATTCCTATTTTTGTGTACTTTTGAAAAACATAAATTATTAATCCATAAAACAGAAATATTATGTCTTTTACATTACCTGCTTTACCATACGCTTTTGATGCGTTAGAGCCACATATTGATGCACGTACCATGGAAATTCATCACGGAAAACACCATCAAGGATATACAAATAACCTAAACAGAGCAATTGAAGGAACCGATTTAGAAGGAAAATCTATTGAAGTAATTTTAGAAAATTTAGATATGAATAACGGCGCTGTTAGAAATAATGGTGGCGGATTTTACAATCATCGTCTTTTTTGGGAAGTAATGTCACCAAACGGTGGTGGTGAACCAACAGGCGATTTAGCTACAGCGATAAACGAAGCTTGTGGAAGTTTTGAAGAGTTTAAAAATGCTTTTTCTACAGCAGCAAAAACACAATTTGGCTCAGGATGGGCTTGGCTTTGTGTGCATAAGGGTGGAAAAGTAGAAGTTTGTTCTACACCAAACCAAGACAACCCATTAATGCCTGGAGTTACTTGCAACGGAACACCAATTTTAGGATTAGACGTTTGGGAACACGCCTATTATTTAAACTACCAAAACAGAAGACCTGATTATGTAAACGCATTTTTTAATGTAATTAATTGGGAAGAAGTTTCTAAAAGATATGAAGTGAATAAATAAGAGAAAATTTATTCTTTTAAAAATTGAAACCCTACTTTATTAAAGTAGGGTTTCTGCTTATATAGCTAATGGTATAAATATTTCTTTTAAGCAACTTTGTGAAATGTTGTATAAAGAATATTTAAATTTAAAAAGTAATTTGGAATTTGAACTATTATATTGGGTTATTGTTTTACATCTTAAAAATCCAACTAGCTGGATTCATTTTTTTATTGTTTTGGTAAATTAAAAATTTTAAAGTAGTTTTCCCTGAATTAGATCTCGTGTAAACAGTCCCCAACTCTTGTTTGGTAGTTACTTTGTCACCTTTTTTTACCAATACATTTTTAATGTTTTGATATACGGTTATGTAATTACCGTGTGATATGAAAATAGCATTATTGGCGCCTTTTATTCTCTGAATATTTAATACAACTCCATTAAATACTGCTCTTGCTTTAGCACTTTTTCCAGTGGCAATCTCAACACCACTGCAATAGGTTGTTACATTGGGTAATTGTGGGTGACGTGTATTCCCGAAGCGTTTTACCACTACACCATTTTTAACTGGCCAAGGTAATTTCCCTTTATTTTTAGTAAAATCTGCTGCTAGTAATTTTGCTTCAGGTGACAAAGTAAATGTTTCTGAAGAAGTAACTTTAGTTCCTGTCTTTTTTGCATTTACCCTATTAGCTTCCGCTATCGCTTCTCGAATTAACTTATCAATTTCTTTATCAATTTTAGCAGCTTCCTTTTGTTTTTTATTTATCTGATTTGCATATTTTCCTTCGTCTTTTTTTAATGTTGCTACTAAATCATTTTGTGTTTGTAACTCTTTCGATAGCTTTGTTTTTGCAATTTTGTTATCTTCAATTAAGTCTTGTTTTTTCTTTTTATCTTCTATCAATCCTTTATTTAGTACTTGTAAAGTAAGAGTTTTTTCTTTAATACTTTCTCCTTGTAACTTTCGATGTTTTGCATATTGTTTCATATACTGTAATCGTTTGTAGCCTTGTAAAAAACTTTCCGAAGAAAGTAAAAACATAATTCTATTTTGCTGGGACTTGCTTTTATACGATTTGGTAATCATCGATGCATAATCCTCTTTTAACTCTTTTAATTCGTCTCGCAAATGCTCCATTTTTGCGAGGTTATTCTTGATTTCTCTTGAAAGATAATTGGCTTGTTGGTTGGTAACTCTAATTAAATTTTGGCGAGCAGTAATTTTACTGTTTAAATCTTCAACTTGGGTTAAAACCGATTTCTCTTCATTTTGAGCTTTAAACAAAAGATTGTTTATTTGCTTAATTTCATTTAAAATAACCTGTCTTTTTTCTTCTAATTTCTGTTGTTTATCAACTTGTGCTTCCACAGAATTCAGAATAAAAAAGGACATTACCAATAGAAGATATGTTCGGAATGTATTCATTTAATCAAGTTCAATTTCTTTGTATCCGTTCGGAATATTAAACGGAAAACGAATGGAAACATTATAATCTATCTTTTTATATTTCACCTCAATTTTGGTTTCTTCCTCTTTTTGAGTTGCTGTTATTTTTATTTCTGAAGGATAAAAACCTCCTTTTAATTTATTATAAGATCCGTAATTTATAGTAAACGTTCTATTGTCTGAAGGTTGTGACAACGTTTCATAATCAATCTTAAAATTATCTGGATTTATTAATAATGAATGGATAAAATTTTGTGGTTGTTGCTTGGGTTGTAATCTGTATTTATTGGTGATTACTTCAGATTTATACTTTAAATCCAAATCGAAAATAGTTTGTCCCAATAAAATCGATTGAGCTTTCTGAAAATCAATTTCAATCCCCAACCAATTGCTTAATAAAGAAAAATCCCCATCAAAATAAGTGTTTGAAATAGTTTCATAAAAACTCACCGATTCTGGAGTGATGTATAGTTTTGCTAATGTAATTCCTATAAGAGAAGCTTTTATCCAGATTTTTTGATCTTTTTCCATTCTCATACTTACGGTGAGACTTTGCATATCATCGCCATTTTTATAGAGAACATGCATTCTTGCAGCAATGGTGTTAAATTCTGGAAGTGCCGAATTATGAGTTTTTATAATATCTTTTGTGGATAAAGAATGATTTGCCTTTTCGGAACCAATTACTGTTTTTCCTCCTCCACAAGAAATGAAAAACAACAAACCCGAAACATATAGAAAAAACTTAAATTTCATATTAATTGTCTGTTTTTTGATTGGATATTGAAACTTCTGAAGCTTTTTTGTTGTAAWTTWWTANCKTWTWWRTYGNWCMMWYWKAATWRWTWRRMAAYTRAYMAWTGMWGRWAAWAATYGTATTCCATTTTTAAATTGTCAAATAAATAATCCAACCCTTCTTCAAGTGTTTCAATCGCAATATCTGCGTTATTAAGGTGGTTATTAGCCACTCCGTTTGTTAAATATAACAGTGATTGTGCAGGAAATATTTCAATTCCTTGAATACTTAAATCTGATGCTTGCTGGTATTGTTCTACCTCAATTTGAAGCAATATCGTATTTTTTAACAAACCATAATTATCTGGATCTTTTTCAATTCCGTTTAAATAATATTGCAATGCTTCTTCTTTATTTCCTTCTGAAATGTAATAATCTCCCAATAACATATAAATATGACCATCATCATCAGACAATGCTGAAGGAATAACCGATTTAATTTCAACTTTAAATGAAGGGTTTTTCTTAGTTGAAATTAAAAAATCTTCCAATACTTTTATTTTACTTTCTTTTTCAATTTCTTCGGAATAAAAAACAATATTCATTGAATTTACAGCATCATTAATATTGTCTTCTTCTAAAAAATACTTGTACAATGCTAGATGAACTAATTTAGAATTAGGCTTTTGTTTCAATAATTCTTTAGCGGTTTCAAAAGCTTTTTTTGAATTTCCTTCATCGCTATAGAGAAAGATAAGATTGAGATATTCCTGTTCGCTTTTTGGGTTTTTATCAATCTTTTCTTCCAATTTATTAATGGCTTCTGAAGTGTTTCCGGTAACTCTATAGATCTGATTTCTAAGTGCATTTCGGTAATTACTTTCTCCCCATTCCTTATCCAATTCGTCTAAAAGATCTAAAGCTTTATCGTATTGCTTTGTGCGGTTATACAGATTAGCGAGGTCTTCTTTATAATCTGAATCATACTTAATTAACTTATTCACCAAAGGAATGGCAGCATCGTAATTTCTAGATTCATAATACAAATCGTACATCGCTTCCATTACTTCAATTCTTTCAGGGTCCCAGGCTAACACTCTTTTGTAATTGATTTCGGCTTCTTCATACCGTTTTAATTTTGAAAGGTTTTTACCCATTTCAAAATAAACTACTGCTTTGTTTTCTTCGTTTTTACCAGCTGCTTTTTCTGCTTTCCTTAATGCATCGATTGCTAATTCGTAATTTTCAATTCCTTTTTGTTTTAAAGCTTCAAAAAAGTATCCTTGAAATTCATCGCTTACATTTCCTAGATCATCGGTAGGAGAATCTCCTAATTTTTGGGCGCAGGTTGGGTTTGGGAATAGAAGTATTCCGAATAAGAAAATAAAAAGTATTAATTTAATATTCATTTAGTTTATTTATAGTACATCCCTCTTTTCAACTACACTTGGACTACGCTTAGTGATCATGTTCAGGGTGACTCAATACTGTTACTTTAAAGCCGAATAATCCCCAATACTCAAATTGGTAAAATTACCATCGAATATTGCATAGTTGCCAATCATAGCGTTGTCCAAAGTAGCATTTTTAATCAATGTGTTGGTTTGGATTATACTATTTTTAACATTACTGTCCTCAATTTTGGTATTTGCTCCAATGGAAGCAAATGGTCCCACTGTACTATTTTTTAAAACCACACCTTCACCAATAAAGCAAGGTTCTATTATTTCTGAATTTTCCAAAGTGATATTTTCTGAAATTAAAGGCTCATTTCCCTCCGCTAAAAAGCCTAACATTCTGCGGTTGGTTTCAATAGTAACTTCTTTGTTTCCGCAGTCCATCCATTCGTCAACTGTTCCGGTTTTGAATATTTTTTCGTCAGCCATCATTCGTTTGATACCATCGTTAATTTGGTATTCACCACCGTTGATAATGTTGTTATCGATTACATATTGCAATTCCTTTTTAAGTACTGAAACGTCTTTAAAGTAGTAAATCCCAATAACGGCTTGATTGCTTACAAATTTTATTGGTTTTTCAACTAGTTCGGTGATTTCTTCTTTTTCATTAAGGTTTACGACGCCGTAAGCTTCTGGATTATTGACTCTTTTGGTCCAAATAACACTATCTGCTTCTTTATCTAAGTCGAAATCAGCTCTAATTAAAGTATCTGCATACGCAATTACAGCTGGTCCCGAAAGTGAAGGTTCTGCGCACATAATCGCGTGACCAGTTCCTAAAGGAGTTAGCTGTCTGTAAATACTTGCTTTTGCTCCTAAACTAGTTGCTAAATTTTTTAAACTTTCTACTACCTCATCACCAAACCAAGCAGGATCACCTAAAATAAAGGCAATTTCTTCAATAGGCTCATTGAGTAAACCTACAATATCGGCTACCAAACGATGAACAATTGGTTTTCCTGCAACAGGAATTAATGGTTTTGGAACTGTTAAACTGTGTGGGCGTAATCGTGAACCACGACCTGCCATTGGTACTATTATTTTCATACTATGCCTGTATTTCGACTCCGCTTAATATAAACTCCAGCAGGGATCTTATTAATTAAACTTCTATCTATTTTATTTCAATTCAACTCTGCTCTGTGAACAGATTTGAAAATTCGTTTTCATTTTATGAGACACCTGCCTTCGCAGGTGTTTACTTAACCCCAGTACTCCCAAATCCTCCTTCACCTCTGGCAGTTTCAGATAAAACGATTACTTCATCCCAATCTGCACGTTCGTGTTTTGCGATAACTAATTGTGCGATTCGTTCTCCGTTTTCAATGTTAAAATCTTCGTTGGAAAGGTTTACTAAAATTACGCCAATTTCTCCTCGATAATCGGCATCGATGGTTCCTGGTGCGTTTAAAACGGTGATTCCTTTTTTTGCTGCTAATCCGCTTCTTGGACGTACTTGCGCTTCAATTCCTATAGGCAATTCTATAAAAAGTCCTGTTTTAATTATAGTTCTTTCTAGTGGTTTTAATACTACTGCTGTTTCCAAATTTGCCCGTAAATCCATTCCTGCTGAAGCATTGGTTTCGTAGGAAGGTAATTCGTGGTTTGATTTATTGATTATTTTTATTTTCATATATTCATTTCGGCTCCGCTCAATGACCAAATTTCGAGGAGACATTTATTTTCTAATTATTCTTTTAATTTCATTCCGTTCGGTAAAAAATATAACAGAAACAAACACTAATAATAACGCTGTTCCTATCCATAAATTACTTTCTAAAACATAAAATGAAAGTACCGAAAATCCAACAGATAACAATAAATAAAATCCTATTTTTTTAAGGTCGTATGGTACTTTATAATATTTTCTTCCGAGGAAATACGAAATCACCATCATCGTACCATAAGCCACTAATGTTGCAATAGCTGAACCTTTATAACTGATAATTGGAATTAAAGTGAAATTCAAAACCAAAGTAATAATAGCCCCAAAAACCGAAATATAAGCACCAAATTTTGTGCGATCGGTTACTTTATACCAAACCGAAAGATTGTGATAAATTCCCAAACACAAATTAGCGAGTAAAATGATGGGGACAATCACTAGGGCATTCCAAAAACTAGGATCTGGAATTAGTAATCGTTTAAATATATCTAAATAAASCAYKACARMWARMARGATWAAGSYNMCWAANAATRRYGAARTAYTTMRTGATTGTTGCATAGGTTTCTTTGGCATTTTCGGCTTTGGAGTGGTTAAAGAAAAACGGTTCAATTCCCAATCGGAATGCCGTTGCAAAAAGCGTCATAAAAACACCCAATTTATAACAAGCAGCATACATTCCCAATTCCGAATCTGCAATATCTGAAGGCAATAAATACCGTAATAAAATTTTATCAAAAGCTTCATTTATTGAAAATGCAATTCCTGCAATTAATACGGGAAACGCATACCGAATCATTTTTTTCCAGATAAGACTATCGAAAGAAAATTTAATTTTCAGATATAAAGGGACAAGAATTAAAAATGTAATTCCGCTTGCAATTAAATTTGAAATAAACACATAAACCACTTTTCCTTCTTCTATGTTTATTGTTGCCCAAACAGAGGATGGGTCTTTTTTTGCCCAAAGCGGTAAGAGCAAAAAGAAAAACAGATTAAAGCCCAAATTAATACAAACATTTACAATTTTAATAATAGCGTATCGCATTGGTTTTTCGTTGGCACGAAGCCACACAAAAGGGATGACTACCAAAGCGTCTAGGGCTAAAATTAGCAATCCGCAAACAATATATTCAGAATTAAAATTTAAAAAACTTGCAATTTCTTGATGTGAAAATAAGGTAATTGCTAAAAACAGAAATGCTGTAATCGTTAAAGAAGTTAGTGCCGTAGACTGTACTTTTTCCTTCTGAAACTCTTCTTTATTGATGAATCTAAAAAAAGTAGTTTCCATTCCATAGGAAAGCAGTACGTTTCCTAAAATTAGAAAAGCCATTAAAGAAGCATAAACCCCAAACTGTTCTTTTCCTAAAACCCAAACATAAAGCGGTACAAGAAAAATGGATAAAGCTCTGGGTAAAACCGTAGCTAAACCATAGATAAATGTTTGTTTAAAAAGTTTTTTAAAGACGCTCAAATGAACTAAAAATTAAGCTTTAAAAGTATTGAAATTATGTGGGTCAAACACTATTAATTTTTAATTTTAGGATTGCTTTGTGGATAAGCTAACATTTCTTTTTCTTCAATATTTGAAACTTTGTAATAGTATGTTTTATTGTTTTCAGAATAACTAATGACCGCTTCATTTTTAGCCAACTGAAAAGGTGATTTTTGTGGAGGGATATTCGCAGCTTCATTTGTTGCGTTTCCGTCCATAATCACATCTCGATTTGTTTCAGTTTTAAAATATCCAACATAATTATTTTCTGAAGTATGTTTTACTTCCGTTATTTTATTTCCGAAGTAAAACTCTTTAATTTCAACTCCTTCTGAAATGTTTTTTATTGAAACATATAAATTGATTCCCGATCCGCCTCCTTGAACTCCAGCCACCCATTTTTGAGAATGTATTTTAAAAATTGAAAAAGGAGGGTTTTCAACGATTTTCACATTTTCATTATTTGATTTGGAGCCTCCGCAGCTTAAAAACAAAACGGTAATCAATACTAGAGCAAAGTTTTTAAATTGTTTCATATCGATAATTATATTTTATAAAAATAAACAAAACCTTGTCTATATCTTATAATTAACACCAATAAATGGTGTAACTCCTTCAACTGCTCTTCTATTAATAGTAATGTTTTTAGAATAAAAATAAGGAATAGTTAWCTTTATTGAAAACTTATTTGTAATCCAAAAATTCCCTCCAACACCAATATCAAAAATTGTTATTGCGCTATTTTGAATATTCAAACGTGTTAAGTCTTCAAATCCAAATCCATAACCTAATGTGCCAAAAACATTAAACTTTTTTTTGTTTATAAAATAATATTGTGCAGATGGAAGAATGCCATAAGAATTAATAGTCGTTCCACTTTCATTTTTAATCAGTGTATTATTTGAAGTAAAGAATCCTGTTGATACAGAAATATTTTTTGAAATAAATAATTCAAAATTTAAAATTCCAATATACCCAACATCAGTTGAATTTTCAATACTGTTATTTTGATTGGTTATATATGGTGCAAATTGTAAAGATAACTGCATATCTTTTTTTTGAATTTGAGAGTAACTAATCGTTGTAATAAGAATAAAAAAAAACGATAAATTTAATTTCATAACTGGTAAATTTAATTTTGCAAAATACTTCCAAAAACCATTCCATAATATAAAATATATTTGATATTTTATGATATTTGATTGTTTTCTCACTATTTTTCTATAGTACCTTTGTGTAAAATTAACTAAACTATTATGTACAAATCAAAGTCTCCCGAAGATGCGGTAAAGGTTATAAAATCGAATGACCGTGTGTATATTCAAGCAGCAGCAGCAGCGCCACAAGCATTAATAAATGCTATGTCAGCAAGGCATGAAGAATTGCGAAATGTGGAGGTTTGTCATCTTCATACTGAAGGTGATGCTCCTTATTCGGATCCAAAATTAAAAGACAGTTTTCATGTAAATTCCTTTTTCATCGGTGCTAATGTTAGACATACCTTAAAAACTGGAAATGGATCTTATACTCCTGTTTTTTTAAGTGAATTACCTATTTTATTTAAACGAAGAATTATTCAATTAGATGTTGCTTTAATTCAGGTTTCGCCTCCAGACAAACATGGTTATTGTTCTTTGGGAGTTACGGTTGCTGCAAGTTTAGCGGCTATTACCAACGCAAAACATGTGATTGCTCAAGTAAATCCACAAATGCCAAGAACTCATGGTGACGGAATTATTCATTATACAGAACTAGATACTTTTGTAGAAGTTGACGAACCTTTGCACTATCACGAACCTGCAAAACCTACCGAAAGCGAAGAAAAGATTGGTGATTATGTAGCGGAATTAATCGAAGATAGATCTACCCTTCAAATGGGAATTGGAAACATTCCAAATGCGGTTTTATCACGTCTTGGTAATCATAAAGATTTAGGTTTACATACCGAAATGTTTTCGGATGGTGTAATCGATTTAATTCTGAATGATGTGATCAACGGAAACTATAAAGGTATCAATCCTGGAAGAGCGATGGCAACCTTTTTAATGGGCTCTAAACGATTGTTTGATTATGTTGACGACAATCCTTTTATTGAAATGCGAGAAGCCGATTTTGTAAATGATGTGGCGATGATTCGTCAAAACCCTAGAATGGTAGCAATCAATTCTGCTATTGAAATTGATGTAACTGGACAAGTTTGTGCAGATTCCATTGGTTCTAAAATGTATAGTGGTGTTGGAGGTCAGATGGATTTTATTCGTGGTGCTTCCTTAAGTGAATGCGGAAAAGCGATTATTGCATTGCCTTCCGTAACAGCAAAAGGGGTAAACAGAATCGTTCCTTTCTTAAAACCTGGAGCAGGTGTAGTAACCACCAGAGCACATGTTCATTATGTGGTGACGGAATATGGGGTTGCAAATCTCTACGGAAAAACAATCAAACAACGCGTAAAAGCATTGACTGAAATTGCACATCCTGATTTTAGAGAACAAATTGCTAGGGATTATTTTGATGGAAAAGTGTATTAAAACACCTATTTCATAAATAGAAAAACCTCTTCTGAAACAGTTTCAGAAGAGGTTTTTTTAAGTAACAATTATAAGAAGCATTATTATATCTTTGTTGTACACAAGCCAAAAAATGAGCAATAAACACGAAATAGACACTTATTCAAAATTGGAACTTGGAGCAACATTTTTTCTTCAAGAATCATTTCATTATTTAGATACTGCTTTGAAGTATGAATTTGCTTCAATAATATTTTCTAAAGAATTAGATGCAATTGAACCATCAAAAGAAGATAGAAAGATAATGGAGAAAACGTATTTACCGGATGATGCTGTTGGACTTTTACAATCAGATATTCCTGACGTTCTGACTGATGAAACAAAGAGTTTGATGTCAAATTCTTGGCAAGAATCTCAATTTAGAGCTGAAACAGAAAAGCACAAATTCGGATTAAATCACCGAATAGATTCTATTGAAATATTAGGTCATCTAAATAATTTTGGGTTTTTCATTGAGACACTAGTAAATAGACATCTACTATTTTTAAATCAAACGAAAATCATCAATGAGTTTAGTTACGCAAGAATTTCGATTGCTAAAATAATGGAACGTTTAATTTATATATTCAAAGACGATTTAAATAATAATAAAGTACATCTAAACGAAATAACCAACCTGTTTAGTTTAAGAAATAAAACAGTTCACTTTACACCTGACAATGCTATCGCACTGAAACCAAAAATATCTGAATTAATACAAATTTGGACTCAAAGTGTGAAAATCATCAAGAGATTAGAACAGAAAGAAAAGTTTAATGAAGAAAGTTTTTCGGAGAGATTAGAAAATCACATAACGGAAATTAAAAATCATTGGACATAAAAGACAGTGTACAACAACGTGTAAAATTCATTGCTAAGTATTCGCTTACCTAGAAAAATCCTATCGAATTTTCAAGTTGGTTTTGTACTTGTGAAGTTTATCGCTAATTTCACGCAACGAAATCTTACACAAACCGTTATTTTAAATTAAACAATTTCTGCTTTTAAGCTTATTTATATGAAAAAAATCGCATTCACTTTAGTATTTACATTCATTAGTATAATGACAATGGCACAAAAATCTAACATGACTCCCGAACAACTTATCCAATTAGGAAGGGTTGGTGGAAAGGGAATTTCACAAGATGGAAACCAAATTATCTTTGGCGTTTCAAAATATAGTTTTACCACTCAGAAGAAAACCAACACCCAATATGCCGTAGGTATTAATGGTGGCGAGGTAAAGAAAATCACTAAGAAAGAAATGAATCTTAGTGATAAAGCAATTTCGCCAAATGGTGAATATATCATTAAAGTAAAAGACGAGAAGCTGAAAAACATTTCTGGATCCGACTTTCATCCAGATGTAAAAGATAGCAACGTACTAATTTATGACGAACTTAATTACCGTCATTGGGATACTTGGGAAGATGGTAATTACAGTCATATTATGTACCTATCCAACACCGATAAAAAAGGAAAACTGATTGATATTATGAAGGGAGAACCTTTTCATTCTCCTCAAAAACCTTTTGGAGGAAGTGAAGATTATTTATGGTCACCAGATAGCAAAAGCATTTTGTATGTGACCAAAAAAGCAACAGGAACTTCCTATGCAATTAGCACCAATACCGATATTTTTCAATACGATTTAGCATCAGGAAAAACCACCAATTTAACTGAATACAATAAAGGTTACGACACCTCACCAGCATTTTCTAGCAAAGGAAATCTGGCTTGGTTACAAATGAAACGCGATGGATATGAATCTGATAAAAACGATATCATTGTTCGGATAAACGAAAAAGACATCAATCTTACGGAAGCTTGGGACGGAACGGTAAACAGTTTTAATTGGTCCAACGATGGGAAGAAAATATATTTTGTAGCTCCCGTTTTAGGAACGGTTCAGGTTTTTGAAATGGATGTTCCTACCTCCAAAGGAAAAGTTGAAAAACCTCGACAAATTACCGAAGGGCAGTTTGATGTAACTTCTATCATAGGAGAAGTTGGCGACAAATTGGCAGTAATTAGACGTGATATGAATCATGCAAATGAAGTGTATTCTGTTGAAATTACTTCAGGAAAAATGAAGCAATTAAGTCATGTTAATGACAAGGTTTATGCGAAAACTAATCTTGGAAAAGTGGAGAAACGTATCACCAAAGCCACTGACGGGAAAGACCTACTTTCTTGGGTAATTTATCCGCCAGATTTTGATCCTTCAAAAAAATATCCAACGATTCTATATTGCCAAGGTGGACCTCAAGGAGCTTTGAGTCAGTTTTACTCTTTCCGTTGGAATTTCCAATTAATGGCAGCTAATGGTTATATAATTATTGCTCCAAACAGAAGAGGAATGCCAGGTTATGGTGTGGAGTGGAACGAGCAAATTAGTAAAGATTATGGTGGTCAAAATATGGACGATTACTTATCTGCAATAGATGATATCTCAAAAGAAAGTTATGTTGATACAGACCGTTTAGGTTGTATTGGTGCTAGTTATGGAGGGTATTCTGTATTTTATTTAGCCGGAAATCATGAAGGCCGATTTAAATCTTTTATCTCCCATGATGGGATTTTTGATTGGCGAAGTATGTACGGAACTACCGAAGAAGTATTTTTTCCAAACTGGGATCTTGGAGGCGCGTATTGGGATAAAAACAATTCCGCAGCACAAAAGGCCTATAACGAATTTAACCCAACGACCTATGTTGATAAATGGGATACACCCATTCTAATCATTCAAGGAGGGAAAGATTATCGTGTTCCAATTGGACAAGGATTAGCGGCATTTCAAGCAGCTCAATTAAAAGGAATTAAAAGTAAATTGATATTCTTCCCTGAAGAAAATCATTGGGTTTTAAACAACCAAAATAGTTTGATTTGGCAACGGGAATTTTATAAGTGGTTGGCGGAAACTTTGTAAGTTATAATATCAGATAAAATCAAAAAAGCTACTATTAAATTTAGTAGCTTTTTTGATTTAGTTTCTTTACAAATCTTTTTTACAGAGATAAAAGTCAATTCTTTCACAAGAATCATCATTTAATCTATCATTCATTTCGTCTAAATTTTTTGGTGGAGGAATTATTACCTTATCTCCTTTTTTCCAATTTAGGGGCATGGCAACTCCGTGCTTATCTGAAACTTGAAGTGCTTCTAAAGCCCGTAAAATTTCATCCATATTTCTGCCTACATTTAATGGATAATACATTACTAAACGTATTTTTTTGGAAGGATCAATAAAAAATACCGCTCTTACAGCTGCAGTTTCACTTTCGTTAGGTTGTAACATTCCATAAAGCTTAGATACTTTCATATCGATATCTGCTATAATTGGAAAATCAAAATACACTCCTGTATTATTTCTTACATTATTTACCCAAGCTAAATGTGAATGGATACTATCTATACTTAATCCAATTAGTTCTGTGTTAAGAGCTTCAAATTCAGACTTTCTTTCTGCAAAACCACTCATTTCTGTGRTACATACAGGTGTAAAATCCGCTGGATGTGAAAATAAAACTACCCATTTATCTTTTGCAAAATCAGAAAATTTAATAGCTCCCTTAGTGGTAACTGCTGTGAAATCTGGAGCTTGATCCCCAATTCTTGGCATTACATTCATTGTTTGTTCTTGAGTTTCCATAATATATATTTAATAAATTATTACTGACACAAAAATAAGATGGTTTCAAACAAATAACACTATTAAGTAAATTGATTGTTTTTATTTTATTATCAATATTTACTATAGTGGAGTTGATATTAAAAAAAAGCCTTCTGAAAATATTCAGAAGGCGTTTATAATATAATTATTTTGTTTCTTACTATCCAGCTAATGCTTCAGCACCACCAACAATCTCAAGGATTTCGTTAGTAATAGAAGCTTGTCTTGCTTTGTTGTATTGTAAGTTAAGTGCGTCTCTTAATTCGGTTGCGTTGTCGGTTGCTTTGTGCATTGCCGTCATACGTGCTCCGTGTTCACTTGCAGATGAATCTCTTAATGCTTTAAACAATTGCATTTTTAAACTCTTCGGAATTAACTCCTCAATAATTTTTTCTTTTGAAGGTTCAAATATATAATCTGAAGCATCTGTAGTTTCTTCAGAAGCATTAGAAACAATTGGTAAAAACTGTTCTTTCATTAATATTTGAGTCGCTGCATTTTTAAATTTATTATACACCAAAACGATCTTATCATACGTTCCTTCGGTAAATAAATCCATTAATTTTTGAGCGATTTCAGCAGTATTAATAAAAGTTAAATCATCAAAAATCTCTGTGTTATTTTCAATTACGTTATGCTCTTTTATAATTACGTCGTTTGCTTTCTTACCTAAAGTGATAAAATCTACTTTTGCAGTTTTATATTCCTCTTTAATTAAAGAAGAACACGTTTTTACAATGTTAGAGTTAAACGCTCCAGCCAAACCACGATTAGAAGAAATAGCCACTAATAATACATTTTTAATTTCCCGTTGTACGGTATAAGCACTTCCAACATCACCCTCTAAACTTGCACTTAAATTTTGTAATAACTCCGATTGTTTATCGGCATACGGACGCATCGTTGTAATTGCATCTTGTGCTTTTTTCAATTTTGCAGCAGAAACCATTTTCATGGCACTGGTAATCTGCATCGTTGAAGATACCGAAGCTATTCTATTACGTATTTCTTTTAAATTTGCCATTTCTTTTCAGTGTGCAGTTTTCAGTACTCAGTATTCAGTCAGTTTCTTTCTGCCAACTGAGTACTGTTTACTGAATACTAGTTATTATACTTCGCAGCTAAATCTTTAGCAACATCGGTTAATACCTTAACAGCCTCATCGGTTAATTTACCTGCTTTTAAGGTATTTAAAGTATCTCTATGTTTAGCGTTTAAAAATTCGATAAAATCTCTTTCAAATTCCTTTATCTTTTTAACTGGCACCTCACGTAATAAGTTTTTAGATCCTGCATAAATAATTGCAATTTGATCTTCTACTGTAAACGGATCATTTTGTGCTTGTTTAAGGATTTCAACATTACGTTTTCCTTTTTCAATAACATTTAATGTTGCTGCATCTAAATCGGATCCAAACTTAGCAAACGCTTCCAATTCACGGAATTGTGCTTGATCTAACTTAAGTGTACCCGATACTTTTTTCATCGATTTTACCTGAGCGTTACCACCTACACGAGATACCGAAATACCTACGTTAATCGCTGGACGAACCCCCGAGTTAAATAAATCACCATCTAAGAAAATCTGACCATCAGTAATCGAAATTACGTTTGTTGGAATATAAGCAGATACATCTCCCGCTTGTGTTTCGATAATTGGTAATGCTGTTAATGAACCTCCACCTTTCACTTTGTCTTTTAAAGATACTGGAAGGTCATTCATTTGTTTTGCAATTTCATCGTTGTTAATGATTTTTGCAGAACGTTCTAACAATCTAGAGTGAAGATAAAATACATCTCCAGGATATGCCTCACGTCCCGGTGGACGTCTTAATAATAATGAAATCTCACGATACGCAACCGCTTGTTTTGATAAATCATCAAAAACAATCAATGCAGGACGACCTGTATCTCTAAAATACTCCCCAATTGCAGCACCTGCAAAAGGAGCATATACTTGCATTGGAGCAGGATCTGATGCGTTTGCAGCAACAATAGTTGTATAAGCAAGTGCCCCTTTTTCTTCTAATACTTTAGCAATATTTGCTACGGTTGACGCTTTTTGTCCAATCGCAACATAGATACAATATACTGGCTCACCAGCATCGTAAAATTCTTTTTGATTAAGAATGGTATCGATACAAACAGTAGTTTTTCCTGTTTGACGGTCACCAATTACCAACTCACGTTGACCTCTACCTACTGGAATCATTGCATCAATTGCTTTAATTCCTGTTTGAAGTGGCTCTGTTACTGGTTCACGAAAAAGTACCCCTGGCGCGATACGCTCTAATGGCATTTCGAAAGTTTCACCTGCAATTGCTCCTTTTCCATCTATTGGACTTCCAAGGGTATCAACTACACGACCAACAATACCTTCACCTACATTAATAGATGCGATACGTTGTGTACGTTTTACAGTTGATCCTTCTACAATATTTTTAGAATGACCTAACAATACGACACCAACATTATCTTCTTCAAGGTTAAGTACAATTCCTTCTAATCCATTATCGAATTCTACTAATTCACCATATTGTACATTAGAAAGTCCGTAAACACGAGCAATCCCATCACCTATAGTTAATACACTCCCTACTTCGTCTAAAGAAGCGGTAGATTCGTAACCCGATAATTGTTTCTTTAATATTGCTGATACTTCAGCTGGTTTAACTTCTGCCATTGTAATCTGTATTAATCAGAATTTCTTCTGAAAATTATTTATATACTCTTATTAAATTCTCTTTTAATTTTTGCTAGATTGTTTGAAATACTAGCATTGTATTGTAAATCGCCTACTCGAAGAATAAATCCTCCTATAATCGATTCGTCTATTGTACTTTCGATGGTTACTTTATCACTTCCGGTAAGTTCTTTTACTTTTGCTAATACTTTGGCTTCTAATTCTGATGAAAGAGAAACAGCTGTTGTAACATAAGCTACTTTTATACCTTCCGATTCTTTATATATTTCAATAAAACTAGCTGCAACACCTTCTAAAATTGAAGTCCGTTTGTTTTCAACTAATATATTGATAAGCGATTTTGTTGTTTCAGATTGATTTGAGAAAATTTCAAGAAGTGCATCTTTTTTATTTTGCTCTGAATATACTGGACTCTGAAGCATTTCACTCAACTCATTACTATCGGTAATAGTATTGTAAACCACTTGCATATCTTCAAACACAACTGAAGCGTTATTAGCTTCGTTGGTTTGTAATAAAACTGCTTTTGCGTAACGTTTGGCTGCTCTACTTCCCGTCATAATATTAATTTAAAGTAGCATCATTTAACATGCTTTCAACTAATTTTAATTGCTTGTCTTTATCTGCTAATTCGCTTTTCACTACTTTTTCAGCAATATCAATAGAAAGGCTAGCTACTTGATTTTTAATTTCAGCAATCGCAGATTTCTTTTCACTTTCAATAGCAGCTTGTGCATTCATGATCATTTTATCTGCTTCGGTTTTTGCTTCTTCTTTTGCATCCGAAATCATTGTTTCTTTGATTTCACGTGCTTCTTTAATCATTGCTTCTCTTTCTGAACGTGCTTCTTGTAACAACTTTTGATTATCAGATTGAAGGTTTTGCATTTCTAATCTTGCTTTTTCAGCAGAATCTAACGCATCTTTTATTCCTTCTTCTCTATCGTTTAAAGCGCTTAATATTGGACCCCAAGCAAATTTCTTCAATAATAAAAGTAACAATACAAAAAGTATCATTTGCCAGAAAAAAAGTCCAAAAGAGAAATCGTTAATTAACTTTTCCATGATTATATTTTAATAATTTTTTAATTTTAAAATTAAACTACAATTGCAACCAACCGTTGCAATTGTAGTTTGAGTGTTGTTATGCAGCAAATAATGCAGCAAATCCAATACCTTCAATAAGCGCAGCTGCAATAAGCATTGCTGTTTGAATTTTTCCGTAAGCTTCTGGCTGACGAGCAATAGCGTCCATTGCTGAACCGCCAATTCTACCGATACCGATACCGACACCAATTACTACTAAACCTGCACCTACAATTGTTGGAATTTCCATAATATATATATTTAAAAATTAATAAATAAACGCCTAATGTGCTTCTTCGTGTTCGTCAACAGCAAAGCCAAAATATAAGGCTGATAGCATGGTGAAGATATACGCTTGTAATAAAGCAACTAATAATTCAATTAATGAAATAGCAAAAGATAACACAAATGATAAACTACTACCGATCCAATTTTGAAAAATAAATATTAAACCTACTAAACTCATTAATACAATGTGTCCTGCCATAATGTTTGCGTACAAACGAATCATTAATGCAAAAGGCTTAACAAACACTCCTAAAATCTCTATAGGAATTAATATAATATACAAAGGTATCTTGCCGTACCAAGGCATAGAATTACCAAGTGGATCAAAAATATGCATCCAATAATTTTTATTTCCTGAAACCTGTGTGATGATAAATGTCATGATTGCTAATGCAAATGTAATAGCAATATTACCTGTAACGTTTACTCCTAATGGAGTTAATCCGAATAAATTTAAAAACCATACAAAGAAAAATATCGTTAATAAATAAGGCATATATTTTCTGTGTTTTTTTTCTCCTATATTTGGGATTGCAATATCATCTCTAATATAAAGTATGATTGGCTCTAAAAATCTTCCTGCTCCAGTAACAATTGGACCTTTTTTGAAAGATTTTGCCATACCTACAAATGCTAGTAACATTAAGATTCCTGTAATAAGAATCATCAATACACTTTTTGTGATAGAGAAATCTAATGGTTTTGCTTGTGTTGGATGGTGATGCTCGTCTAAAGTGATCGTTCCTTTAGCATCTGTTTTATATACTTTGTTGTGGTATAATGTATAGTAGTTTCCGTTGTTTTCTGCAACTTCTTCACCGTGATGAAATTTTGAAGAAGAGAATAATTGAATTCCATCTTCATCATCCCAAAGAATTACCGGAAGTGAAAAACCATAATGTTTACCTGTTTCACTATCGCTAAAAAAAGTAAAATCATGCGAATCTAATAAGTGATGATTAATACTTTCTTTGATTTTTTCTTTTAGACTAATCTCCACTGGAGTTCCCTCATGCTCTTCGTGTTGTGCTTGCGCATAAGAACCGAATACTAAAAGTATGATTGTAAGTAATTTTACTAAATAATTGCTTTGCATAGTAAACAAATTATATTGGCTTTAAAAATCGGTGCAAAAATAGGGTTATTTATGAAATGAAAAAACTATTTACACTCTTTTTTAAGTAGCTGAAAATTTGTTGAGATTACTGATTATTAAGCTGTTTAGAAAGATAGATGACTTCGGTAATTAAACAAATAGCGTAGGGAATAAAAAAGGTGGTAAATTCTACCGCTTGCATCTCGTCATCTGCTTTATATATTGGATAAAACACTAAAAAGAAAACAAGAAACTTCAATGCGCTTCCTGCCATAAAAACAAAACCTGCTTGTGCTGAATTTTTTTGTAATGTTTTTTCTACTATAATTAGAACTACTGCTGCTAATAAATAATTTACTGAATAAGAAAGTATAATTTGGTTTCCGAAGAGCGAATGGTTTGTAAAACTAAGTGCGAAAAGATGAATTCCGAATGCTCCTAGTAACAAAATTATTAGAAATCCTAAGAACTTAAAACTTGAGTTTTGCATATACCTATTTATTTAAACGATTAGTTTGTTGAAGCACTAAAAATAATGAAATCCCCACTCCTAAAAGTGTAAAAATAATGGTGTATGCTTTTCCATCGAGATTATAAGTAGCATCCAACCAAATTCCGCCTTTTACAAACAAATAGATAATGACGCCCATTTGTATTCCAATTCCGGAAAGGATTGCCCAGCGTTTAATACCGTTTTTGCCTTTAGAAGACATTGTTTAAGATTCTGATTGTTGCGAAGGGTTGTTTGAAGCTGCTCTTTGTTGACGATCGTATGGATTTGGTTTATTAACTTCCAGTTCTACTTTTATAGACGATGTTTCTTTGCTAGAGTCTTTCATTAAACAAGTTGCGTTAAAAACTGCTCCCGGTTCTACGGATAATTTTCCAATAACAACTTCACCTTCAATATATGCAGTTGACTTTAAACTTAAAGTACCTGAAATATCAACAATACCTTTTACTTTTCCTTCTATATCTGCATTTTTACAGCTTAAGGTACCAATAACAACTCCTGTTTTTCCAATGACAACCTTGGAAGGGGTTTTTACGTTTCCTTCGATAGTGCCATCGATTCTAAAATAACCGTTTGAAGTAATGTCGCCTTTTAAAACCGTGCCTTCATTAATACGGTTTTGATTGGTTCCTTGAGGTTCTATTTCTTTGGGTTTTTTATCTGAAAACATACGTGTTGAATTTGATTATTATCCTTTCTTACCTGGAGGCCTACTACTATTGCTTTTATTGGTATTTGTTCTTTTTTTCGGAGCTGTACTCTTTTTGGATTTAGATTCTGTTTTTTTAGAGCTTGCAGATTTTTTCTTGTTAAAAGCTTCTTTTTTCTTTTCTTGATTTGATTTTGTTCTTTTTCCGCTATTAACCAATTTTAAATACTCTTCCATTGTAAGCCCTTCTATAGATAAGTCTGACTCCAAATAAGCTTTTAAATTTTTATGAATTTGAATTGTTTTATAATTCTCGGAAGAAATTTCAAAAGATTCTTTTTTAATTTTATATTTCTTTTCTTTTTTTAATATTTCTGCAAAACCACGACTTCCTTGTTTTGATTTTAAACCGTGAACGATTACAAATAACGTGTCTGGCCTGTAATAATCTTTAGATACCGACATTTCTTCATATCGATAAAAACTAACTGCTTCGGTTAATTTTTCTTTTAATTTAATTGCTTTTTCTTCGTCTTCCTTATTAAATATATACACTAATTTCCAACGCTCACTTTCTTTATCTTTCAAAAATTTTGTATTTGCAATTCTAGGAAGTAGTGTTTTGTAAAGGTTTAATGCTTCTTTTCCTTCGTCTGAATTAGGGTAATTTAATGAAACAAAATTCAACGCTTTTTTATAGGGTTCAAATCCTTGTTGTCGAGCTAATGCATTTGCTTTTAATAACTCCAGCTTTGGGATAATTGGGTTCCCGAAATAAACTGAAATATTTTCATCACAACCTTCAATAACATCTTGGTATTTTGAATCTTTAAATTTTGAATAAAGTTGGTCGTATTTATATTCTGGACTTGATTCGTCTGTTGCTAAAACAACATTCGGATTTCTTAATATTTCAGCATATCTAGAATCTGGATATCTTGTTAAAAGTTCGTTTTTATATTGAGCTGCTAATTCTTCGTTTCCTAGCAATACATTTATTTTGTGCAGGTTATACAGTGCTGGTAAAACCAATCTTTTTTCAGGGTTAAATGATAGCAAGGTCGTTAATCTATTTGTTGCCAAATCGTATTCTTTAAATTTTTCTTTATAAATTAATCCCAATTGATAATATGCAAAATTTCTTTCTTTAGAAATGCTATCTATAACAACCTCATCATTAGGAATTAAAGCAATATAGGTTTCTGGTTTGTATAAATCACTCTCGGCTATTGGCGCTGCAACATATTCTTCTTCAATGTCATTTAACCTTGTTAATTTGTTGGAAAGTCTCCAATTGTCTTCAAGTTTTCTTTTTCCCCAACGTTTTGCGAATTCTTGTTTCCCAAATGCTATTGTGGTTGAGTTATAGAAATAAAAGGAGCTATTACCTGAGTTAGGCCCTTTTTCTTTGTTAAAGTTATTTCCTCTATTATAAAACTCATTATTTGCAATTTCATTTTCTTGTGTCACTTTTGCTATTGAATCGGCAACTGCTTGTGCTTTTAAATTTGAAGTGTATTCTGTAAAATAAGCCACTCTATCTGATTCGCTCATGTTTACGATACTAATAATACTATCGTTTCTGAAAGCAATGTCTTCATATTTGATAACATCGTCAAGATTTTCTCTTTTCTTTTTTATACGTCTATACTCTCTAGAGCCTTCAACTAAATTTGTTAATGTACTGTCGTAATAAGCACCTGCAATTTTATATTCGGTATAATCAAAATATATTTCGGCAAGGGTTTTATAATTAACCGCTTGCATTTTTACATCATCATTATAGGCGTCTAACGATTTGTTATAAAACTCTATTGCTAAATCTATACTGTCGTTCTTGCGGTAATATTCTCCAATCTGATGGTAAATTTTATCAAGAAATGGACGATTTTCACGGTCTTTTTCTAAATCGTAAAGCAATTCTAAAAAAGCAACCCGATCTTCTTTTGTGAAGTCGAAGTTTTTTGCCTTTTCAATATAGGCGTTTATCATATATATTCTTGGCGACTTTCTATTAAGAGCAATAACTTCATCAAAAGCTAAATTTGCTCTGTCCTTCATTTCAAGCAAATTATATAATTGTCCTTTTATAAAGGTATATCTTCCTTTAAGCTCTTTGTCTTTTGTTTTATCTGAAGCGGTTCTAATATAGGGCAACGCAGCCTCTAAAGAATCTAAATTTATAAATGCTTGGGCCATTATTGCTGAAGCATCTGCCTCATCATCTTCGTTTACATCGCCATATTTAAACATTTCCTTTAAGTTATCTATAGCAACTTCTTCGTTGTTTAACCTAATATTAGTTTTAGCTTTCCAAACTTTGGCATGATTTATATTATTACTTGTTGGGTACGTTTTTAAAATAAAATTAAAGGCATCTAATGCCTGAACAAAACGTGCATCAAAATACCTAGCTTTTCCTAATAAAATAAAAGCTTCGTCCATTTGCGGATTGTATTCTTTACCGTCTATGTACATAGAATGTTGTTGGATTGCTTTGGTAGCTTTTTCTTCGGCTCTATTAAAATTTGGATTTTCGTTTGCTCCTGGAAGCATTTTATCTTCATTTAGCTGTAGTCTTTCAACGGGTAATAATTCCCAGAAATCATCTCGATAACTTCTTGTTAATTCTTCTTTTCCAGCTTCAAAAGCTAAATTCCCGTTATAGAGTGCGTTAAATTCAGCAGTTACCGAATGTTTGCTTCTACTAAGAAATGTATTTTTTTTACGCGAACAGGCAGCAAAAAGAAGTACTGCCATAATAAATAATGTAATTTTAAAAATCCCCTTCAAAATTTGTTTGTTTTTTATATACTACTGAAACTTAAACGCTTCTACTTTAGTGTGTATTGTTCAAAATTAAACGTAAAAATACTTTTTTTTTTAAAATTTATAAGGTTATTTTTTATAAAAATTGGATTCCGTCGATTTGGGTTGAAAATAAATTTTTAGTTAATAAAAACTTAGAGCTTATTGAAAATTATAAATCCTTTGTATTTTTGCAAAAAAATTTAGCAATGAGCGACACCAAAACAACCCTAACCATACTTGTAGATGAGGAAACTCATGTAATTGAAATGAAACCAAAACAGTCGGTTTTAGAAGCTGCCTTAAAAAATGAAATTGATGCTCCATACTCTTGTCAAGGAGGTGTTTGTTCTACTTGTATTGCGCGAATAACCGAAGGCAAAGCAACCATGGCGAACAATCAAATTCTTACCGATGGCGAAATTGCTGAAGGACTTATTCTTACTTGCCAAGCACATCCTACTACTCCAACAATTAGCATTGACTATGATGATGTATAATTTTTCACGACTGATGACAGGAGGACTTACGAGCTAAGACAAAAGATTAAAAAATGACTTATGATACTTAAGACGTATGATTTACGACTTATTATCTAGTAATAAAACAAATTTATCAATGATACTTTGAGGCGGAATCGTTTTCATGCAATCCTCATATTCCTCAGGAAACTTATTGCCATAAATAGAGGTTGGAAGTAAGGGAAACTTTTCTCTATCTGCTGTCAAGCAATTTTCTAAAGGCTGTCCAAAAGGTGCAAATCCCGCAAAAGGATGAGTAACTCCCCAAAGTGTAATTACCGGAACTCCAAACATTGCTGCTAAATGCCCATTTCCAGAATCCATAGAAAGCATTAGATCTAGGTTGGATATTAATGCCAGTTCTTCTTTAAAAGTAAATTTTCCTGCTGCATTTTTTACAGAAGAAAAATCGTTTTCAAAAATATTTAATTTTTCTATTTCGTCTTTTCCTCCTCCAAATAATACAATGTGATATTGTTGTGTTTTATCTAATGTTGAAATCACTTCTCGCATTAAATCCAACGGATACATTTTACTTTTATAAGCCGCAAAAGGAGCAATGCCAATTATTTTTTTAGGTTCAGCACCAACAAAATCTTGTAATTTCTGAATGAAGTTTTTTCTTGGAAGTGGTTTGAATTGTGATAAATCTAAAGGGAATCCTAACTTTTCAAAAACATCGGCATAGCGTTGATGTGTGGTTTTTAATTGTTTGAAAATCTTATTGGTTTCTCTGGTAAGTGCTTTTTTATCTGTTCTTCCTTTGTTTACCGTTGCTACTTTCTTTCCTGAAAACCACAAACATTTAGTAACGATTTTTGAACGAATTACATTATGTAAATCTGCAACCGCATCAATCTCTAAAGACTTTGTTTCTTTTGAGAGTTTTAAAAGCCCAAAAAAACCTTTGTGTTTTTCGTCAACCTCAGCTTCTAAGAAGTTCACATTCTTAATGTCTTCAAAAAAAGGTTTAAAAAAGGCTCTGGATACTACCGTTAGTTTTACTTCAGGATAAGTTTCAGAAAATACCCGTAGTACCGGTACAATCATGGCAACGTCTCCCATTGCTGAAAGTCTGATGACGAGTATGTGTTTGGGTTTTTTCAAATTTAGAGATTCTTCGCTTTCGCTCTGAATGACACTATTTTTCGCCGCGTAAAACAGGATTCAACTCATCGTCGTTGTACATTTTCATCTGTTTGTACACTTTCATGTATTTGGTGCCTTCAGAAATATCATTTAATAATTGATCGATTGCGGTACTTAAATCTACTCGTTGTTCTAGTAAGATATTCAATTTAATAGTACACGCATCTCTATGGGCTTCGGAAGCGTTTTCTCGAGTTGCTTCTTCATTCATATGATATACTTTTAAAGCTAAAATCGAAAGACGATCGACTCCCCAAGCTGGGCTTTCTGTGTTAATAGTCGCTCCATCTTTTACTGAAATATCTTTATATTTTTCAAGAAAATAACTATCAATATATTCCACCATATCAGTTCGATCTTGATTGGAAGCATCAATTTGTCTTTTTAAACTCAAAGCACTTACTGGGTCTATATTTGGATCGCGAATAATATCTTCGTAATGCCATTGTACGGTATCTATCCAACATTTACGATATAATAAATGATCTAAATTTTGAGATTTAGCATCGTAAGGATTACTAAAAGATTGATCTACCGTATTGATGATGTGATACTTATCAATTACTTCTTTAAAAATGGCATTTGCTTTTTCTGAAAACATGGTACTTATTATTTATTGTCAATTCCTGCGAAGGCAGGAATCTTATTATTATTCATTATTAAAAGTCGCTTCGACTCCACTCAACAACCACTTAATGACAACATTAAAACAGGCATTACAATTTTTCCAAAACATGTAAATACTCAAAAGTATGGTTTGCTTTATGATTTCTATTTTCGGTTTTATCTGCTTTAAAACGTTGGTATTTGGTGGTTTCTAAATGATACTTCCCAAATTGCTCCATCGTTTTTTTTACAATTTCTTCACTCATTAATCCTTCATTATTATAACTTAGAAAAATATATTTAAATTGTGCGTTTGTCAACAGATCGGTAAATGATTTTAACACCACACCTTTTTTACAATAATCACTTTTATAATAATCTCGCAAGCCTGTCACTCCTCTAGGTACAAAGGTATCATATTTTGCGATAGTATTTAGCAGGTGATAATTTGCTCCGTATTGTCTGGCATTATACGGTGGATCTAAATATAAAATATCGCCTTCAATGTTTTTAATCAACTCATTACTGTCTTGCTGAAATACTTGATGATTATTTTCAGTTTTCTGAAATAAGGCAGGTTTTATTACCATTGTTTTAGCAGCTGAAGGTTTTATTTTTTTTAAATAAGCTCCGTAAACGGAAGCGGTATTTGCGATTTTATCGGCACTCTCTAAAAGACTCGCTAACAAAAAATAATATTGATTTTCTGTTATTTTTGAATCGTTTTTCCAAGTTTCAATTTGAATACGAACTGCATCTATTTTTTGTCCATTTTCTGAAGTGAAATAATTTCTACCTGCTTTTCCTTTTTCTGAGTAATGTTGAAATATAAAGCCTTTTTTAGCTTCTAAATTATTTAATTTTTCAATAAGTTCTTCGGAAGGAATTGTTTTGAAATTCCCAATATAATTTCGATTTAAAACATAGCTATAAAACTCTACATCGTTTGCTATAACTTGTTTTACTTTAGTTTTAAAGTTTCTAGCCACGATTCCTGTACCTGCAAAAAGATCACAAAGGACTTTATCGTGCAGCTTGTTTCCAACTGTTTTTTTAATGCTTTCTTCTAAAAAAGGAAGGAGTTTTTTTTTGGAGCCTATGTAGTTCATTTGTGAATAAATAAAATTCAAAGATATGCAAATTGACGTTTATAATTTTGACGAATAAGGGTTGTAAAAAAAAAAAAATTTCTCTTGGTTTTTATAAAATCACTTCAAAAGGCAAAATATTTTAATAAAAAAAACAAACAACATGATACTTAATGTATGTTGACTTGTGAATACAATAAGTATAGTTTTACTAAATGATAAACGGTTTTATTTTAAAAGAATTCGGAAAGAGAATTAAAGAGCTTAGGTTGTCTAAAAATCTAAGCCAAGAAAAATTGTCTCACGAAACTGGGTTTCACAGAACTTATATAGGTATGGTAGAAAGAGGAGAGAGGAATATTTCTCTTACAAATATTACTGTTTTTGCCAAAGTTTTTCAAATTGAGCTAAATAAGTTAATGGACTTCTCATCAATAGACCCCAGTCACTCTTATAAAGAGTATGAAATAAAATCCTTGAAATAATGTCAAGAAAACATTCATTTACTTTGACATTGTCAAATAATATTACAGAAAAAGAAGGTGTTCTTTTTCTTTTGGATAATCATACAGGATTTTTTAAAATTGATTTAGACACTAAAAAAGAATTATTGGATTTATTAAAAATTGAAAGAAGATATTTACAATCTTTTGATTTAATTTATGTTCCTGAAATGGTTGGAAAAACAATAAATTCAGATTTTTTGAAAACTTATTTAGAAGATATAATTTTTGTAGAATTAAAAACTACAAAAAAATATTTGCCTGAAAATCCAAAAGGTTTCTTTTTTGGTGCAACTGAAAATGAATTTAACTTTGGAAAAAAACTTAAAGATAACTTTTTATTTTGCTTTGTGACTTTAAATGAAAAAGCACCTTCTTTTGTATTGTTATCTATTGAAGAACTTGACAAAATAATAAGAAATAAGCGTATTCAATATCAAATTAATTTATAATTAATTGCATTCGCAGTCAATTTCAAAGTATGAATTTTTAAACTGCTCTAAAAACTGTTCTTCTGAGTATTTATGATTTTCATCAAAAGCAATTTTTTCTGAAATGTCAAAGTAATAATAAAAACCATTTTTCAAATATATTAACCAAGTAGAACTTAGTAATCCATTTCTTTTAGTTAATTGTAACCCTATTTCAGATTTGATTTTTAATCTACTTATTATTTCAGATGTATTCATATGTTAGTATTATGCTGTGTTAGGGATTGAAGCAGCTGTTTGAATTCCTTTTTTTCCTTTTAACCCTTTTGAATTATGCAATGTTGTCGCAACAGAATGATCTTGACAAGGAAAACCTCCAACCAATAAATCGTGATCAGGAATTTCCTCAATATTTCTTGTTACAACTTCATTTATATCTTCATTTGAGTGGTTTTCTTTTCCAAACTGCTTTTCATAAACCATTGATGCGTGTTGCACCTTTGTTGATGGTTCCCATTGGTTACTCCAAATAATTTCGAAATTGTTATTTTTCTCAAGACCAAGCCTAAAGCCTCCAACTCCTGCAAATAATTCGGCTACTTTTAATTTATTATTATCCATTTTCTTGAGATTTGTAATAGTTAATTTTTTCTTCTGCTACTCGTAAAATTTCGCTTGTCCCCTGTGTGTATTTTAATTCCTCAGCAATTTTTTCTGAATACCAATTTATAAAAAGTTCTTTTTCTGAAATATTATAAAATTTTGCAAACCTTATTAATTGCTCCTTGGTGGGTTTTCTTTCGTTTTTTTCGAATTTACTTATTAAAGATTGGTCAATATCCACTGCTGCAGATACTTTTCGTAGAATCATTTTTTTTTCTTCTCGTGCTGTTTTTAATACCTTTCCTAATGATTTCATTGGACAAATCAATTTTAGACTAATTTTGTCCAAATATATAAATTTTTATATGTTAAATCAATATTTTAGTTGTAACTTTAAATATTCGCGTGAATTTTTCAGGTTTAAAACTAAATATTATTTTTTTCTACCCAAATTACATCACTTAATGTTTCGTTTTCAGGGATAAAAATAAACTTTTGTAATTGATGAGGAGTGAAATTTGAAACATAGTTTTTTATTTCTTTTTCCAATAAATTGATTTCAGATTTTAGCTTCCAATGTTCTCCATTTTTATCATAAACTATAATGAATAACCTATTTTTTAAATGGTGTCGTTGTTGGCTACTTTGATTTTTATAAAGCCATTCTATTAATTCTCTTGGGTTCTTTTTTGCGTATAAAATAGTTTGATTAAATCCTTTTGGAAATACAGAGGTTTTATGATCAAAGGAAACACCTTGAATAGCGAAATCTACCAATCTGTTTTTGGTGTTTTTTTCGGGTACAATCCCATCACAAGTACTAAAAATTTGTTCTACTGCCATTGCCGACCAGAAATTATACCAGCGATTAATGGCATAATAAAACAGTTCCTTTTTATCAAGATTTTCTTTTTCTACCACTGCTGCCATTGGTGGAATTAAGGCTTCCCAAGTCGGAGTTTGGTAAATAAAATTAGTGTACCCGTCCCAAATATTATTTTGCTTACGATACCATTTATATGGATATTTCAGGTGGTGTTTTAATTGAATTTCAATTTCTTCTAAATTATTATTCATAAAAAATAAATTAAAAACGGAAGTATTACTGTCACCCATAAAATTGTTTCAGAAACCCAACGTTTTTTTGTAGTTTCAATATAGTTAGCAGTAAAAACAGAAAGAGGAGCGAAGAGGAATACAAATTCACTTCCGTTTTTAAATGGTGAAATTAATATTAGAATAATTCCGATTAATAAAGTATAAAAAAGCAATCTGTTTTTTGATTTTTCCTTTAATGGAATTGTCGTTTTATAAAGTCTTTTTTGAATGATGGAAACTAAAAAAACAACTGTAATAAACAATATTGACATTATTAAATGAGGTGATTTATATTCAGAAAAATCGAATCCTATGGAGGTTTGCAAATCTAAAAACCATAAAAACGAATCGTTCACTAATAAATAATAAACCGTTGTTAAGGTGAAAACAGAGAAAACACCCACAAAAGGAATTAAAATATATTTATAATTTTTAGAAATTCTTTCAAAAACAGCAAAAAATAAAACAGCAAAAAACAAGATACTCCAGAAGTTAAAAAGTACTGCAACCGATATCCAAAGTGATGCGTCTAATATCTTTTTTTCGGTATTAACTTCAGACGGTAAACTTAAAATTCTTCTTAATGCTAATAATAGAAACACGTTCGATAAAACAACGTTACTTTCCTCAAAAACAGAAGGAAACAGAATAAAGAAAGCGCTAAAAAACAATATAGAATAGGTGTTGTTTTTGGTAAGTTTGTTTTTCTTATTAATAAAATTCAGCAAAAAAACAAAAAACAAATAGGTGAGTAGTGATAAAGATATTTGAATCAAAAATGGAATGCTAAAATTCATATTTCCTTTAAAAAATAAATAGAAAAAATATCCTGCAATTAGGTACACACTCACTAATATAAAGTTGAAGGGTTTAGATTTGCCAAAAAAGCTTGTGAGCATGCTAGTTAATTTATACTTTTGCTATCTTAAAATTATAAAGATATGACTTGGAGCGGATTTTTTTATGGAATTAAAGACTTTTTTGAAAATATTGCTTTTGCGCCTTATAATGCGTTAAGAGAATTAGAGCCATCTAGTTGGTTTGGAGCAAATACAGTTTCATGGATTTTTATGGCAATTTGTGCAGCAGCAATGATGTATTGGATTGGTCAACTTAAGAAGTTCGATGATGCAGGTGATGAAGACAAAAGTATTAAAGCTCACGAGTATTTAGGATAAATCAAAACCTATATCACTACGATAATTCATCGTATCGAAATGTAGTTTTTCTATATTTTGATACGATTTTTTTAATGCCTTTTTGTAATCTTTATCTAAGGAAGTGATTGCTAAAACCCTTCCGCCATTCGTTAAAACCTCACCATTTTTCAAAGTAGTTCCTGCGTGAAAAACAATGGAATCTTCAATTTCTGAAATTCCTGAAATCACTTTTCCTTTTTCATAACCTTCAGGATATCCTCCCGAAACTAACATCACAGTCGTTGCCGCTCGTTCATCAATTTCAATAGCAATCTTATCTAATTTCTGAAGGAAAGTAGCTTCAAATAAATCTATCAAATCTGTTTTAATTCTTGGTAAAACCACTTCGGTTTCTGGATCTCCCATTCGTACATTATATTCAATTACTAAAGGGTCGTTGTTTACTACAATTAAACCAATAAATACAAAACCTTTATAATCTATATGTTCTTTTTGAAGTCCCATAACTGTAGGTTTTACAATACGTTCCTCTATTTTTTGCATTAAGATTTTATCTACAAAAGGGACTGGAGAAATTGCTCCCATACCTCCTGTGTTTAATCCTGTATCTCCTTCGCCAATACGTTTATAATCTTTTGCTGTTGGAAGAATTTTATAGTTTATTCCGTCGGTTAGAACAAAGACACTGAGTTCGATTCCGTCTAAAAACTCTTCAATAACAACGGTTTCACTTGCTGCTCCAAATTTTGCATTGGACAACATATTTTCTAATTCTTGCTTTGCTTCATTAATATCTTCTAAAATCAGAACTCCTTTTCCAGCTGCTAATCCGTCGGCTTTTAAAACATATGGTGGGTTTAATGTTTCTAAAAATTGTTTCCCTTCAGCTAGGGTGTCTTTTGTAAAACTTTGATATGCTGCTGTCGGAATTTTATGATCAATCATAAACTCTTTAGCACGCTCTTTACTTCCTTCTAATAAAGCTCCTGCTTTAGATGGACCGATGAGCATCACGTTTTTTAAACTGGAAGTTGCTAAAAAATAATCTGCAATTCCGTTGACCAAAGGATCTTCTGGGCCTATGATGACCATTTCAATTTGGTTTTCTAACACACAGTTTTTAATGGCTTCAAAGTCGTTTACTGAAATTGGAACATTCGTAGCAATTTCTGAAGTTCCTGCATTACCAGGAGCTACAAATAATTGACTGCAACGATTGCTTTGAACTATTTTATAAGCAAACGTATGTTCGCGACCTCCAGAACCTAAAATTAAAATATTCATAGCTATGTGTTTTAAAACTATTACAAAAATACTATTATTTTAAGATTACAATTCGTTTAATTTGTAAATTGATGACCTAATATTTTAGCATTGAATTTATTTGAATTTACCCTAAAAATAAATGGCTTCCCAATTAAGGAAGCAAAGGAGCATTTATCAAAAATTCAAGCAATACCGGAAAGTGAATACGAAAACTATGTAAAAAAGCAACGACAAGAAATTGTAGCTTATCACTTAAAAAACAACCCATTCTATCAGGAACTTATTGGTGACAAGTCTATTGAAAACTGGGAGGATATTCCGATAATGACCAAGAAGGATTTGCAAATTCCTTTAAAAAAACGCCTTTCTAATGTCTTTAATAGTAAGGATTGTTATATCAATAAAACTTCGGGGTCGAGTGGGCATCCCATGATTTTTGCTAAAGACAAGTTTTGTCATGCGATGACTTGGGCAGAAATTATTAATCGATTTGGGTGGTTTGACATTGATTTTAACCGTTCATATCAGGCCCGATTTTATGGGATTCCGTTGGATTTTAAGAACAATTTAAAAGAAAAAGTAAAAGATTTTTTAAGTCATCGTATTCGGTTTTCTATTTTTGATTTATCAAATGAAAAATTAGAACAATTTTTAAAAACATTCAAAAGGAAACAGTTTTATTTTATTAATGGGCATACTAGTTCTATTGTACTATTTGCTAAATACTTAAAAAGTAAAAACATAGTATTAACAGAGGTTTGTCCAACATTAAAATATTGTGTTGTTACAAGTGAAATGCTGTATCCAAAAGATAAAATATTACTGGAACAAGTATTAAATATTCCCATTATAAATGAATATGGTGCTTCAGAATTAGATCTTATAGCTTTTACAAACAATCATAATGACTTTATTGTAAACAGCGAAACTCTTTTTGTAGAAATAGTTGATGAAGAAAATTTACCAGTGCCATTTGGAATACCTGGAAGAATAATAATTACTTCATTATATAACAAAGCGCACCCAATAATAAGATACGAAGTTGGTGATTTAGGTGTTTTGTCACAATTAAGTACTTTTAAAACTCCTATTATTCAAAAGCTAATTGGTCGCTCTAATGATATTGYTCAATTACCTAGCGGAAAAATTGTGCCAGGACATACCTTTTATTATGTAACCAAAAGTGTAATTGAAGACGATGGAAATGTAAAAGAATTTATCATAGAACAACACCAACTAGATGCTTTTCATATTGTATATGTTTCTGAAAGAGAGTTAAATTCTAATGAAATATCTAAAGTTAAAAAATCCTTAAGCAATTATCTAGAAAGTAATCTTAACTTAACTTTTGAAAGGGTAGAGGTCTTAAAGAGAAGCAAAAGAGGGAAGTTGAAACAGTTTATTTCAAAGTTATAATTTCTGAATATACTTTGGTCTTACAAAAAAATATTCCCAAAGAAATTGAACTAGATAAAAAACCGAAACTATTTTTGAATACCCTAAATGCTTATTATAAAACCAATAATTATATTTTAAAAGACTGGTTTTATTGGAGCTCATCGATTTTTTATGTACTCTGTAAAATGCTAAATCTTCTTGCAGTCCAATGGCAGGTTTTTTATTGCATTTAATTGCTTCTAGCCAAACCGCCCAATCTTGTCTTTTGCGAAGATTTGGGGCTGTAATTTTTCCTAAAACCTCAGCATTATAAATCCCTGTTAAGTTTCCTATATAATTATTTTTGAGTTGTTTTTTATAGGATAATGAGGGCATTGCTTTAATTCTTTTAGCTAATGCATTTCCTTCTTCATCAATATGCAAATAATTAGTATAGCTTACTCCATTTTGATGTTTATTCATGAAGTTTATTTGTTTCTCCAATTTATTAGAATGCCATAAATCATCTGAATCTAAAAAAGCAATATAAGTCCCTTTTGCAAGTTTGGTTGCAAGATTTCTACAGAAAGCAGCTCCTTTATTTGTAGCGTTTTTTGTAAGTTGTATTCTAGTATCTTTTTTAGAATATCTTTCAGCAATTAAGCAAGTTGTATCTGTTGAAGCATCGTCAACAATCAATAATTCCCAATTTGAATACGATTGATTTTGTACAGATTTTATGGTTTCGGAAATATATTTTTCAGAATTAAAACTTGGTGTTATAATTGAAATCAATTTGCTCATTAATATGCCTTATCATCACCACCAAATGCGTTAAAAACAGTTTTAAACACTATTTTAAAATCCAATAGCAATGACCAATTTTCCAGGTAAAAAATATCGTATTTTACTCTATTAGTAATAAAATTGTCATCTTCTACTTCGCCTCTAAATCCGCTTACTTGTGCCAGACCTGTAATTCCAGGTTTTACAAAATGACGCACCATAAATTTATCGATTTTTTCAGCATACATATGTGTATGACTTACCATATGTGGGCGTGGGCCGACAACAGACATCTCACCTTTTAATACATTTACAAACTGTGGAAGTTCATCTATACTTGTTTTTCTAATTATTTTGCCAATTTTGGTTACTCTAGGGTCATTTTTTCTTATTTGATATAAGTGTGCTTCAGGATTAGGTCGCATAGATCGATATTTATAGCAATAAAATTCCTTATAGTCCAACCCGTTTCTTTTTTGTTTAAAAAAGACAGGGCCTTTAGATTCAATTTTAATAAAAAATGCAATTATTGGGGTTAACCAAGACAATATTCCAATAATTACAAATAATGATAAAGCTACATCGAAAAGGCGTTTTATAAATTTATTTAAAGGGTTGTCAATAGGTATTTTTCTTAAAGATAAAATTGGGAGGTAGCCGTAATAATTGTATTCAAGGTTTTTAGTGTAAATTTCTTTGTTATCTGGTATAAATTTTAATATTTTTAAATTGTTATCTGAAAATTCGATTATTTTTTGCATTTGATTATCAGACAGTTCTGCTATAGAGCAATAAATTTCATCTATTTCATTAATATTAATAAATGAAAAGATATCTTCCAAAGAAGATGTTTTAATATCAAATGCTTTTTGTAATTGATAACCATATTCAGGATTGTCTGTAAAAAACTTTCTTAATTGTTCTGTTTTTTTATTTAATCCTAAAATTATTACTGATCTGTAATTACCCCCTAATAAGGTTCTGTACTTTTTTAATAGAAAATAGGTTGCAAGTTTAAAAATAGAAATAAGACCAAAAACTGATAAAACATATACCGAAATATCAATATTTGCTCTATTTAATTCTTTAAAAAACCCAAAAAAGGAAAATAATAGAACTGTAAATAATACAGATTGCTTAACAATTAAGGATAATATTTTAACAAGTTTAGTAAACCTATATATTTCGTAAAAATTTGAAAAAAATGAGATTATAAACCAAGAAATGGTAATGAAAACTATAAAATTTACATAATTAATATTTTCTTGAAAAAAATCATTTGCAAAAAATAAAATAATAAACAGATCAATTCCGTATGAAATCGGTCTAATTAATCCTGAATATCTTCCTCTTTTAAACATCATACCTTATAATCTAATGTGTTTAGAAAAATCTTTATGCTCACTTTTAACTAATTCTTCTGGAGAAAGATTTTTAAAATATTCAAATGTTTTTTTCATTCCTTCTTCTCTCGATGTTTTAGGTTCCCATCCAAGTATTTTTTTTGCTTTAGAAATATCAGGTTGCCTTTGTAAAGGGTCATCTGTAGGTAAGGACTCAAATACAATTTTTTGATCTGTACCTGTAAGTTTAATAATTTCTTTTGCAAATTCTAAAATGGTAATTTCATGAGGATTCCCAATGTTAATAGGCAATGAATAATCGCTCATTAATAATTTATAAAACCCTTCAATTTCGTCCTCTACATAACAAAATGATCTTGTTTGTAATCCATCACCAAACACTGTTAAATTTTCTCCTCTTAAGGCTTGTCCCATAAATGCTGGAATTACTCTTCCATCATTTAAACGCATTCTAGGGCCGTAAGTATTAAATATTCTAGCAATACGAGTTTCCACTCCATGAAAACGATGATACGCCATGGTAATAGATTCTTGAAAACGTTTTGCTTCATCATAAACACCACGAGGTCCTATAGTGTTTACATTACCATAATATTCTTCGGTTTGAGGATGTACTAATGGATCTCCATACACTTCGGAAGTAGATGCAATTAATATCCGAGCATTTTTTTCTTTTGCTAATCCTAATAAATTATGAGTTCCTAATGCTCCAACTTTTAATGTTTGGATGGGAATTTTCAAATAATCTATCGGACTTGCAGGTGATGCAAAATGAAGAATGTAATCTAATTCTCCAGGAACATGAACAAACTTTGTAACATCATGATGATAAAACTCAAAATCTGGATTTTTAAATAAATGTTCAATATTTTTTAAATCGCCCGTAATTAGATTGTCCATTCCAATAACAGAAAAACCCTCTGTAATAAACTTATCACATAAATGAGAGCCTAAAAATCCTGCTGCTCCTGTTATTAAAACTCTTTTTTTCATATACTTTTATCTTCCTATGGAGAAATAATTAAATCCTTCTTTTTGAACCTCCTCAACATCATATAAGTTTCGTCCATCAAATATCGTAGGGTTTATTAATAATTCTTTTAGTTTATTAAAATCTGGGGTTCTAAAAATACTCCATTCTGTACAAATTACTAATGCATCTGAATTTTCTAGAGCTTCATACATAGATCCACAATAGTTAAGAGAATCTCCAAATTGTTTTTTAATATTTGGCATAGCTTCAGGGTCAAATACCGATAATGATGCACCTCTATTAAGCAATTCGTTCATTAAATAAATAGCTGGAGCTTCCCGAATATCATCTGTTTCTGGTTTAAAAGCTAAGCCCCAAATTGCCAATTTTTTATTGATTAAATCACCATTAAAATAATCTTCAATTTTTGGTAAAAGAATGGTTTTTTGTTTTTCGTTTACTTCAATTACAGAATTTAATATTTTAAAATCGTAATTTTTATCTTTTCCTGCTTTTTGAAGCGCTTTTACATCTTTAGGAAAACAAGATCCTCCATAACCTATTCCTGGAAATARAAAYCGTTTMCCKATTCKWGAATCKGTWCCCATACCYACWCKAACYTTATCTACATCTGCCCCTACTTTTTCGCAGTAGTTTGCTATTTCGTTCATGAAAGTTATCTTGGTTGCCAAGAAAGCATTCGCAGCATATTTAGTGAGTTCTGCCGATTTTTCGTCCATAATAATAATTGGATTACCAGAACGCATAAAAGGACTATATAACTTCTTCATTAGAGTGGTAGCTCTTTCGCTACTAGAACCAACTACAATTCTTTCTGGTTTCAGAAAATCATCTACTGCATAGCCTTCTCTTAAAAATTCTGGATTAGAAACCACATCAAAATCACAGGTAGCATTTTTTGCAATGGTTGCTTTAACTTTTTCGGCCGTACCAACTGGCACCGTGCTTTTATCTACAATTACTTTGTACTCTTTTATTTTTTTCCCTATCTGTTCTGAAACATTCAAAACATAAGATAAATCTGCCGATCCATCTTCATCTTCGGGTGTTGGTAGCGCTAAGAAAACTATCTCACCAAAATCTAAACCTTCGTCTAATGAAGTGGTAAATTTTAATCTGCCAGCTTTTATATTTCTTTCAAATAAAACATCTAAATGCGGTTCGTAAATAGGTACTACACCAGATTTCATTTGATCAACTTTTTCTTGATCTATATCTACACAAACAACATCGTTTCCTGTTTCTGCTAGGCAAGTTCCTGTAACTAGTCCTACATATCCTGTTCCTATTACTGCTATTTTCATATTTAATTTTACAACTTAAAGGGTAATTTTCTTATAAATTTTTAATTCTATTTTATTAGTTTGTAAAAGTACAACTCTCTACTTTACGGAGTTAAATTATCTTTTGGTTCTTTTATGGTATTGTTTGTTTCTTTTAATTGGTTTATCAATAGCATCACTAAGATAAATCCGAAATAATAAGCCCCTACTTGTCGATGGAAAAAATTCTCTACCATACCAAATAAAACAATAGTTATTAATAAGGCTGTTGGAAAAAATTGTTTGTGATATTTAATAATTAAATAAATGAGGACTAACAGAAATAATATTAAACTTATAAGTCCTGAACTAATATAAAAATCTGCATATTGATTGTGGGTGTTGAATTTTTTTGAAATAAAATTATGTTTTGTTATTGGGTCTGAAATTTCATTTTTATAACAGTCAACTAATTGGTTTGATGTCTCCTTAAAACCAATCCCAAAAATTTTATCAGAACTATTCTCTGAAATATTAATGGCACAATCCCAAATAATTGTCCGATACCCTAATGGCATATATGATTCGTTATATTTTATTTCTGAAATATTGTTTTTTGAATTAATATTATTTTGAAACGTGTCTTGGTAATTGAAATATCCAAATACACTAAAAATTAATAATGTAAATAAAGTTACTAGAAGGCGAGTTTTTATTTTTGGTCCATAAAACTGACGTAATATAATTAATGCAACTAATAAGATAATTGCCGTTTTAGACATGATAAGCAGTATGTAAAGTACACTTATTATTATGCTGGCGAGGAAATAAACATTGTCTGGATGGTATTTTTTTGTTAAGGATTTATAAGAAATCAATATACTTAAAACACAAAGTAGCCCGATATAAACTCTGTCAATTAGGAGGGCATCAACCGTTTCTTGAAAAAACAAAAAAGACACCTCAGCGTCATTATTTATCAAAATTATAAACTGAACAAGTGTAAAAACAATGGAAATAAAGGAAGAAAAAACAATGGCTTTTTTTAATTTTTTAAAATCTGAAATTGGCAAATACAATAAAACCAAACCAATAGGAATCATCATTTTATTAATAATTCCAATGTCTTGAATTATATTTCCTTGAAAAAAAGAGTTTACTAATAGATAAACAAAAAACAACACCAAAACCAACAAAGGCTTAGCTAATAGTTTTTTAAAATCAGATTTTTTTACTACAAATGGAAAAGCAATTACTAAAATTGCCATTAATATATTTGGTAATGCTCTAAAATATTCATCAAATGGAATGATGAGGTATAAGAGCATGAAAACATAAGGATATATTGCTGATAAAAGTATTCTCACAAATTATAATTTTAAAAATCTGGTTCTTTTATTATTAAATTTTATGCTTCTCTTTTTTAAGCTTTTCTTTAAACACTAAATATATGAATTTACTATTACCCACTAAATATCTTTTCCACATTCTTTTGGGTTCTTGTGAAAATCGATAAAACCATTCTAATCCATAATTTTGCATCCAAATTGGGGCTCTTTTTGTTAATCCTGAAATCACATCAAAACTTCCGCCTACACCCATTATAAAATTAACGTTACTTAGTTCTTTTCGGTATTTGTAAAGGTAGTTTTCTTTTTTAGGTGAAGTGATGGCTACAAATAACATATTTGCACCGCTAGAAGCAATTTGTTGGGCAATTCCTAATTCATCTTCTTCTTTATAATATCCATTTCTGTAACCTGCGATGATGTTTTTACTGTACTTTTCAGAATACAGATTGACTACTTTTTTTACTACTTCTTCTTTGGCACCAAAAAGGAATATTTTATAGTTTTTTTTATGAGCAAGCTCCACTAGATTTTCCATTAAATCTATCCCAGCAACACGCTCTTTTAAAGGCTTGTTTAAAATTTTTGAAGCCCAAACTACTGCTTGTCCATCTGCATTGATAATGTCGCTGTTGTTAACACTTTCTCTTAACTGTTGGTCTTTTTGCATTTGGACCATCTTTCCAGCATTGACAACTACGTGGTGTATTTGTTGGTTTTTCTCAATAGTTTTTTCTACCATAGAAAGGGTTTCTTCCATGGTAAGATTGTGGATGGTTGTATTTAGGAATCTAATCTTCATTACCCATATTTTCTTGTGTAAACAATATTCTTTCTTTTAAAATTAATAAATAAATTGGGATTGTTGTATAAAAGAAAAAATTTCCCGCCAAAGATATAATAATAAAAAGAGAGAATATTAATAACTTTATTAAACCATTTATTTTAAATGTAAAATACGTTTTATAGAATGTCCATACATATAATATACCTCCTAAAAATCCCCAAAAATAAACTATATCTATAAACCCCATTTCGGATCTAGTATGGTATTCACAGGAACCACCAAAAATATAGTTTAAAAAATTCCAATTATTTTCAATAAAAGGAATCGTATCGAGTATCAATAATTCGTTTCTATAAGATAATATTGCCGAGAGAAGCCCTTTATTTTGTCTTATTTCATTGAATAATCCAAATTTAAATAAAAATAAATATACAGTTAAGGATACTATTAATATAAATAATGTTACAAA
>NVUT01000038.1 GCA_002733185.1 Flavobacterium sp. | reverse complement strand
AGCGGACTTTTTTATTGCAAAAAAGTGAGGAAAAGCCGATGTAGCTCAGCTGGCTAGAGCAGCTGATTTGTAATCAGCAGGTCGTGGGTTCGAGTCCCTCCATCGGCTCGAGTTCTTTTAAAAGAGTGAGTTTTTATTGGGGAGATACTCAAGCGGCCAACGAGGACAGACTGTAAATCTGTTGGTTTTCACCTTCGCAGGTTCGAATCCTGCTCTCCCCACACTTTTTAGCGGAAGCGTGAATTGAAATATTGAAAACCAAGATTCTGAAATGTAGGATCAAAAAAATGCGGGAGTAGCTCAGTTGGTAGAGCGTCAGCCTTCCAAGCTGAATGTCGCCGGTTCGAACCCGGTCTCCCGCTCTAAGAAAACACTTAATGTGTTTCTTTGTAGAGTAATGTTGCTTTTGCATATGTTATTCGAAATCCTACGAAGGTGAATGCCGATGTTAGAGCATAGGTAGTATGTGGGATTGCTTCTTTCAAAATAATGCCTCGTTGAGGCTTTTGGGGGTTGTGGAAAWTAACACTTTACGCCGGTGTAGCTCAGGGGTAGAGCGTTTCCTTGGTAAGGAAGAGGTCWTGRGTTCAAATCYCAWCATTGGCTCAAAWWKWRRANTNTNTAATTGAAYACTAATATATAACTAAGAWTAAAWWAATACAARATGGCAAAAGAAAMWTWYGATCGKTCGAAACCACAYYTAAATGTWGGWACWATTGGACACGTRGATCACGGRAAAACAACYTTAACTGCTGCWATTACWAAAGTAMTGGCRGATGCWGGKYATTCARAAGYAKYWKCTTTTGAYCAAATTGAYAAYGCTCCTGAAGAAAAAGARMGWGGTATWACAATTAACTCWTCKCACGTTGARTATRYKACWGCTAATCGTCAYTACGCTCACGTTGACTGTCCAGGTCACGCGGATTACGTAAARAAYATGGTWACTGGTGCTGCTCAAATGGACGGTGCTATTYTWGTAGTWGCTGCKACWGATGGWCCAATGCCACAAACTMGWGARCAYATYYTWTTAGGWCGYCAGGTWGGTATTCCTMGWATKGTTGTATTCATGAATAAAGTGGATATGGTTGATGATGARGAATTAWTMGAATTAGTAGAAATGGAAGTAAGAGAGTTACTAAGTTTTTACGAATATGATGGAGATAATGGTCCAGTAATTGCTGGTTCTGCTCTTGGAGCACTTAACGGTGAGAAAAAATGGGTTGATTCAGTTTTAGAATTAATGGAAGCTGTTGATACTTGGATTGAAGAGCCGATACGTGAAGTTGACAAGCCTTTCTTAATGCCTATTGAAGATGTATTCTCTATTACAGGTCGTGGAACTGTAGCAACTGGTCGTATTGAAACTGGTATTGCTAACACTGGAGATTCTGTAGATATTATTGGTATGGGTGCTGAAAAGTTAACTTCTACTGTTACAGGTATCGAAATGTTCCGTCAAATCCTAGATAGAGGTGAAGCTGGAGATAATGCAGGTATCTTATTAAGAGGTATTGCTAAAGAAGATATTAGAAGAGGTATGGTAATCTGTAAAACAGGTTCTGTAACTCCACATGCTAAATTCAAAGCTGAGGTTTATATCCTTAAGAAAGAAGAAGGTGGACGTCATACTCCATTCCATAATAACTACCGTCCACAGTTTTACGTTCGTACAACTGATGTAACAGGAACAATTAATCTTCCTGATGGAGTTGAAATGGTAATGCCTGGTGATAACTTAACAATTCACGTTGAATTGCTTCAGGCAATTGCAATGAATGTTGGTCTTCGTTTTGCAATCCGTGAGGGTGGTAGAACAGTAGGTGCTGGTCAAGTTACTGAAATTTTAGACTAAACAATAGAAGTGAAAAGTTTTTAAGGTGTCCCGATTTTTCGGGATGCCTTGACTTTTATAAAACGGGTAACGTTTTTAAATACCCGGGTAAACGGGTTTAGCTCAGTTGGTAGAGCACTGGTCTCCAAAACCAGGTGTCGTGAGTTCGAGTCTCTCAACCCGTGCAAAGATTGAAATTACTTGTAAAGTGATTTTTTTTAGAAATAATAAAACAATTTTAAAATGATAAACTACATCAAAGAATCATATAACGAACTTAAGAATCATGTTACTTGGACTCCTTGGCCTGAAGCACAGCGATTGACAGTTATTGTTGCGGCATTTTCAGTAGTGTTAGCTTTAATTGTTTTTGGAATTGACACTGTATTTAGTGGTGCTATTAGTCAGTACTTTGAATGGATTAAATCTTAATATTAAAAGATGTCTGAAGTTAAAAGTGAAAAAAAGTGGTATGTTGTCCGTTCTGTAAGTGGAAAGGAAAACAAGATAAAGGAATATATCGAATCTGAGATAAAAAGATTAAGTCTTCAGAAAGATATTGAGCAAATCTTAGTTCCTACCGAGAAGGTGATTCAAATTCGTAATGGAAAAAAAATAAGCAAGGAACGCGTATTTATTCCTGGTTATATTATGGTTCAAGCGAATTTAACTGGAGAAATTCCACATATCATTAAATCTGTAAACGGAGTTATAGGGTTTTTAGGTGAAGTAAAAGGAGGAGATCCTGTGCCGCTTAGACAATCTGAAGTAAACAGATTGTTAGGTAAAGTAGATGAGTTATCTGTACAAGATGAAAGTGTTAATATTCCTTTTACTATAGGAGAAACTATCAAAGTAATTGATGGTCCTTTTAATGGGTTTAATGGTACAGTAGAAAAAATATTTGAAGAAAAACGTAAACTTGAAGTAATGGTAAAGATTTTCGGAAGAAAAACACCATTAGAATTAAGTTTTATGCAAGTTGAAAAAGTTTAATTGTTACACGCTATAAATAGGTTATTCTTGGGCTTCCACCGAAGAGAAACCAAAATTATTAAAAATTAGAAAATGGCAAAAGAAGTAGATAAAGTAGTAAAGTTACAAGTTCGAGGTGGAGCTGCTAACCCATCGCCACCAGTTGGACCCGCTTTAGGTGCTGCCGGTGTGAATATTATGGAGTTCTGTAAGCAGTTTAATGCTAGAACTCAAGATAAACAAGGAAAAGTATTGCCAGTTGCGATAACAGTTTTTAAAGACAAATCATTTGATTTTGTTATTAAAACTCCTCCAGCTGCAGTACAGATTCTTGAAGCTGCTAAGATCAAAAAAGGATCTGGCGAGCCACACGTGAAGAAAGTAGCAAAAATTACCTGGGATCAAGTTCGTGCAATTGCTGAAGACAAAATGCCTGATTTAAATGCATTTAGTATTGAGTCAGCTATGAAAATGGTAGCAGGAACAGCTAGATCAATGGGAATTAATGTAAAAGGAGGAAACGCTCCTTCTTAATCCGAAAAAAGAATCTATAAAATGGCAAGATTAACAAAAAAACAAAAGGAAGCTCAAGCTAAAATAGAGCCTAACAAGGTCTATTCATTAACTGATGCAGCTGCTTTAGTAAAAGAAATCACCAATGCAAATTTTGATGCATCTGTAGATATTGCAGTGCGTTTAAATGTAGATCCACGAAAAGCTAATCAAATGGTACGTGGCGTTGTAACCTTACCACACGGTACAGGTAAAGACGTTAAAGTACTTGCATTAGTTACTCCAGATAAAGAAGCGGAAGCTAAAGAAGCTGGAGCGGATTACGTTGGTTTAGACGAGTACCTCGAAAAAATTAAAGGAGGATGGACAGATGTTGACGTTATTGTAACCATGCCAAGTGTAATGGGTAAATTAGGACCACTAGGACGAATTTTAGGACCCCGTGGATTAATGCCTAACCCAAAAACTGGTACGGTAACAATGGATGTTGCTAAAGCTGTTTCGGATGTGAAAGCTGGTAAAATTGACTTTAAAGTTGAAAAAACTGGTATTGTTCACGCCGCAATCGGAAAAGCATCTTTTGATGCAGACAAGATTGAAGGAAACGCAAAAGAATTATTAACAACCCTTGTAAAATTGAAACCTCAATCATCAAAAGGAATTTATATTAAAAGCATTTTTATGTCTTCTACTATGAGTCCAAGTATTGAGATCGATTCAAAAAGATTTACTGAGTAGTAATTAGAACTTATGACAAGAGAAGAAAAATCACAAGTAATAGAAAACCTTACTGCACAGTTAGCCGATAACACTACTATTTATTTAGCAGATATTTCAGGTCTTAATGCAGGAGACACTAGTAACTTACGAAGAGCTTGTTACAAAGCAGGAGTAAAGTTAGCAGTAGTTAAAAACACTTTGCTTAAAAAAGCAATGGATAGTTCTGATAAGGACTTTGGTGAATTACCAGACGTTCTTAAAGGAAATACATCATTAATGTTTGCAGAAACAAGCAATGCACCAGCAAAAGTAATTAAAGCTTTCAGAAAAAAATCTGATAAGCCGGTACTTAAAGGAGCATTTATTGAAGAAGCAATTTACGTAGGTGATGATCAATTAGATACCCTAGTTAATATTAAGTCTAAAGACGAACTTATTGGAGATATTATTGGATTATTACAATCTCCTGCTAAGAATGTTATTTCAGCACTTAAGTCTGGTGGTAGTACAATTGCAGGTATTGTTAAAACCTTATCCGAAAGAGAAGGATAAAATTCAAACACAAACAAACAAACAAAAATTTTAAAATTAAATTACTTAAAACGATAGAAAATGGCAGATTTAAAAGATTTCGCAGAACAATTAGTTAACTTAACTGTAAAAGAAGTTAATGAATTAGCAGGAATATTAAAAGAAGAATACGGTATAGAGCCTGCTGCAGCTGCAGTAGCTGTTGCTGCTGGTGGCGGTGCTGCTGGTGGAGACGCCGAAGAAGAAAAATCAGAATTCGATGTAATCTTAACAGCTCCAGGAGGATCTAAATTAGCGGTTGTAAAACTTGTAAAAGAGTTAACTGGATTAGGTCTTAAAGATGCTAAAGGATTAGTTGATAATGTACCTTCACCAATTAAAGAAGGAGTAGCTAAAGATGAAGCTGAAGCTTTAAAAGCACAGTTAGAAGAAGCTGGAGCAGAGGTTGAGCTTAAGTAAGCTTACCCGCACCAAACCCTTAGGTTTAGGTCTTTCCATTTAACGGAATAGACCTAAACCATTTTGCGTATATAATAGTTAAGTCTATTTTTTATACGCGTTCATTGTTTTATTATAATTAAAATTCGTCCATAGATGTCAGCAACGCAAACTGAAAGATTGAATTTTTCCACGGTTAAGAACAAACCTGCATATCCAGATTTCTTGGATATCCAGATTAAATCTTTTCAAGATTTCTTTCAATTGGAAACTAAATCCGATAAAAGAGAGAACGAAGGTCTTTATAGAACCTTCATGGAAAATTTCCCGATTACCGATACCAGAAATCAATTTGTATTAGAGTTTTTAGATTATTTTGTAGACCCATCCAGATATTCCATTCAGGAATGTATCGAACGTGGTTTAACCTACAGTGTTCCCTTAAAAGCTCGTCTAAAATTATATTGTACAGATGAAGAACATGAAGATTTCGAAACCATCGTACAAGATGTATATTTAGGAACAATCCCTTACATGACTCCAAACGGAACCTTCGTGGTTAATGGAGCCGAACGTGTTGTTGTTTCTCAATTACACCGTTCACCAGGTGTGTTCTTTGGACAATCGTTTCACGCAAATGGAACAAAATTATATTCAGCCAGAGTAATTCCTTTTAAAGGTTCTTGGATTGAATTTGCTACCGATATTAACCAAGTGATGTACGCTTATATCGATAGAAAGAAAAAATTACCAGTAACTACGCTTTTCCGTGCGATCGGTTTTGAAAGAGATAAAGATATCCTTGAAATATTCGATTTAGCTGAAGAAATAAAAGCATCAAAAACTGGGCTTAAAAAATATTTAGGACGTAAATTAGCTGCCCGTGTTCTTAAAACATGGCACGAAGATTTCGTAGATGAAGATACTGGTGAGGTAGTTTCAATCGAACGTAACGAGATTGTTTTAGATCGTGATACGGTTCTTGAAAAAGACCATATTGAAGAAATCTTAGAATCTGGTTCTAAAACCATTCTTCTTCATAAAGAAGATAACCTTCAAGCAGATTATGCTATTATTCATAATACACTTCAGAAGGATCCAACCAATTCAGAAAAAGAAGCGGTGGAACATATCTATAGACAATTACGTAATGCTGAGCCGCCTGATGAAGAGACTGCTCGTGGTGTTATTAATAAATTGTTTTTTAGTGAACAACGTTACAACTTAGGAAATGTAGGTCGTTTTAGAATGAATAAAAAATTAGGTCTTGATATTCCTATGGATAAGTTAGTACTTACCAAAGAGGATATTATTACCATTATAAAATTCTTAATCGAGCTGATTAATTCTAAAGCTGAGATTGATGATATTGATCACTTATCTAACCGTCGTGTACGTACCGTTGGTGAGCAATTATCTTCTCAATTTGGTGTTGGTTTAGCACGTATGGCTCGTACTATTAGAGAACGAATGAATGTTCGTGATAACGAGGTGTTTACACCTATCGATTTGATTAATGCGAAGACTTTATCTTCGGTAATCAACTCTTTYTTCGGAACGAATCAGTTATCTCAGTTTATGGATCAAACCAATCCAATWGCAGAGATTACWCACAAACGTAGATTATCTGCCCTAGGACCTGGTGGACTTTCAAGAGAAAGAGCAGGKTTTGAGGTTCGTGATGTTCACTTTACKCACTACGGAAGACTTTGTCCAATTGAAACYCCTGAGGGACCAAATATTGGACTRATTTCATCTCTTTCAGTRTATGCGAAAGTTAAYTATTTAGGTTTCTTAGAAACTCCATATCGTAAAGTTACAGAYGGAGTAATCGATTTAAAAAGCGAACCTATTTATCTTTCAGCTGAAGAAGAAGAAGAAAAATTAATAGCACAAGCACATATTGATATAGCWGAGGACGGAACCATTCTAACCGAGAAAGTAATTGCTCGTATGGAAGGGGATTTTCCAGTRGTAGAATCAAAATCGATWCATTATACAGATGTWGCACCAAATCAAATTTCATCAATTTCGGCTTCRTTAATTCCATTCTTGGAACATGATGATGCCAATCGTGCTTTGATGGGATCTAATATGATGCGTCAAGCAGTACCATTAATGAGAGCAGAGTCTCCAATTGTAGGTACAGGTTTGGAACGTCAGGTTGCATCCGATTCGCGTGTATTGATCAATGCAGAAGGTGAAGGAGTTATAGAATATGTAGATGCTAATAAAATAACAATAACTTACGATCGTACAGATGAAGAACGTTTGGTTAGTTTTGATGGGGATTCAAAAACCTATAAACTAATTAAATTTAGAAAAACAAACCAGAGTACTTCTATTAACTTAAGACCAATCGTTCAGAAAGGAGATCGAGTTACTAAAGGACAAGTACTTTGTCAAGGATATGCAACTCAAGCGGGTGAATTAGCTTTAGGTAGAAATATGAAAGTAGCCTTTATGCCTTGGAAAGGTTATAATTTTGAGGATGCAATTGTAATTTCTGAAAAAGTAGTTCGTGACGATATCTTTACATCAATACATATTGACGAGTATTCATTACAAGTTCGAGATACCAAATTAGGTGACGAAGAATTGACAAATGATATTCCTAATGTTTCTGAAGAGGCTACAAAAGACTTGGATGAAAACGGAATGATTCGAATTGGTGCTGAAGTAAAGCCAGGAGATATTTTAATTGGAAAAATTACACCAAAAGGTGAAAGTGACCCAACTCCTGAAGAAAAATTACTTCGTGCTATCTTTGGTGATAAAGCTGGTGATGTAAAAGATGCTTCTTTAAAGGCTTCTCCTTCATTACACGGTGTGGTAATTAATAAAAAATTATTTGCTCGTTCTGTAAAAGATAAACGTAAAAGAGCTCAAAACAAAGAGGAAATTGCTTTATTAGAAGATGAGTTTGACAAAAAATTTGATGATCTTAGAGATATTCTAATTGAAAAACTTTTCAATATTATTTCTGGAAAAACTGCACAAGGTGTGATTAATGACCTTAGTGAAGTAGTATTCCCTAAAGGAAAAAAATTCACTTTAAAAATGTTAAATGAAGTAGATGATTTTACGCATTTAACCGGTGGTACTTGGACAACTAATTCTGAAACTAATTTATTGGTGGACGATTTAATGCACAATTATAAGATTAAAGAAAACGATTTACAAGGAAACTTACGTCGTGAGAAATTTGCTATTTCTGTTGGAGATGAATTGCCAGCAGGAATCTTAAAACTTGCTAAGGTTTATGTTGCTAAAAAACGTAAATTAAAAGTAGGAGATAAGATGGCGGGTCGTCACGGTAATAAAGGTATTGTTGCACGTATTGTACGTCAAGAAGATATGCCTTTCTTAGAAGACGGAACTCCAGTAGATATCGTTCTTAATCCATTAGGAGTACCTTCTCGTATGAATATTGGTCAGATTTATGAAACAGTTCTTGGATGGGCTGGTCAAAAATTAGGTCAAAAATATGCAACTCCAATTTTCGATGGTGCTACTATCGAAGAGATTACCGCTTTAACAGAAAAAGCAGGAGTTCCAGAATTTGGACATACCTATTTATATGATGGTGGAACAGGACAACGTTTCGATCAAAAAGCAACCGTTGGAGTTATTTATATGATTAAGTTAGGTCATATGATTGACGATAAAATGCACGCTCGTTCTATTGGACCATACTCATTAATTACGCAACAACCTCTTGGTGGTAAAGCACAATTTGGTGGTCAGCGTTTTGGAGAAATGGAAGTTTGGGCATTAGAAGCATACGGTGCATCTAGTACACTTAGAGAAATATTGACAGTAAAATCTGATGATGTGGTGGGTAGAGCTAAAACTTACGAAGCAATCGTAAAAGGAGAGGCAATGCCAGAACCAGGATTGCCAGAATCTTTTAACGTGTTAATGCACGAATTAAAAGGTCTAGCACTTGATATTAGATTAGAGGAATAGAAATTCCCGCGAAAGCGGGAATCTCCAATTCAATAAAAAGACTATTTGAAGCCTAACACTTCAAACTTAATTTACAAAGCATAGTACATAGCATTATGGCAAGAAATAAAGAAATAGTAGCAAAGAAATTTAGTAAAATTTCGATTGGTTTTTCTTCTCCAGAAAAGATTTTAGCTGAATCTCGTGGTGAAGTTTTAAAACCTGAAACAATTAATTACCGTACACATAAACCAGAACGTGACGGACTTTTCTGTGAGCGTATATTCGGACCTATTAAAGATTACGAATGTGCCTGTGGAAAATACAAAAGAATTCGTTATAAAGGAATCGTTTGTGACCGTTGTGGTGTAGAAGTAACCGAAAAGAAGGTACGTCGTGATCGCGTAGGACATATTAATTTAGTAGTTCCTGTAGCACACATTTGGTACTTTCGTAGTTTACCAAACAAAATTGGATACCTTCTTGGATTGCCATCTAAGAAGTTAAATATGATCATTTATTACGAACGTTACGTGGTTATCCAGCCAGGTAATGCAATGAATGAAGAAGGAGAGCCAGTACAAAAAATGGATTTCCTTACTGAAGAAGAATACTTAAACATTTTAGAAGTACTTCCTCAAGAGAATCAATATTTAGATGATGAAGATCCAGAGAAATTCATTGCTAAAATGGGAGCTGAATGTTTAATTGATTTATTACGTCGTATCGACTTAGATGAATTGTCATTCGAGCTTCGTCACAAAGCAAATAACGAAACTTCAAAACAACGTAAAACAGAAGCGTTAAAACGTTTGCAAGTTGTAGAAGCACTTCGTGAATCTAATAAAAATAGAGAGAACAGACCAGAATGGATGATCTTGAAGGTGGTGCCAATTATTCCACCAGAATTACGTCCCTTAGTACCTCTTGATGGTGGTCGTTTTGCGACATCAGATTTAAATGATTTATACCGAAGAGTAATTATTAGAAACAATCGTTTAAAACGATTAATGGAAATTAAAGCTCCAGAAGTTATTTTACGTAACGAAAAACGTATGCTTCAAGAGTCTGTAGATTCTTTATTGGATAATACTCGTAAATCTTCAGCAGTAAAAACAGATTCTAATAGACCTTTAAAATCGCTTTCAGATTCATTAAAAGGTAAACAAGGGCGTTTCCGTCAAAACTTATTGGGTAAACGTGTGGATTATTCAGCACGTTCGGTAATTGTTGTTGGACCAGAATTAAAATTGTCTGAATGTGGTATTCCGAAGGGAATGGCATCAGAACTTTACAAACCTTTTATTATTCGTAAATTAATAGAAAGAGGAATTGTAAAAACGGTAAAATCTGCAAAGAAAATTATCGATAAAAAAGAACCAGTAGTATGGGATATTTTAGAGAATGTTTTAAAAGGACATCCTGTATTATTAAACCGTGCGCCTACGCTTCACCGTTTAGGTATTCAAGCTTTTCAGCCAAAATTAATTGAAGGAAAAGCAATCCAATTACACCCATTAGCGTGTACGGCATTTAACGCCGATTTTGATGGAGATCAAATGGCAGTTCACCTGCCACTTGGACCAGAAGCAATTTTGGAAGCACAGTTATTAATGTTAGGTTCTCACAATATTTTAAATCCTGCAAATGGGCAACCAGTAGTGGTACCATCTCAGGATATGATATTAGGTCTGTATTATATGACCAAACTTAGAAAATCTACTAAAGATCATAAAGTAAAAGGAGAAGGAATTACCTTCTATTCTGCTGAAGAAGTTATCATTGCTTACAATGAAAAGCAAGTAGAGTTAAATGCAGAAATTAAAATCAAAACCAAAGATTTTAACGAAGCAGGAGAATTGGTAAATCAAATTATTACAACTACTGTTGGTAGAGTAATATTTAATGAGCACGTTCCAGAAGCTGCAGGTTATATAAATGAAGTATTAAATAAGAAAACACTTCGAGATATTATTGGAGGAGTGCTTAGAGCAACTTCAGTACCAATAACTGCAGATTTCTTAGACGCGATTAAAACATTAGGTTACAAATTTGCATTCGAAGGTGGATTGTCTTTTAGTTTAGGTGATATTATTATCCCAGCTGAAAAACAAGGGATGATTGATAAAGCAAACAAAGAAGTTGAAGGTATAATAGGAAACTATAATATGGGTCTTATTACCAACAACGAACGTTATAATCAAGTAATTGATATCTGGACAGCAACTAATGCAGAGCTAACCGAATTGTCTATGAAGCGTATTAGCGAAGACAAACAAGGATTTAACTCCGTGTTTATGATGCTTGATTCTGGTGCGAGGGGTTCAAAAGAACAAATCCGTCAGTTAACAGGTATGCGTGGATTAATGGCGAAACCTAAAAAATCGACCGCTGGTGGTGGAGAGATTATTGAAAATCCAATTCTTTCTAACTTTAAGGAAGGATTATCAATTCTTGAATACTTTATCTCTACACACGGTGCCCGTAAAGGACTTGCAGATACAGCCTTGAAAACTGCCGATGCGGGTTACTTAACACGTCGTTTGGTAGATGTTTCACAAGATGTTATTGTTAACATTGTAGATTGTGGAACGTTAAGAGGAATCAATGTTTCTCCGTTAAAGAAAAACGAAGAAGTTGTTGAAACTTTAAAAGAAAGAATTTTAGGTCGTACTTCGTTGCACGATGTTTATAATCCTTTAACTGAAGAAGTTTTAGTAGAAGCTGGTGGACATATTAATGAAGAAATTGCCGCTCAAATTGAAGCGTCTCCAATAGATTCTGTTGAAGTTCGTTCCGCATTAACCTGTGAAGCTAAAAAAGGAATTTGTGCTGCTTGTTACGGAAGAAACCTTGCTACCAACAAAATGGTGCAAATGGGTGAAGCTGTAGGAGTTGTTGCTGCACAGTCTATTGGTGAACCAGGAACACAATTAACACTTCGTACTTTCCACGTTGGTGGGGTAGCGAGTAATATTTCTGAAGAGAATAAATTAACTGTGAAATTTGATGGTGTTGCTGAAATTGAAGATCTAAAAACTGTAAAAAGTAAAGATAAAGAAGGAAATGAGGTTGATGTAGTAATTTCAAGAACTTCAGAAATTAAACTGAAAGATAAGAAAACAGGAATAACCTTAAGTACGAACAATATCCAGTATGGTTCACATATTTTTATTAAAAATGGTGCATCACTAAAAGCTGGAGATGTTGTTTGTCAATGGGATCCATTTAATGGGGTGATTATTTCTGAATTCTCTGGAAAAATTCAATACGAAAACTTAGAGCAAGGTTTAACTTTTCAAGTAGAAATTGATGAGCAGACTGGTTTCCAAGAAAAAGTAATTTCAGAATCTAGAGATAAAAAGAAAATACCTACCTTATTAGTTGTTGGTAAAAAAGGCGAAATTATTCGTTCTTATAACTTACCAGTAGGTGCACACCTTATGGTAAATGATAATGATAAAATTACTATCGGTGATATTTTAGTTAAGATTCCACGTAAATCATCTAAAGCAGGTGATATTACGGGTGGTCTTCCAAGAGTTACCGAGTTGTTTGAAGCACGTAACCCTTCTAATCCTGCTGTTGTAAGTGAGGTTGATGGTGTGGTTTCATTTGGTAAAATTAAACGTGGTAACCGTGAGATCATCGTGGAAACTAAGTTTGGTGATATTAGAAAATACTTGGTAAAATTATCTAATCAGATCTTAGTACAAGAAAACGATTTTGTTCGTGCAGGTATGCCACTTTCAGATGGATCAATTACACCGTTGGATATTCTTAATATTAAAGGGCCTTCAGCAGTACAACAATACTTAGTAAACGAAGTACAAGAAGTATATCGTTTGCAAGGAGTAAAAATTAACGATAAGCACTTTGAGGTAGTAGTACGTCAAATGATGCGTAAAGTTAGAATTGTTGATCCAGGAGATACTTTATTCTTAGAAAATCAATTAGCTCATAAATTCGATTTTATTGAAGAAAATGATAAAATCTTCGGAATGAAAGTAATTGAAAACGCAGGTGATTCAGAAATGTTGAAAGAAGGACAAATTATTTCACCTCGTGATTTACGTGATGAAAATTCTATCCTTAGAAGAAATGATAAGCAGTTAGTTGTAACAAGAGATGTTATTCCATCAACGGCAACTCCTATTTTACAAGGTATTACACGTGCGTCGTTACAAACCAAATCGTTTATATCTGCGGCTTCCTTCCAGGAAACAACCAAAGTATTAAACGAAGCAGCGGTTGCAGGAAAAATTGATTACTTAGAAGGACTGAAAGAGAATGTAATTGTAGGTAAAAGAATACCAGCAGGAACAGGTATGCGTAAATATGATACTATAATTGTTGGTTCTAAAGAGGAGTTAGAAGAAATGACTCGCGAGAAGCAAGAAGTGAATTATAATTAAATGAGATTCCAATTTCATTTTTTATAAAATTGGTAAATCGAATTTATCCCGATGAAAATCGAAATTAAATAATAGAGAAACAAAATCCCGATATCCATCGGGATTTTGTGTTTTATATAATAACCATTTTCTACCTTTGTAGAAACTAAAAAAAGAAGATATGTCAGATTCAAACAAGAATAAAAAAGGACAAATTAATATAGAGTTGGATGAAAAGGTAGCTCAAGGTACCTATAGTAACTTGGCAATAATCAACCATTCTCAATCTGAGTTTGTAGTAGATTTTATCAGTATAATGCCTGGTGTGCCAAAAAGTAAAGTAAAATCGAGAATTGTATTAACACCACAACATGCCAAACGTTTTTTAAAAGCATTGGGAGATAATGTAAAACGTTTTGAAAATGCTCACGGTGAAATAAAAGACTATCAACAAACTCCAATGCCTATTAATTTTGGACCTACAGGAGAGGCTTAATCATTAAAATCCGATTTTTTGTGTTATCTTAAGCAAAGTCACTGAGTGCAGTCGAAAGTGCTATATGGTTCTTCGATTTCGCTCAGAAACCAACCATTTTTGATCACATTACTAAAATTTATATTTGAGGTATTGTGGTCAAAATTTTATTTTACCTAAAGCCTAAAGCCTAAAGCCTAAAGCCTAAAGCCTAAAGTCTACAACTAAAACTCACTCACAAAATGTAGTTTTACTTTCGAAAATTTAGATTGTGTCATTTGTAAAGTAAACGAAGAATCAGCAAAGAACACCAATTGACCTTGTTTGTCTTTGGCTAAAAATCGTGCTTTTACTCTTTTAAATTCGGCTAATTCATCTTTATCTGAATTCTTAATATCTACCCAACACGCTTTATGTACATTTAAGTTTTCATAAGTACATTTTGCGGTATATTCATGTTCTAATCGATATTGGATTACTTCAAACTGTAAAGCTCCTACGGTACCAATTACTTTTCTTCCGTTTAATTCTAAGGTAAATAGTTGAGCAACACCTTCATCCATTAATTGGTCAATACCTTTTCCTAATTGTTTGCTTTTCATAGGATCTGCGTTGTTGATATATCTAAAATGCTCTGGAGAGAAACTTGGGATTCCTTTATATTGCATTTTTTCACCTTGAGTTAAGGTATCTCCAATTTTAAAATTCCCTGTATCGTGTAATCCTACAATATCTCCTGGATAGGAAACATCGACAATTTCTTTTCGTTCAGCAAAAAAAGCATTCGGACTTGAAAACTTCATTTTTTTATTATTCCTAACATGAAGGTAGGGAGTGTTTCTATTAAATGTTCCTGAAACTATTTTAATAAAAGCCAAACGATCCCGATGTTTAGGATCCATATTGGCGTGAATTTTAAAAACGAAACCACTAAATTCTTTTTCTTCAGGTCTTACCAAACGTGTATCACTTTCTTTAGGTCTTGGAGTTGGAGCTATTTCAACAAAGCAGTCTAATAGTTCACGAACACCAAAATTATTTAATGCAGAACCAAAGAAAACAGGCTGTAGGTTTCCGTTTAAATATTCCTCTTGATTAAATTTCGGATATACTTCAGTAACCAATTCTACTTCTTCACGTAATTCTTCAGCTGCAGTATCACCAATTAATTCATTTAATTCGGGAGTATTAATGTCTTCAATGTTGATGGTTTCTTCAATATTCTTTCTACTATCACCACTAAAGAGGTTGACATTCTTTTCCCATATATTATAGATGCCTTTAAAATCGTACCCCATTCCAATAGGAAAACTCATAGGGGTTACAGTAAGGCCAAGTTTCTGTTCAATATCATCTAACAGTTCAAAAGCATCTTTTCCTTCACGATCTAATTTATTAATAAAAACGATCATTGGAATATTTCGCATTCGACATACTTCAACCAATTTTAAGGTTTGTTCCTCCACACCTTTAGCTACATCAATCACAACAATCACACTATCGACAGCTGTAAGTGTTCTAAAAGTATCTTCTGCAAAATCTTTATGTCCAGGAGTATCTAGTATGTTTATTTTAATTCCCTTGTATTCAAATGCTAATACAGAGGTTGCAACAGAAATTCCTCTTTGACGTTCAATTTCCATAAAATCACTGGTAGCACCTTTCTTAATTTTATTGGATTTTACAGCACCTGCTTCTTGAATTGCTCCTCCAAAAAGTAATAATTTTTCGGTTAGGGTAGTTTTACCTGCATCTGGGTGAGAAATAATTCCGAAAGTTCTCCTTCTATCGATTTCACTTTGTAGTGACATAAAGTTTGTGTTAAATTTTGGCAAATATACGTTTGTTTTATTTGTATGAGATAGTTAAATGACTAATGATTAATGATTTGTTCTCACAAATCAAACTAAGGGTTAACCCCTATAAAATGAGTATAATACGTATTACTACGTATGTGCTACTCCTACAAAATTATATAAAAAACATATGATTTTATGTTGTTCAACGAGTATTTTTTGCATTTCAGCTAATAGTTGCAATAGTGTAGGATTTTTCTCAATTGCTGTACTACTTTTGGAGTATTGAAATTAAAAATAAATGCAGTTGGGGCATTTTTTACTAAAACAAAATAGAATAATAAAATATAGAACACATGCTAGAAACTACTTCTTACCCGTATAAGAAATTACTGTTTTTTGTAATTATTTTGACAACAATTTTATCTTCAAACTTATCTTTTTCACAAGAGGTAAAGGATAGAAATGGAAACGGAATTATTGAAGAGTCTGATTATTGGACAACTTCAGACAGGTATACTGAAGAGTATATTAAAAATTATAATGATGCACTTGATGAAAGAGCTGCTCTTTATAATAGAAACAATCCAAATGCAAATAAATTTGGTGGCAATGTAAGAACGCCAATTGGTTCTTGTAACCTTTTAAGTTGTGGTTCTTTTTTATATGATGAAGTCGTATTTAATAACGATTGGGGTGGTGAAAAAACTAGTGTCGATGGGATTGGTAAATATGGAGCAAATGTTGCCTACGACTGTTGGCATGATAATGGAACGGTAGATTATTCTGAAGGGCAATATATTTCCTATTCAAATTCAGATGCAAATATTGAAACACCAGGTGTTATACAACAATCTCCAGATGGTGGTGGATTTGCAATTTTTTCATTCAGAAATGAATCTATTGATCAAGATATTTCTGTACAAACCAATACTAATTATACTGTTTGTTTCGAAATTGCAGTAATTCCTCGTTATAGTAATAATGACGGAGATTTTGTTGAGTTTACTCCTAATCTTCAATTTGGGATTTCTTCTGGAGGAACCGTAATTAATGACCCTTTAACTTATACTCATAATGATTTAAACGTACATCCAGCTAATGATTTTCCAACTACTCTTTCTACTGCAACCAGTGGAAACGGTGGGTATCAAAACCCAGGAGGTTGGACAGAAATARATCCTTATTGGGAAACAGTATGTATTACGTTTAAAACAGATAATAGTGGAACTGTAAATGTTTTTTATAAAACTGGAGATCCAGGTAGATCTGTAGTGTTAGTTGACGGTTTAGTATTGAGTTTAGAAGGGTATGCAAATGCACCTTTATTATCAACAGATAACCAATCATTATGTATTAATGATCCAGTTGATTTAGATGATTATGTATTGGTTCAAGATATTCCAAATGGAGCTGAATTAAAATGGAGTACAAATYCAGACCCATCTGTAATTGCYGATCATTTAGCAAATACAATAGTAACGCCTCCAGGTACTTGGTATGCGTTTTTCTATAATCCTACTTTTACATGTTTCTCTCCAGTAGCAACATTGGTGTTGTCATCTTCAGATTTAACTTCAAATATTAACTCTCAAACAGATATTCTTTGTTATGGTGATTCTACGGGAGCGATCGATCTTTCTGTAAGTGGAGGAGTTTCTCCTTATGCTTATTTATGGACAACCAATGATGGAAGTGGATTGAATCCTACTTCAGAAGACCAATCAGGTTTAACGGCAGGAACTTATAATGTAATTATAACAGATGATAATGGTTGTACTACTGAAGAAAGTGTTATTATTACTCAATCTAACGCTGTTTTAGAAGCATCAGAAACCCATACTAATATTGATTGTAATGGAGGAGATTCTACGGTAACAATTACCGCAACAGGCGGAACAGCACCATACACAGGAACTGGAGATTTCACACAAACTGTAGCAGACGGAACAGTAGTTTATACAGTAACAGATTCAAATGGATGTGCTTCAGAAGTCCCCGTTACTTTAACAGAGCCAACCACTTTAGTGGCATCAGAAACTCATACTGATATTGATTGTAACGGAGGAGATTCTACGGTAACAATTTCAGCAACAGGCGGAACAGCACCTTATACAGGAACTGGAGATTTCACACAAACTGTAGCAGACGGAACAGTAGTTTATACAGTAACAGATTCAAATGGATGTAGTTCAGAAGTAAGTGTTACTTTAACAGAACCAGATACAATTACTTCAGATATTACAAAAGAAAATGCTTTGTCATCAGGAAATTGTGAGAATGGAGAAGCTACTGTTGTTGCAAATGGTGGGACTCCACCTTATACTTATTTATGGAGTGTAAGCGCAGGAAGTCAAACTACAGCTACGGCAACTAATTTACCTGTTGGAACTCATACGGTAATCATTACAGATCATAATGGTTGTGAAATAACTGACACAGTTGATATTGATTGTATTATAATAGATGCAGTAGATGATAATGCTGGTCCATTAGCAGGAGTTAATGTACCTATTCTTGATGTGCTAAATGTTTTTGATAACGACACTTTAGAAGGAAACCCAGTAAATCCTGCAGATGTTATCTTAACAGAAACTATTCCAGAACCAAACGGATATTTAACTTTAAATTCTGATGGAAGTGTAGATGTTGCAGCAAATACCCCTCCTGGAACTTACCAATTAACATATCAAATTTGTCAGGTAACTATACCTACAAACTGTGATACAGCAGTTGTTACTGTTATTATTGAAGCACCAGAAATTACAGTAATAGCAACACCAACTTGTATTGATGATATACCTTATTTAGACTATGTAGTAACTTTTGATAATTTTACTTCAACAGAATTACTTACAATAGAATGGTTAGATAATTTAAATAACACATTAGTTACATTAAACAATCAAGGAACTTTAGCAGGAGATAATGCTTCAATTTCAGGACAAATTATTTGGGCTGGAGCTTCAGCAAATCCGAATCCAGATTGGCCAGGTTGGATTTTTGATAATGGTATTTGGATTCAAGGAGATGATGGTTTTTTAGATGTAATTCCAGATGCGGATGTACGTTTTTCAATAAACCCTTCATTAACAGTTAATGTTATATATCCACCAGCAGCGCCACAATGTAATCCAGGACCCCGATTGGCTTCAATATTTGATCAAGTAGATATTTTATGTACTTCAGAAAGTACAGGTTCTATAGATGTAAGTCCATCAGCAGGAGTATTACCTTATACGTTTGATTGGTCTACAAATGACGGTTCAGGACTAATTCAAGGAGATGAAGACCAAACAGGATTATCTGCAGGTACTTATACAGTAGTAGTTGAAGATGCTATTGGTGATCAAGTAACTCATATAATTATTATTACAGAGCCAGCCTTTGCTTTAAGTGCTCAGGTTGATGTGGTTGCGGCTACTGAAAATGGAAATTGTCAAGATGGTACTGCATCAGTAACAGTTGATGGAGGAACAGGGGATTACACTTATTTATGGAGTGTTAGTGCAGGAAGTCAAACAACGGCAATTGCAACGAATCTTCCACAAGGTAATCACTCAGTTACAATTACAGATGAAAATAATTGTGAATTAATTAAAGATATTATAATTACTTGTAATCAACCAGTAATTGCACTTGTAAAAGTTGCAGATGTAACTTTAGATCCAACTAACAATTGTTATAATGTTAGTGTAGGTGGTACAGTTGATTATATATTTACAGTAACTAATGAAGGGAATACAGATATTCAATCAATTACATTATCAGATCCTTTATTAGAAGCACCAAATCCTGTAGTTGCTATTTCAGGACCAACAGGAGATAACGGAGACGGAATCTTACAAACTAATGAAACTTGGGTATATACTGCTTCTTATGCGGTAACTCAAGATGATATAGATAATGGTAATATCACAAATTCTGCGACAGTAGTAGGTTACGATAACTTACAACAAGAAGTTACAGATATTTCTGGAGCTACTATTAATGATAATGATTCTACAGTTACAGATATTTGTCAATCAGCGAGTATTGCTTTAATAAAAGTAAGTACGTATGATGGAATGGATCAAGCAGGAAACTGTGTGGCAATGGTAGGCGATGAAATC
>NVUT01000037.1 GCA_002733185.1 Flavobacterium sp. | reverse complement strand
ATAAAGATTCACCTTTTTTAAATAATTATCGATTAAAATCAGTAACTTTAAAACTTAAATTTATTTTATTATGAACTTCATTTCAAAAAATGCATTGTTATTTTTTCTTTTAATAATTAGTAACATTCTTATTGCACAAGAGATTAACAAAAATGATTTAAATAGCTCTGTTGAAGACAAACATCCTTTACTTTCTAATAAATTTATTTTTTACGGAGGTATATATAGCTCTACAAAGGGAATTAAAATTGGCGTAAACGGCGCTAGTGATAACGAGATTATTGATTTTAATGAAAAAGTTGATTTTAATAATAATGAATACACCTTGTTTTTAAATTTTAATTGGAGATTTTCTAGAATGTGGACATTATCTGCTGAATATTTTAGTGTTAAAAATGGAATAAGCAAAACTATAAATAATAACTTTGAATGGGGTGATCAAATTTTTAATGGAGGAGCGGGGCTAAAATTAGGGTTGAACCTTTCAATGTACCGTGTTTTTATTGGAAGAACTATCATCAAAGGGACTAAGTATGAACTAGGCGCTGGTTTAGGAGCACATACCTTAGATATTGAAGCTTATATTGAGGGCAATGCTTACATTGATAATGAAAATACTGGTGAAGGTGCCTCTGTAGATTTTAAAAGAAGTACTGTTAGTGTAATTGCTCCTCTACCCAATATTGGTGCTTGGTATTTTTATGCTCCCAATAATAAATGGTTATTATCTGCAAGAGTAGATTGGTTTGGCTTAACTGTTGGTGATTATTATGGTGGCCTATGGGATCTTGGCGCTGGGGTTAACTATCAATTTCACAAACATTTTGGTATTGGATTAAAATACCGATATTTTGACTTTACAGCTAAAGTAAATAAAGATAATTGGGATGGAAAATTTACCATGACATTTCAGGGACCTTTATTAACTATAAATGCTAATTTTTAATCGATATACTAACAACCGTAAATAACATATTTTTGTTTAAGTACTAGTAGCTGAGTTAGATAAACGAAGTGGTTTTAGGTTTGAATCCTATCGGATTTATTTTTATAAGTACTGAGTTGATAAATAGTAGAACCAAAAAAACCGTAAGAAGCTATTTTTTAGCTGATTACGGTTTTAAAAAGCGGAGAATGAGGGATTCGAACCCCCGGAGGTGTGACCCTCAACAGTTTTCAAGACTGCCGCATTCGACCACTCTGCCAATTCTCCAGTGGTATGCGTTTAAAAGAAGATAAAATTATATTTCCTCCTTTAGCGGTGGCAAATATAAAACCCTTTTTCTATTTATTAAAGATTTATTTGAAATTTTATAAAAAAAAAGAAGGTCGTCTAAAAAACCAACTAAATAGACGACCTTTTGCACTAAACTTTGAAATGTGCAGTTTTTAATATGAAAGATTATAACTTAGATTTATAATAACTAATAGAACAACTAAAAAGGTAAAGATTAAATAAATTCTTTTTCATAGCAATTTATTTTTTAAACTAACCTTATGAATGACTTTCATAATGTAAATTAACACCAATAAATACTAAATTGAATAAACCCCGATAAGAGTTTACTATAAAAGCAAATTACAAACCAATAGATAACTCGCCAAAAACATAGTATTAATAATACTTAACAAAAAAAGAAGTAATCTTTATTAAAAAGTAATTTTATTTCATTAAAGTAACTTTTAATTTCTTTTTGAGCTATTAAATTGGCTACAGTAATAATACTTTGTGAGTTTTTTATATGTTTTAATTCAGTAAATGGCAACATTTTTTGATTATAAATATGCTTCCCTATTTTTTTAGGGTTGTCACAAATCCAATAGAATTCCATTCCTTTTTCTATTAATATTTTTGCCATTCTTTTACCTTTATCTCCTGCTCCCCAAACAACCAAATTTTTAGATGAATCATATTCCAATTTCAAAAAATAACGTGCTTTTATTTCTAAAAAAGTATTGTCAGCGTAATGTATGTGTGTTCTGGAAGTTCTAGTTGAATAATCCCTCCAAAAATGCAATACTTTGTTACAAGGAATCGGTTTCAACCCAAAACTATAAAACCGAAATGCAAGATCATAATCTTCAGGATAATCATTAGGTCTAAATGCTCCACAACATTCAAAATCCTCTCGATAAACCATCCAACAAGGAGAAGGAATCACACATTCTTTATAAATTCCTTCAAAATTAGCTCCTTTTGAAATCAATTCATTTAACCAAGTTTCATAATTTTTAAATCCTGAACCCAATTCTTTTTCAGAAAAGTATTTCACCAATCCCAATGCGATATGACTACTCCCCGACTTTAGCAATTTAGTTTTCATCACCTCCAACTTATCCAAACTCATAATATCATCAGAATCCATTCGAGTAATAAAATCACCTTTACTTTTTGAATATGCCAAGCGTAATGCTTCAATAATTCCATTTCCTGTATTATTATAAACTTTAATTCGCTGATCTTTTGAAGCATATTCTTTCAAAATCATCAAACATTTATCTGTAGAATGATCGTTAATTGCAATTAATTCCCAATTTGTTTCAGATTGATTTACAATAGAATCCAAACATTCGACAAGGAATCTCGCTGTGTTTTTAACAGGCATTACAATACTAATAAGTGAGTTCTTATACATTTCAGTAAATATATAAAGACGCTTTCTAAAAAATAACTTTTCACAAAACTTTCACATTTAACCTAAATAGTTAGCTTATATTTATGCCTTCTAAAAATAAAATTATGATTCGTTTATTATTAGTGACTGCTATAGCTCTCACGGTTTCTTGCAACTCTGCACAAAATGCTGCTTCAGCTAAAAAAATGACTGCCGAAGACTACGCAAGCACCATTACTTCAGAAGAATTAAAAACACATTTATACATTCTTGCAGACGATAAAATGCAAGGAAGAATGACAGGAGAGAATTCTAATAATGAAGCTGCAGAATTTCTTAGGAATTATTATATGGACCAAGGAATTGATTCTCCAATTGAAAAAAACAACTATTACCAACCTATTCCTGCAGAATTTTTTAAAGGTGGCACTAACGGAAACCCTTCCCAAAACGTAGTTGCTTTTATTGAAGGTTCAGAAAAACCAGATGAAATCATCGTACTTTCTGCACACTATGACCACGTTGGGGTTAAGAACGGAAAAATATATAACGGTGCCGATGACGACGGAAGTGGAACAGTTACGCTAATGGAAATGGCTCAAGCTTTTAAAATTGCAAAAGATAACGGAAACGGACCTAAACGTTCTATTCTAATATTACACGTAACTGGCGAAGAAATTGGATTGTACGGATCTAAATATTACACAGAAAATCCTTTATTTCCTCTTGAAAACACGGTAGTAAATTTAAATACTGATATGATTGGTCGGATTGGTTCTGAAAAAGAAGGAAACGATAATTATATTTATTTAATAGGAAGTGATAAACTAAGTCAGGAATTACATGATTTATCGGAAGCAGTAAATAAAAAATATACAAACCTTGAATTAGATTACACCTATAATGATGACAACGACCCAAACCGTTTTTACTACCGAAGTGACCACTATAACTTCGCAAAAAATAACATTCCAGTAATATTTTACTTCAACGGAACTCACGAAGATTACCACCAACCAGGAGATACTCCTGATAAAATTGAATACGAATTAATGGCGAAAAGAGCACAACTAATTTTCTTAACTGCTTGGGAAATTGCCAATCGTGAAGGAAGAATTACTGCTGATAAGTTGAAGTAAGTCTTTAGCATTTGTCTTTGCGAGGATATGACGTAGGAATGACGAAGCAATCTCATGAAAAAACAACTTGTCTTCGCGAGGGAGGCACGACTGAAATGAATTGATTCATGAATCAATTCGCTGAAAATAGCTCGTAAAGACAAATCATACAACTGTTAGTTTTTAAGTTTACTCCACAAAAAAAGCCTCTCCGTTAAGAGAAGCTTTTGCTTTTGGGTGGAAGACGGGATTCGAACCCGCGACCCTCGGTACCACAAACCGATGCTCTAACCAACTGAGCTACAACCACCATTTAATATTTCGCTTATTAAGCGGCTGCAAATATAATTCTTTTCAATTCGTTTCGCAATAGAGAAATGAAAGATTTTTAAATAATATCGTATAAAGATGTAACCGCTACATAACGTTCTACAGTAAAACCTTCTGCGTGTTCTACCCCTATCAATCTTCCTAAATCTTGTGCTCTATAAGCAATACTATCTTTAAAATTGGTAGTTGAAATTGGAGTTACAGGTTCGTTGGAATCTTGTTGAAAAAACTGAGTTTTATAAGCTAAAACAGCTTTCAATTTTTTATCTATAAATCCCGAAACATCAACCACAAAATCAGGTTCAATATTTTTCCATTGAATGTAATGATAGACGTGTTTTGGTCGCCAAGCATCTTGATTTTTTCCTTCTGAAGTGGTTTCAATTTTTCGCAATCCACTTAAAAAACAAGCATCACTTACCAAACTGCTTCCTTTTGGATGGTCGATATGACGGTCATTAACTGCGTTACATAGCACAATATCCGGTTGATATTTACGAATCATCTCAATTATTTTTAGTTGATGTTCTTTGTCATTAATAAAAAACCCATCGGCAAATTCCATATTAACTCTAAAAGAAGCACCCAAAATTTTACGGGAATCTTCTGCTTCAGAATCACGAGTTTCTGCTGTTCCTCTGGTTCCTAATTCGCCTCTTGTTAAATCGATAATTCCAACTGTTTTCCCGTTGGCAATTTCTTTAGCAATGGTTGCTCCTGCTCCTAATTCTATATCGTCTGGATGTGCGCCAATGGCGAGTATGTCTATTTTCATATGGTAAAGGTAAGTTTAATTCTTACTTTTTTCAAAGGCGTGCTCTAAATCTGAAATAATATCTTTTCGGTCTTCAATTCCTACAGATAATCGCAACAATCCTTCTGCTATTCCTTGTTTTTTTCGTTCTTCTTCTCCTAATAAAGCGTGAGAGGTTTTTGAAGGAGCCAAAATTGTAGACTCCACTCCTGCCAAGCTCATCGAGGGTTTTATGAGTTGCAATGCTTTTAAAAACTTTCTGGAATCAACGGTTTCTGAAAGCTCAAATGAAAGCATTCCTGTGAATCCATTCATCTGTTTTTTTGCTAGTTTATAATTAGGGTGTGTGTTTAATCCTGGATAATATACTTTAGCTACCAATTCATTTTTTTCTAACCATTTTGCCACTTTTTTGGCATTTCGGTTATGAGATTTTATACGAATTGCCAAGGTTTTCATACTTCGTTCTAACAACCAAACAGTATATTCACTCAAGCTTCCTCCGAGGTTTTTCCCAACATTCCAAATCTTTTTAATATGTGCTGACGAAGCTGCTACTGCTCCTGCACAAATATCACTATGACCTCCTAGATATTTGGTAGCACTATGTATCATTATATTTATTCCAAAATCAATAGGCGTTTGATTAATTGGTGATGCAAAAGTATTATCTATCATCGAAACCAACTTATGCTTCTTTGCAATTCTCGAAATCATTTCTAAATCGGTAATTTTCATCAAAGGATTCGAAGGTGTTTCCACATAAATAACTTTGGTATTATCCTTAATTTTTGAAGTGAAATCTTCCTCAGAAAAACCATCGGTAAAATCGAATTCAATTCCGTATTTCGGAAATTCTTCCACCATAAAATTATAAGCACCTCCGTAAATTGTTTTTTGAACCACTACGTGATCGCCTTTACTTAAAAACGCTAACAAGGTCGTACTTACTGCTGCCATTCCGCTTCCCAAAATCAAACCGGCTTCTGTTTTTTCTAAGGCGGCAATCTTTTTACACAAAGCTTCTTGGTTGGGCGTGTTCATATATCGTGGATATCGCAATACTTCAACATCTTCATAAGCGTAGGAATTACTCATAAACAAAGGCGAAATCGCACCTTTAAATTGCTTGTCTTTTACTTCTCCAATGTGAACACAAACCGTGTTGATTCCTAAATTTTTAGATTTCATTTTAATATTATTTAAAGCGTTTCCAAGATAGTAATTTTTGAATTGTGACCATATAATTAACAGCTCTATATTTTCTTGTGTCTTTAATATTTATTAATTCGATCACAAGGAACATCTATTAAGCATATCCTTAAAATCAAACTTTTAGTTATGGATGTTTCATAGAAATTAAATCTCTTGTTATATTTACAAAATGGCAGAGCATCATTCAAAATTAGATTTACTTCTAAAAGAAATAGAACGATTAAAACTAAAACAAGAGTTTTTTTCGAAGGAAATCATCGAAATACAAAAAGAAGTATTTAGGTTGAAATCTTTTGAACCAAAACAGGAAGAAGAAATACAAGAAATAATTCCTCTAATTGTTGAAGCTACTCAAATTCCTATAGAAAAGGAAATTCCATTTAAAAAGGAAATGGTAGTAGAAAATGTCACATCCTTTTCTCACAAGACTACGCAGAGCAAAAATAAAATTCCAAAAGGAAAACCTGATTTAGAAAAATTTATTGGAGAAAACCTTCTTAATAAAATTGGAATATTAATTACTGTTATTGGAGTTGGGATTGGTGCTAAATATTCCATTGAAAACGATTTAATCAGTCCGTTAACACGTATTATTTTAGGATACTTTGCTGGTTTAGGGCTTTTAGGATTTGGTATAAAACTAAAAAATAATTACCATAATTACAGTGCTGTTCTTGTTAGTGGTGCAATGGCAATTTTATATTTTATTACATTTTTTGCATATAGCTTTTACGGTTTAATTCCACAGTTATTCACCTTCGTTTTAATGTCTGTTTTTACAGTTTTTACAGTAATTGCAGCTTTAAATTACAACAAACAAATTATTGCTCATATTGGATTGGTTGGCGCTTATGCCGTCCCGTTTTTGTTAAGTGATGGATCTGGGAAAGTTGCCATTATGTTTAGTTATATGGCTATAATAAACATAGGGATTTTAGTAATAGCCTTTAAAAAATACTGGAAACCACTTTATTACGTATCCTTCCTATTAACCTGGTTCATCTTTTTGGCTTGGTACTTTTTTGATTATTCAATTACAAGTCATTTTGCAATTGGGTTCATCTTTTCAACTGTATTTTTCGGTATTTTTTACATTACTTTTTTAACTTATAAGTTCAAACAAAAAGAAATTATTTCTTCAAAAGATGTAATTCTTCTTCTGTTAAATTCATTTATTTATTATGGCATTGGTTACTCAATACTCAGCAATCACGAAACTGGAGAACAACTTTTAGGGTTGTTTACACTTTTAAATGCAATCATTCATTTTTCAGTAAGTGCATTTATCTTTAAAAAGAAATTAGCCGATAAAAAGATTTTTTATATAATATCTGGGATGGTATTAGTTTTTATAACCATTGCAATCCCAGTACAATTAGACGGAAATTGGGTAACACTGCTTTGGGTTTCTGAAGCTGCCTTGCTTTTTTGGATTGGAAGAACAAAGAACATTACATTATACGAACGTATTTCTTATGCGTTAATAACCCTTGCAACAATTAGCCTTTTACAAGATTGGGCAGAAGGCTACCGAAGCTATTATTATAAAGATGAAATTAGAATCAAACCATTTATCAATACCTATTTTTTAACTTCGGTTTTATTTATCTCGGCTTTCGGTTTTATGACAAAAATAAGTAGAGATAAAAATTATACTTCACCATTACCAAAAGCTTGGATGAAGAATTTGTTTTCAATAATTATTCCTGGAATTTTCATATTTACACTTTACTATAGCTTCTATTTGGAGATAGGAAATTACTTTAATATGCTTTATTCAAATTCAGAAATTAAATTAAGTGAAGGAACTCAATATTATAACGATCATGTTAATAATGAAGACATTCGAATATTTAAAATAGTTTGGCTACTTATTTATTCGCTCTTTTTTGTATCACTTCTTTCTATAATTAATAGGAAAAAAATTAAGGATAAAAGTTTAGGTATCGTTACCCTAGTTCTTAGTTTTATGGCTTTAGCAAGTTACCTAGCCGCTGGGCTTTATGAATTAAGTGAACTTAGAGTAAACTATTTAGCTCAAAGTCAATCTGAATATTATAACCAAGGGATATTCAACATCGGAATTCGTTACATATCTTATGTATTTGTTGTTTTATTGATTCTAGAAATAATAAAATCAGTAAAAACTTATTTGCCAGATAAATCTATAATTAAACTTACTTATTTAGCCTTAAACATTGCTGTTTTATGGATTGCAAGTAGCGAATTAATTAGTTGGCTTGATATGGCTTCGGTGGAACAATCTTACAAATTAGGTTTGAGTATTTTATGGGGAATTTATTCTTTATCGTTAATTGTGTATGGAATTTGGAAAAACAAACAATACCTCAGAATTGGAGCAATCGCTTTATTTGGAGTTACACTTTTAAAACTATTTTTCTACGACATTTCACATTTAAATACCATTGCAAAAACCGTTGTATTTGTATCTTTAGGAATCATTTTATTAATTATTTCATTCTTATACAACAAGTACAAAAATCAAATTACAGATGAAGATGAAAGTGAAGAATAGCTTGTACCTTTTATTATTATTATTATCCTCTTTTTGCTATGGGCAGATTGGGGAATATAATTATAAACAAGAAATTTCAGGAATTACAGATCAATGGCATAAAATTACCATCCAGAATACTGCTTTTAAAGACTTGAAAAATAACTTATCCGATATTAGAATCTTCGGAATAAAGGCAAATAAAGACACTATTGAAGTTCCATATATTTTAAAACTTGCTTCGGAAGAGCATAACAATCAAGAAATAGCTTTCCATAAAATAAATGAAGCTCATAGTAGTGAAGGATATTTTTTTACTTTTGAAATTCCAAGCTCCGAAACAATTAATCAAATAAACCTAGATTTTTTACAAGCAAATTTCGATTGGAAAATCAACCTTCAGGCAAGTATGAATAATCAAGATTGGTTTACAATTCTCGAAGACTTTAGAATACTTTCTATTGAAAATAAACAAACCAATTATCAATTTTCGAAATTGATTTTTCCTGATTCTAAATATCGCTATTATCGAGTTTTTATTCCTTCCAAAAAGAAGCCCATTTTAAACTCAGCTTCAATTTCATTATCAAAAACAAAAAAGGCTACCTATATAAATTTTGATGTTAAATCAACTCAATATAAAGAAAATCAGCAAAATAAAATTTCCATCATCGATGTGACATTAAATGAATCGGTTGCTGTAAGTCATCTTAAAATAAAAGTACAAGACACTTTTGATTATTACCGTCCCATCACCATAAAATATTTGGTAGATAGCATTAAAACTGAAAAAAAATGGATTTATAATTACCAAAATTTATCTCATTCAACACTCAGTAGTTTAGAAGAAAACAAGTTTAATTTTAATAGTACAATCACTAACAAAATAAGAATAATCATTAATAATTTTGATAATGAACCCTTAACTATTAATACAGTTTACATTCGTGGCTATACTCATAATTTAATAGCTCGCTTTACTGAAGACGCAGATTATTACTTGGTTTATGGAAATACGAAAAGTAGTTCTCCGCAATATGATATTTCAAAATTTTCAAATAATATTCCAACTGAATTAAAAGGGTTAATTTTACTAAATAGAATTCCTATCGAGAAAACAGAAGCATCTAAAACTGCTCCATTGTTTGAAAACAAACTATGGCTTTGGGTAATTATGGGGCTCATTATTTTCACACTTGGATGGTTTTCTCTAAAAATGATAAGTAAAAAGCAATAAGCAATTTTCAATTAAAAGTCAAAAATGAAAACACTTCTCACCAACATAAAAGAACTACTACAAGTTCGTGATAGCGCTCCAAATAAAGTCTGTGGAGCTGAAATGAAAGAACTTCCAAGTCTAAAAAACGCTTGGTTACTACTTGAAGGGGATATTATTAAAGACTTCGGCACCATGGGTTCTATTATTTCTTCGGAAGTAGATAAAACCATCGATTGTACTGGAAAGATAGTGTTGCCAACTTGGTGCGATTCACATACGCACATTGTTTATGCTGGGAATCGAGAACAAGAATTTGTGGACAGAATCAACGGTTTATCTTATCAAGAAATTGCGGATAATGGCGGTGGAATTCTAAACAGTGCGAAGAAACTTCAACAAACATCTGAAGAAGATTTATTTACACAATCGGCTGTTCGTTTAATTGAAGTCATGAAATTAGGTACAGGAGCTATCGAAATAAAATCGGGTTATGGACTCACTTTAGAAGCCGAATTAAAAATGCTTCGAGTTGCTAAAAGATTAGGTGAAACTTTTCCTGTAAAAGTAAAAACTACATTTTTAGGAGCACACGCTGTTCCTTCAGAATTTAAAGATAACAAACAAGGATATTTAGATCATATTTGTACAGAAATGCTTCCAAAAGTTGCTGAAGAAAATCTAGCAGATTATGTAGACATTTTCTGTGAAACAGGATATTTTTCAGTTGAAGATACTCATCAATTGCTTTCCGAAGCCAAAAAATATGGATTGATTCCTAAAACGCACGTCAATCAGTTTAACGCTATTGGTGGTGTAAAAGCAAGTGTCGATCATCAAGCACTTAGTGTGGATCATTTAGAAGTGATTACCGAGGAAGATATTTTAGTTTTAAAAAATTCTGAAACAATGCCAGTGGCACTTCCCTCCTGTTCCTATTTTTTAAGTATTCCCTACACTCCGGGAAGAAAAATCATAGATTCAGGACTTCCATTAGCATTAGCAACCGATTATAATCCGGGCTCCACACCAAGTGGAAATATGAATTTTGTAGTAGCAACCGCCTGTATAAAAATGAAACTCACTCCCGAAGAAGCCATCAATGCCGCAACCATCAACGGCGCATACGCAATGGGAATTTCAGAAACCCACGGAAGTATTACCAAAGGAAAATCTGCCAGTGTAATTATCACTAAAGAAATTCCTTCGTACAGTTATTTACCTTATGCATTTAGCAGTAATTTGATTGATATTGTAATTGTTGCTGGTGAGGTGGTTTAATAATCTGTACCCTTGTTTATCCGTACACTTCGATACGGTTTTCTTTGGAAAATTACTCAGGGTACTTACTTCAAGGTAAATGAATAACTGAATCTAAGGTTGCTGAGTGATTGCACTTTTTAGCAATCGTATCGAAGTAACCGTATCGGAATAAATAGTTAAATCTTTTTTGAAAATATTTTCTTAGCAAGCTTCGGTAACAAATGAGTTTCTCCTTTCATTAACGCCTCTTTCTTTTTACGACTCCAACCTTGAACTTGTTTCTCTCTATTGAAAGCATAATCAATACGATCATATTCTTCAAAATAGATTAGTATAACTGGAAGTTTCTTTTTGGTATAATTAGCTCCAATACCTTTGTTGTGTTCTTCTATTCTTCGATCTATAAATTTTGTGCTTCCAGTATAATAAGTATCATCACAACATTTTAAAATATACATATATCCTTTTACCATATTGTGAAATTAATAAAATAATCTTTACTCAAAAATCCGTACTCTTCCTAACTCGTACCCTTCGATACGATTTTCTCTGGAAAATCACTCAGGGTACTTTACTCAAAGGTAAATTAATACCTAAATCTAAGGTTGCTGAGTGATTGTTTTCTTTCAAAACAATCGTATCGAAGTAAGCGTATCAAAAACCAAAAATTAATATTAATTTTTAAAATTACTTCTTGATTCTAATCTCTTTACCCTAATTTTGAAATTCAAATAAAAAACGATGCAAAAACAACTTATAGAATGCGTGCCAAATATTAGTGAAGGTCGCGATTCAAAAATTATAGAAACCGTTTCTCAAATTGTTGAAACTGTTGACGGTGTTAAATTATTAGATGTCGATGCTGGTAAAGCAACAAATCGTACGGTTATTACCTTTGTTGGCGAACCAGAACCAGTAATTGAAGCTGCTTTCAGATTGATAAAAAAAGCTGCTGAACTTATCGATATGAGCAAACATACGGGTGAACATCCTCGTTTTGGTGCTACGGATGTTTGTCCGTTGGTACCGATTTCTGGAATTTCATTGGAAGAAACTGCCAATTACGCTCATAAATTAGGAGAGCGAGTTGGCAAAGAACTCGGAATCCCGGGATATTTCTATGAAACGGCTGCCAAAGAAGAAAAACGTAAAAACCTCGCCAACTGCCGAAGTGGAGAATATGAAGGCCTGGCAAATAAACTTTCAGATCCGGAATGGAAACCAGATTTTGGACCAGCAGAATACAACGAGAATGTTGCAAGAACAGGAGTTACTGCAATTTCAGCTCGTGATTTTTTAATCGCTTATAACGTTAATTTAAATACAACTTCAACTCGTAGAGCCAATGCAATTGCTTTTGATATTCGGGAGGCAGGTCGTTTTAAACGGGAAGGAAATTCGATTACTGGAAAAAAAGTATTGGACGAAAATGGAGAACCTGTTCGAGTTCCCGGAAAACTAAAAGCCGTAAAAGGAATTGGTTGGTATATTGATGAATACGGAATTGCACAAATCTCTTACAACCTTACCAACATCACCATCACTTCAATGCACGAAGCTTTTGACGAGAGTTGCAAAGCTGCTTTGGAACGTGGAATTCGAGTAACGGGATCTGAGATTATCGGATTGATTCCCTTACAAGCGATGTTGGATGCTGCAGATTTTTATCTGATTAAGCAAGAACGTTCTTTAGGAATTGCAGAAAGTGAAAAAATTAAAATTGCTGTAAAGTCATTAGGGCTTGATGATTTAAAACCTTTTCATCCTGAAGAAAAAATCGTCGAATATATGTTAGAAAACGATGAGAAAAAACTAGTCGATTTTAAATTGGATGACTTTGCCGATGAAACCGCAGGAGAATCTATGGCACCAGGAGGTGGATCTATTTCCGCTTATGTTGGAGCTTTGGGAGTTTCTTTAGGAACGATGGTTGCTAACTTATCGGCTCATAAAGCAGGTTGGGATGATCGTTGGGAGTTCTTTTCAGAATGGGCTGTAAAAGGTCAAGCTTACAAAGAAAAGTTATTGTTTTTGGTAGATGAAGATACGAATGCTTTTAATAAAATTATTGACGGATTTAGAATGCCAAAAGATTCTGATCAAGAAAAAGAAGCAAGAAGCCAAGCCATTGAAGAAGCTACTATTTACGCTACCGAAATCCCATTTCAGGTGATGGAAACCTCTTTTAATTCTATGGAAGTAATGCAAGCGATGATTAAAGACGGATTGCAAAACTCCTTGTCAGATGGTGGTGTAGGAATTCTTTGTGCAAAAGCAGCAGTTTTAGGTGCTTATTTTAATGTAAAAATTAATGCAAAAGACATTAAAGACAGAGTTTTTGCTGAAGACATTTTAACTAAATCTGAAAACATATACCAACGGACTTTAAAAATTGAAGCTGAAGTAATTGCTTATATTGATTCAAAAATGTAGATTTTGAGCCGTACCCTTCGATACGTTTTCTCTGGAAAACACTCAGGGTACTTACTTTTAAGGTAATTGAATACCTAAATCTAAGGTCACTGAGTGATTGCGTTTTTCAGCAATCGTATCGAAATGACCTGAAGTTAAACTAACACAATGCCAATAAAAATAAAACCATACCAAGAAAAATACGCTAATGCATTCTATAAACTAAACATAGAATGGCTGGAGGCATTTTTCTATGTAGAGGATTATGATAAAGAGGTTTTAGGAAATCCTAATAAATATATTATCAAACCTGGCGGACATATTTTCTTTGCTTTAGATAATGGAGTAGTGCTTGGAACTGTAGCTTTAATGCCTATTTCTGAAACTGTTTTTGAACTTACCAAAATGGCAGTTGCTCCGAAACAAAGAGGAAAGAAAATTGGACAACAATTAATGCAATATTGTATTGATTTTTCAAAAGAAAACAACCTTGATAAGCTTATTATTTACTCTAGCAGAAAACTAGAAAACGCTATTTATATTTACCGTAAATACGGATTTATAGAAATTCCTGTAGAAGCCGATTGTCATTATGATCGTTGTGATATTAAAATGGAGTTACTTATTCCTGCTGATTTCGATAACTATCGGGAAGGAATCTCATCAAACTAGTTATAAATTGCAATGAAAAAACTACTAATAGCATCTCTAAGCATCAATATTATTGTAGTCTGTGCAGTTATATTTGTTGTAGTGAAAGGAAATAATTATATTCAAAATGTTGTAAAAGACTATATTGCTAATYATTACCAACAAAAATCAAGTATGTTTGAAGAGATGGAAAACAAAAGTAAGCCCATCGTATTTCTTGGAGATAGCATTATTGAAGGTGCTAATTGGGATGAATTATTCAATAATCCAAGCATTGTTAATCGTGGTATTAGTGGTGACAATACAGAAGGTGTYTTAAACCGAATACCAGAAATCATCAGGCTTCAACCTTCCAAATTATTTATAGCTGTTGGCACGAATGATATAAGTCAAGGAGTTTCAACCGAACAAATTATTTCTAACTACCGAGGAATTATTGAAGCAATTCAAGATAAATCTCCACAGACCAAGATATTTATTCATTCGCTATTACCTGTTTCACTTCCTTCAAATTCTATTTATGCACATTCTAATAAAGAGATTCTACAAGTAAATCAAGAACTAATAAAACTATGTTCCGAAAAAGGAATCGAGTATCTTAATATTCATCCTAATTTTTCAGATAAAGGAGGTAAACTCAAAAGTGAATTCACCAACGATGGGTTGCATCTTTTAGGAAAAGGATATTTGGTTTGGAAAGAGCAAATTCAGGAATATATGGTTAATTGATAATTGTTTTTTATAACTAAACCACTATGGACTAAAGTTTCATAGGTTTTGAACAGTGTCCTTTTTAAAAAAAACCAATTTAAATAACCTTAAAAGGAGTTTAATTTTAAAAAAAAAGTAACACTTTAGTTCACTAAATAGTTATCGAGTTTAAGTACTTTTAACTTTATACACTGATTAGTTATCTTTATATTCTCAATAATATTCTTACTTATATTTCTCAAACCAAGCAATCGTATGTGCCACTTTGGCTATTAAATTACTAGGCCTTGCTGCAATTCCGTGGGAAGCTTCAGGAATTTCGACCAATACTGTTTCAATTTTTCTAAGTTTTAAGGCGTGATACAGTTGTTTAGCTTCGCTAGGTGGTGTTCGTAAATCATCCATTCCTACCATAACCATAGTTGGAGTTTCTACATTTCCTACCAATGAGATTGGTGAAAATTTCCAGTACGCTTCATAGTTTTCCCAAGGTTGTCCTGGATAACGAGAATTGGCATAACCGTAATAATTATCTGCCGTTAAGGTTTTACTTATCCAATTCATTACTGGTTTTGTAACTACGGCTGCTTTAAAACGGTTTGTTTTTCCGATGATCCAAGCCGTCATAATACCACCAGCACTTCCGCCGGTTACAAACAACTTTTCTTCATCTACATTTCCTTTTTTAATCACTGCATCTAAGCCATCCATCACATCGTGATAATCGTCACTTGGATAATTATGATATAATAAATTTCCAAATTCCTCTCCGTAACTTGTGCTCCCTCTAGGATTCGGATAAAAAATCATATAACCTGCTGCTGTGTAAAGTTGAATTTCAGTAGAAAAATTGGGACCATAACTCAAAATTGGACCTCCATGATTTTCAACAATAATGGAATACTTTTTATTTTTATCGAAATTGGATGGATACACAATCCAACCTTGAATATCACGACCATCTACCGACGATTTRTACCAGATTTCTTCCACTTCTCCTAAAGAGCGATACGCCAATAAATCTTCGTTTAATTGTGTTAATACGGAAGTGTTTTTAGATTTCAAGGAAGTAATCGCTAATTCAGCAGGGCGACTCGGAATGGAATAGGTAAATGCAATCGTTTCATTATCTGAAACAGAAAAACTTCCGCTAGAATAAGGTCTTCCTAAACTGGTTCCTCCCAATTCATCGTTGATTTCTGAAACCTTTCCGTTTAAATCCATAAAAGCTAATTTCGTTTTTCCTTTATCTTCAAAAAGAATATAATGCCCTTTGCTATCTTTTGACCAAACAGCATTTTTGATACTTCGATCTAATTCATTTGAAATCACTCGTTTGTTATCACCATTCCGATCCATAATCGTAAGTTGATTCACTTGATAGGTCTGCACTTTATCTTGATAACCGATATAGGAAATATACTTTCCATTTGGAGAAACGGAAGGCAAATAATCAGGTCCGTTTTGCGTAGTATATGTTTTAATTTGAAGCGTCTGTAGGTTTACGGAATACACTTCAGAATTTCTAAAATCGTACTCCCAATCTTCGTTTAAGTTTCCTGAAAAGAAAATTTCTTCCCCGTTTGGTGACCAAGAAAGGCTTCCTCTGTGATTAAAATTTCCTTTGGTTAGTTTTCTTGGGGCTCCTCCTTCTGAAGAGATGACAAACAAATGATTAAAACCTGGTTTTAAATATCCAACACCATCTCGTTCGTGTTTTAATCTGTCCGTTACTCTAGGAGATGCTGCCCATTTCGCTCCTTTTGGTTTGGCTGGCATTTTTGCAATTACAGGTGCTTTTGCATTTACTTTCATCGAAAATGCCAACTGATTTCCGTCAGGAGACCAAGTCAATGATGACGGACTATTTTCTAACTGCGTTAATTTGGCGGTGACATTAGATGCTACCCAATGCACATATATTTCACTTCCGTTACTAGAGCTACTTACAAAAGCAATTCTGTCGCCTGAAGGTGACCATTTTGCTTGGCTTTCATTTGCATCGCTACTGGTTAACTTATGATGATTTTCTCCTTCCGAAGTAATTACCCAAAGGTTTCCTTTAGAGCGATCTTTCATAACATCGAAACCTGTTCTTTTATAAACGATGGTGTTTCCATCGGGAGAAATTTGAGGGTCTCCGGCATATTCCAACTGAAAAACATCGAGTGCAGAAAAAGGAGTTTTTACTTGTGCTGAAACAGATGCAACAAATAATAAAATGAAAAATGTAAAAAATAATCTTTGAAATGAAATACGCATAACTTTATTTTAGAAGGTAAAGTTACGCTTTTCAGGTCATAAAATATTTATTAATTCGGAAGCTTCTTTTAATTCTTTGAATTTGGTATGAACCACCTCATTAGCTACTTTTTCGTGTTCCCAAGTGGTATGAAACGGAATATAAATGGCAGAAGCTCCAATTTCTAAAACAGGTAATATATCTGACTTAAGCGAATTTCCTATCATTAAAAACTCTTCAGGTTTACTATCTAAATGCTTGATGAGTTTTTGATAATGTTTGGGCTTTTTATCGCTCATCACTTCTATATGATGAAAGTATTTTTCCAATCCAGATTTAATTAATTTTCGTTCTTGGTCCAATAAATCTCCTTTGGTTGCCATCACCAATTTATATTTTTTTGATAATTGTTGAAGGGTTTCTTCAATTCCCTCGATTAGTTCAATAGGCATATTCAACATTTCTTTGGCAATGTCTATTAATTTTGAAATGGTTTCAATAGGAATTTTGTTTTCAGAAATCTTAATTGCTGTTTCAATTAAGGACAATGCAAAAGGTTTGATTCCGTAGCCATAGGTTGGAAGGTTTTGCATTTCGATTTCAAACAAGATTTTATTGCAAGCAGCTGCTGGTATAAAATCTTTTAGTAAGTCACAAAAATCTTGCTCTGCTTTCCTGAAATACGGCTCGTTTACCCAGAGGGTGTCGTCGGCATCGAAGGCGATTACTTTTATATCATCTAGGTTCATGATGTTTTTTTAGCCACAAAGTGCACAAAAGTTTCACAGAGTTCACAAAGAAATAATCTTGAGTATAAATATAATTATTACCGAAAATCTATCTTAATTCTTAAAACGCAGCGGTCTTAGATCTTAATTCTTTTATCTAATCAACTTCTTATACTTAATACGTTTCGGCATTAAATCACCACCCAAACGTTTCTTTTTATTTTCTTCGTATTCACTAAATCCTCCTTCAAAGAAATACACTTGACTATCGCCTTCAAAAGCTAAAATATGCGTACAAACACGATCTAAAAACCAACGGTCGTGAGAAATAACCACTGCACAACCTGCGAAGTTTTCAAGTCCTTCTTCCAAAGCACGTAAAGTATTTACATCTAAATCGTTGGTTGGCTCATCGAGTAAAAGTACGTTTCCTTCTTCACGTAAGGTCATTGCCAAATGAAGTCGGTTGCGTTCTCCACCAGAAAGCATCGATACTTTTTTGTTTTGTTCACTTCCACCGAAATTAAAACGACTTAAATAGGCACGAGAATTTACTTGCTTCCCTCCCATCATAATCATTTCTTGTCCGTCACAGAAATTTTGCCAAATAGATTTATCTGGATCTATATTAGAATGCGCCTGATCTACATAAGCGATTTTTGCAGTTTCTCCAACGATGAATTCTCCTTTATCAGGTTTCTCTTCGTCCATTATCATTTTAAAAATGGTGGTTTTACCTGCTCCATTCGGACCGATAATTCCAACAATTCCTGCTTGTGGTAAACTGAAATTTAAATCTTCATATAATAATTTATCACCAAATGCTTTTGAAACTCCTTTGGCTTCAATTACATTAGTTCCCAAACGTGGACCATTAGGAATGTAGATTTCCAATTTCTCGTCCAATTGCTTTTGATCTTGGCTCATTAACTTATCATAGTTTTTAAGTCTTGCTTTTTGTTTGGTTTGTCTTCCTTTGGCTCCTTGACGAACCCATTCTAACTCACGTTCTAAAGTTTTTTGACGTTTAGAAGCAGTTTTGCTTTCCTGTGCCATTCGCTTTGATTTTTGATCTAGCCAAGACGAATAGTTTCCTTTCCACGGAATTCCTTCTCCTCGATCCAATTCTAAAATCCAACCTGCCACATTATCTAAGAAATATCTATCGTGCGTTACAGCGATGACCGTTCCTTTATATTGAGCAAGGTGGTGTTCTAACCAATGAACACTTTCTGCATCCAAGTGATTGGTAGGTTCATCTAATAAAAGCACATCTGGTTCTTGTAATAACAATCTACACAAAGCAACTCTTCTACGTTCTCCACCAGATAAAACGTTGATAGGTGAGTCTCCTGGAGGCGTACGAAGTGCATCCATTGCAATTTCTAGTTTGGTATCTAATTCCCAAGCATTTTTGGCATCAATTTCATCTTGAAGTTTTGCCTGTCTATTCATCAGTTGCTCCATTTTATCTGGATTCTCATACACTTCAGGCAAACCGAACATATCGTTTATCTTATTGTATTCGTCCAGAATATCAACTACTTCTTGAACTCCTTCTTTTACAATTTCGATAACGGTTTTGGTTTCGTCTAATTTTGGTTCTTGCTCTAAATAGCCAACTGTATATCCGTCGGCAAAAACTACATCACCACGATAATTAGTATCAACCCCTCCAATAATTTTAAGAAGTGTTGATTTTCCACTTCCGTTTAGCCCTAAGATTCCAATTTTGGCACCGTAGAAGAAACTTAAATATATATTTTTTAGTACAGGAGTTTGCGAATTTTGATACGCTTTGGTCACTCCTGACATTGAGAAAATCACTTTTTTATCGTCAGACATAGTTCTATTACTTATTGTTATTATTATAATTTAGCAGGACTGAAGACTGCCTACTAAACACTGCTTACTGAATTATACCCTTCCTTTTAGTGCATTAAAAACCCAAGCAATTGCGAAGAATCCAATTCCTACGGTTGCAAATCCCCAGCCAGCAACATCTTTATATCTTACTGCTCCAAGTCCTATTAGTACAAATCCCATCACGAGCATTATAAAAGTTGCCCAAGCAAGTACTGTATTTTTATTCATTCCCATAATTTGAAGTATTTCAAAGATGCTTCTCAAAAAGGTTGGGGAGCACCATTTAAGTTAAAATTATCCGCTTCCTATTTTTTTTTAGCGGAAATACAAATATCGGAATAAATATTGTTTCTAAAGTGAAATTTTAAAGACTTTAACGAACGAAAGATTCTACTGAAAAAAAACAAAAATGATTAATCACATTTTGTATTTTAGCAAAAAGTAAAATTACCTATGGATTTAAACTTCAATAAAAACGAAGATCATAATAAATTATTAGCTTCTGCTCTCAAGCAAAAATTTGCTAAAGTCAAATTAGGTGGTGGAAAAGCAAGAATCGAAAAACACCACGCAAAGGGTAAAATGACGGCTCGTGAACGTATTGATTATCTTCTCGACCCAAAATCGAAAAGTATTGAAATCGCTGCTTTTGCTGGCGAAGAAATGTACAAAGAACACGGCGGTTGTCCTTCTGGAGGAGTAGTAATTAAAATTGGATATGTAAGCGGAAAGCAATGTATTGTTGTTGCTAATGATGCTACTGTAAAAGCTGGTGCTTGGTTTCCTATTACTGGAAAAAAGAATTTACGTGCTCAAGAAATTTCT
>NVUT01000036.1 GCA_002733185.1 Flavobacterium sp. | reverse complement strand
TGAAGATACATTAAAATAGTTACAAATTTTTGTAACCTTTTTTAAAAGTACCTATCTAAAACTTAGAATTAACATATAAATCGCTATGAATATTAACGGAAACAATACAGAATCATTTACTATTGAAAATAAGAATTTAAAAAATATTCCTATTGAAAACCCTTTGCATAAAGATGCATTTGCTTTTGATGATGAAGTAAAAATTCAACTAATTAGGCAAAAATTTGAGGAGATTCTTCATATTATAGGTCTTGACTTAAAAGATGATAGCATAAAGGAAACGCCACATCGAATTGCAAAAATGTATATTAATGAAGTTTTTAGTGGACTCAATCCTAAAAATAGACCTGAAATCACCTTATTTAAAAATACCTATGAATACAATAGTCCATTATTAGAGCTAAATATCCCGTTTACTTCTTTTTGTGAGCATCATTTTGTTCCCATTGTAGGATTAGCAAATATCGCTTATATCCCAAATGAATATGTAATCGGTTTATCGAAATTGCATCGGCTGACAAACTATTATGCAAAACGTCCACAAGTGCAGGAACGATTAACAAAACAAATTCATCAAGATTTGAAAAATTTACTTAAAACTGAAAATGTTGGCGTGGTATTAAAAGCGACTCATGGTTGTATTTCTTGTCGTGGAGTTGAAGATTCTGGTAGCTCAACCATTAGTTCTGCTATTTCTGGAAAAATAAAAGATGATGTTGTGACGAACTCAAAACTATTTGGACTTTAACTAAAAATAATTTCGTTACCAAGTTCCAGCAGGAGAAAACAAAAAATCCGTAGGGTTGTCAATATCGTATAAATATTGATAACCCTTTGTGTTATTTAAGCAGAAAGGCTCCATTAATTTCAACATATTCATATAGTTATCTAAAGTTAAAGCACAATGAAATATTTTGTTATCACTGCTCAATATTCCTTCATCAGTTTTAAAAAGCCCTAGAATTAAATTGCAATTTCGAGGCTCTATAAAATCTATTTTTGATAAATCTAATCGTTGCTTTCTTTCTATAATTGTATGTAGAATCAAGTCTCTAAAATGAACAGCTTCCTCTTTATCAAAGTCGTAAAGTCGAACCACATTTTCTCCAAATTCATTGATATTATCTATAAAATCTAATTTCATTTATTTTAACGGTTTGTATCTCGTTTTTCTAATTCCGTAATCCATTCAGAATATTCATTAAATTTTTCTTAAACTTTTTCGTTTTTCTTATTTGCATAAAATGAACGAAAGTCAAAAAAGCTACTGAAAGTGGAATAAATAGAATTAATAGTGGATATATTCCATTCACGATAATCACAACAAATAGTATTAAAAAAAATAAATGAGCAGCAATTTTTCCAAAAGCATTAAATTCATCATTTCCATTTAATTCGATTTCTAAACTTGTTGAGTTCTCATATTCTGAAATATTTCCTTTTGCATATGAAGAGGAAATACTTAGGTTCATAAACTTTCTTTTTTTTCTTACAACAAATTCAGTTGAATTTATTTTTCCTAAATATTCTTTTTTTGAATTAAAAAACTCGTCCGAAAAATATCCTCTATCATAATCAATATATTCCCGAAATCGATTAACAAAAGTTTCATTTCTAAAATCAAAATCTATCAAAATTGTTTCTTTAGGAAAAAAATATTCAATAATGCTAATATTCATTTTGGTAATGTTTTACAACATGTATATAAACACACATGTGTATTTATATACATAATAATTATTTTAAATGTTTCGTAATCTTGGAGCTTAATGGTTTGGTTATAGAATAGTAATAATCAATATATTTTCCATTGGGTCCTATTAAATATTTTTGAAAATTCCATTTTACTGTTGTACTCGTCTTTCCGTTTTTAGAGGTATCGGTTAACCATTTATATAATGGGTGTTGATTTTCTCCTTTTACATCAACCTTTTCAGTCATTACAAAGGTTACTCCATAATTTGCTTGACAAAAAGTTTGAATTTCTTCTGAACTTCCAGGCTCCTGACTTCCAAACTGATTGCAAGGAACACCAATTACCATAAGCTTGTCTTTATGTTGGTCATATAGTTTTTGCAATCCTTCATATTGTCCAGTAAAACCACATTCTGAAGCTACATTGACAAATAATAGATACTTGTTTTTATAAACTGATAGATCAAGTGGTTCGCCAGATAATTTATTAATTTGAATATCGTAAATAGATTCTGATGGGTTATTTTGTGACATAGAATTTGTTGTTATAGTTAGTAGTAAGTAGCATAAAATTAGTCGTTTCATGATTTATATTTTTTCTTCAATAATACGTTCCACCACTTCAGGATTTAATAAAGTAGAAGTATCGCCTAAATTACTAGTATCTCCACAAGCGATTTTACGTAAAATACGACGCATTATTTTTCCGCTTCGGGTTTTGGGTAAGCCTTCTGTAAACTGGATTTTATTCAATTTCGCAATGGGTCCAATATGCTCGGTGATGAGTTGATTGATTTCTTTCCGAAGATTATCATGATCCCTAGTATTTCCTGTTTCCTTTAAAATCACATAACCGTATAATGCATTTCCTTTAATATCGTGCGGAAATCCTACGATAGCAGACTCGGCAACTGCTGGATGTTCGTTGATGGCATCTTCAATAGGAGCGGTTCCTAAATTATGCCCCGAAACTATAATCACATCGTCCACTCTTCCTGTAATTCGGTAATAACCAGTAGCATCTCGTAAAGCGCCATCGCCTGTAAAATAATTGTCTTTATAGGTGGTAAAATAGGTTTCTTTATAACGTTGATGATTCCCCCAAATAGTTCTGGCAATCGATGGCCACGGAAACTTAATACAGAGCCTTCCTTCTACCTGATTTCCTTTTAATTCATTTCCAGCTTCATCCATAATTGCTGGTTGAACGCCTATAAAAGGAAGTGTCGCATAGGTCGGAATTGTAGGTGTTACATAGGGAATTGGAGAGATCATAATCCCGCCGGTTTCCGTTTGCCACCAAGTATCTATTACGGGGCTTTTTCGTTTTCCTATATTGTCGTTGTACCAATGCCAGGCTTCTTCATTGATAGGTTCACCTACAGAACCAATAACTTTCAGTGAAGATAAATCGTATTTTTCAACAAAATCTAACTTCTCTTTTGCTAATGCTCTAATAGCAGTTGGTGCAGTGTAAAATTGATTCACTTTATGCTTCTGAATAATTTCCCAAAACCTTCCAAAGTCAGGATAACTCGGGACTCCTTCAAACATTACGGTCGTCGCACCGTTCGCTAAAGGTCCATATACAATATAACTATGTCCCGTAATCCAACCAATATCGGCGGTACACCAATACACGTCGTTTTCCTTGTATTGAAACATATTTTTGAAGGTATAAGCCGTATAAACCATATAGCCTGCCGTGGTATGCACCATCCCTTTTGGCTTTCCGGTAGAACCCGAAGTGTATAATATAAACAAAGGATCTTCAGCATCCATTAATTCAGGTGCGCATTCTGAAGAAGCGTTGTCTAATAAAGTTTGAAGCCATTTATCGCGACCTGCTTTCATAGTTACTTCTGAATGAATTCGTTTGGCAACCAACACCGAATTTACATCGGGACAATCTTCTAAAGCTTCATCTACAATACTTTTTAAATCGATGGTTTTTGCTCCTCGGAAAGATCCATCGGAAGTAATCACCATTTTACAATCACTATCATTAATTCTAGTCGATAATGCCGTGGAGGAAAAACCAGCAAAAACCACTGAATGAATCGCACCAATACGAGCACAAGCCAATACTGAAACTGCCAATTCAGGAATCATAGGAAGGTAAATACAAACCCGATCTCCTTTTTTAATTCCTTCGTCTTTGAGCACATTTGCAAACCGATTTACTTTTTTATAAAGTTCATTATACGATATATGTTGTGCTTCTTCATCGGGGTTATTGGGTTCAAATAAAATAGCTGTTTTCTCACCTTTGGTTACCAGATGACGATCGATACAGTTTTCAGTAATATTTAATTTTGCACCTTCAAACCATTTGATTTCAGGTTTTTGGAAATCCCAAGACAGTACTTTATTCCAGCGTTTTCGCCATAAAAAATGTTCTTCGGCTATTTCTTCCCAAAAAATTTCGGGTTCTCTAACCGATTTGCGATATACCTTAAAATATTCCTCTAGATGTTTGATATGGTAATTACTCATAGGATTTAAAAGTATTGAGTTTTAAAAAATAAAAGTAAGGATTTAGAATTAATTTGGACTATTTAAAAGTTCATTTTTACACATATTTAAAGAATAAGGAAAGCTAATCATTCGATAATAAAACTCCATACTAATTAGTCTTTTAAATTTGTTTAAAATAGTACCTTTGTGTTCAGAAATTTAAAGAAAATTATTATGTCAGATACAGTAGAAAAAATAAAATGTTTGATCGTAGGTTCAGGGCCTGCAGGTTATACAGCAGCGATTTACGCTTCTAGAGCAGAATTATATCCTATAATGTACACCGGAATGCAAATGGGTGGTCAGTTAACAACGACTACCGAAGTAGATAACTATCCTGGTTATCCTAATGGAACAGATGGAACAGCCATGATGGAAGATTTTAAAAATCAAGCAGAACGTTTTGGAACGGAAGTGCGTTTTGGAATGGTAACTGCTGTTGAATTTAGTACCGAAGTAGGAGGAATTCATAAAGTGACTGTAGATGGTTCAAAACAAATTGAAGCAGAAACGGTGATTATTTCAACAGGTGCAACTGCAAAATATTTAGGAATGGAAAGTGAACAACGTCTTATTGGTGGTGGAGTTTCAGCTTGCGCTACTTGTGATGGTTTCTTTTATAAAGGTCAAGATGTGGTTGTGATAGGTGCTGGAGATACTGCTGCTGAAGAAGCAACATATTTATCTAATATTTGTAAAACCGTTACCATTTTGGTTCGTAAAGACTATATGCGTGCTTCCAAAGCAATGCAAGCAAGAGTAAATAAAACAGAGAATATATCGGTAATATATAATACTGAATTAGACGAAGTATTAGGAGAAAGTGTTGTAGAAGGAGTTCGTGTAATAAACAATCAGACGAAAGAAAAACAAGTAATTGATGTTACTGGAGTTTTTATTGCCATCGGACATACACCAAATACCGAATTATTTAAAGATGTATTGGATATGGATGAAGTTGGTTATTTAATTACCAAAGGAAAGTCAACCAAAACAAATCTTCCAGGCGTTTTTGCTTGTGGTGATGTTCAGGATAAAGAATACCGTCAAGCGGTTACTGCAGCAGGAACAGGTTGTATGGCAGCTTTAGATTCTGAACGCTATTTGGGTGCTTTGGAGTAAGGATAAATTCAGATAAAATTTTATATACCTACTAGGTTTCCAAAACCTAGTAGGTTTTTTTATGCCTAAATATGATATTAAAACTAAACTTCAACCGAAATAAACTCAAATTTACTACCATCAAACAATCCCTTGTCACTTAATTTTAAGCTCGGTATTACCAACAAAGCCATAAACGAAAGTGTCATATATGGAGCGTGTAAAGAAGCTCCCATTTGTTTTGCCATTTGATCTAATTCTGCATATTGCTTTCCGATAGTCATTCCGTTTTTGTCGCTCATAATTCCTGCTACGGGAAGGGAAACTACTTTTTCTTCGGAAGTAGATACTGCACAAATTCCGCCTTTATTTTCCACTAATAAATTTACGGCTTTACAAATCGCTTCGTCCGAAACTCCCACTGCAATAATATTATGTGAATCATGACCTACAGAAGAAGCAATAGCACCTTCTTTTAATCCGAAGTTTTTAATGAATGCAATCGCTGGTTTCTTGTCCCGATAGCTATCGGGATGATACCGATTTACAACGGTCATTTTTAAAACATCAGTTTTGGTGTTTGAAACCAAATTTCCATCGATGATTAAACTGTCTTCAATGAGCTCGTTGGTAACTAATTCGCCTTCTAATGCTTCAATAACCCTAATCTTTTTTGAAGTAGAAGGGAATTTAAAATCGGCTACTTCTTTTTTATTGCAGTTAAAATTATTAAGGACTTCAAAATCGACATGTTTTATTTTCGAAACTCCATCTTTATAAACAGCTTCTCCATTAATATAGGTTTCGAGAGTATTAAAATTCACTAAATCTTCTACCACAATAAAATCGGCATCATCTTCTTTTTGAAGCAGTCCAACATCTAAGTTATAATGTTTCACAGGATTGATACAAGCCGCTTGTAAAACATGAAAAATATCATTTCCTTTTTCAACAGCTCTGGCACATAATTTATTAATATGACTTACTAGTAAATCGTCTGGATGTTTGTCATCACTACAAAACATCATATTTTCAAAATGTTCTGAAAGTAACGGAATCAAAGCTTCAAAATTCTTAGCTGCCGAGCCTTCACGAATTAATATTTTCATTCCTTTTTGTAATTTTTCTAGGCCTTCTTCGTAGGTAAAACATTCGTGATCGGTACTAATTCCAGCATTGATATAGGTTGAAATGTCATCTCCTCGAAGTCCAGGAGCATGACCATCAACGGGTTTGTTAAAATGTTGTGCCCATGCGATTTTCTTCATTACTTCATCATCGTTGAACAAAACACCCGGATAATTCATCATTTCTGCCAAGTATTTTATTTCAGGTTTCTGAAGTAAATATTTAATTCCTTCAGAGTCTATCACTGCACCAGCCGATTCAAAATTAGTAGCAGGAACACAAGATGGTGCTCCAAAATTGAATTTAAAAGGAACTTTATTCCCATTGTCAATCATAAATTCTACTCCTTCAATTCCCAATACATTCGCAATTTCGTGAGGGTCTGAAACCGTAGCAACAGTTCCGTGAGTGACTGCTAGTTTTGCAAATTCTGAAGGCACCAACATAGAACTTTCAATATGAATATGAGCATCTACAAAACCAGGTAAAATATAGGTTTCTACCTCGTGGCTTTTTTCTATGGTAGATTCAATTTTTCCGTTTTCAACAGTGATTTCTCCTTTGAAGATTCTTCTGTTCTGGATATCGACAATCTGACCTTGTATTTTCATAATAACTTGGATTAATGTCCGTTCGAGCTTAATTCGGCACTTCGGCTCCGCTCAGTGACCGAATTTTACAGACTATGTATTTGTCCTACAAATTTCGGGGTTTAATATCAAATTCTGAAATGAAATCCACAATGTTTTTTTCTAAACTACCTTTTTGTTGAATGGCTTTAATAAAAGCAGATCCAATAACGACTCCTTGGGTAAATTGACAAGCAAACTGATAATCTGCTTTGTTTTTAATATTGAAACCAGTGATAATTGGATTTTTAAGTTGGTAGCTTTTAATACGTTGAAGGTAACTTTTTGCACCTTCAATTCCTGTTTTATTCCCTGTAGTACTTGAAGAGGAAACGGCATAAATAAATGCTTTACTAAATTTATCAATCTTCCGAATACGTTCTTCTGAAGTCTGAGAAGTAATTAAAAACACCATCGGGATGTTATACGATTCAAACAATGTTTGATATTTCTGTTCATAAATTTCCAAAGGTAAATCGGGGAGTATTGCTCCAGAAATTTTAGCTTTTACACAAGTTTTTAAAAAGTTTTCTACTCCAAATTGTAACACTGAATTCCAATATCCCATCATAATTAATGGAGTTGTATTCGTTTCTTTGATGGTATAAAGTTGTTCGAAAAGTAATTTTAAACTCATTCCGTTTTCCAAAGCAATCGAACTACTTTTTTGAATCGTTGGACCATCAGCAAGAGGATCGCTAAACGGTATTCCGACTTCAATAAAATCGACTCCCGAGGTACTTAAAGTAGAAATTATTTTCTTGGTACTTTCTAATTCAGGGAAACCTGCTGAAAAATAAATAGAAAGTAAGTTTTCTTTTTTGCTTTCAAATAGCTGATTTAATTTATTTTTCATTTCCTATTTGTTTAAATAATTGATGTAGGTATGTAAATCTTTATCACCTCTTCCACTTAAATTAATGATGACACGATCTGTGGGTTTCGCCTTTAAATATTTAAGATATGCCAACGCGTGAGCACTTTCTAGGGCTGGAATAATGCCTTCTAATTTACTTAATTCCAATCCAGCTTCCAAGGCTTCCGTATCGGTAATACTTACATATTCTACTCGTTTTACATCGTTGTAAAAAGAATGTGCGGGTCCAATACCAGGATAATCCAATCCCGCAGAAATACTGTGTGGTTCTACAATTTGCCCGTCTTTATCTTGAATTAAATAGGAATAACTCGCGTGTAAAACTCCAGGTTTCCCCAAAGCAATAGTGGCAGATGTTTTGTTAGTATTTACACCTTCGCCAGCAGCTTCTACACCAATTAATTTCACCTCTTTATCATCTAAAAAATGATAATAAGCTCCCATTGCGTTACTACCACCGCCAACACAAGCAATGATGTAATCGGGATTGCCTTCCATTTGTTTTTTGATTTCCTCGCTAATCACCGATTGGAAAATCGCTACCATATCCGGATAGGGATGAGGCCCTACTACCGAACCAATAATGTAATGGGTTTCTTCAGGATGATTGATCCAATCACGAATTGCTTCATTGGTTGCATCTTTCAACGTCTTGCTACCACTATGAACAGGAACTACTTTTGCACCCAACATTTTCATTCGTTCTACATTTGGTTTTTGACGTTCTATATCTTTAGCACCCATATATACGATGCATTCCAAGCCTTTTAAAGCACAAACTGTTGCTGTTGCCACACCGTGTTGACCAGCTCCAGTTTCAGCGATAATTCGTTTTTTGTCTAATTTTTCGGCTAGTAGAATTTGCCCTAAAGTATTATTGATTTTATGCGCTCCTGTATGGTTCAAATCTTCTCGTTTAAGATAAATCTGAAAGCCATATTTATCGCTTAATCGTTCTGAAAAATACAAAGGCGAAGGTCTGCCCACATAATCTTTTAAAAGACTTTTAAATTCTTTTTGAAAACTTGGAGCTTGAATTAAATCCAAGTATTTTAATTTTAATTCTTCCACATTTGGATGTAATAATTCGGGAATATAAGCACCGCCATATTCTCCGTAAAATCCATCTTTATCTACCTTAAAATTCATTTTGTAATTGTTTTTTAAATTCTGAAATTAACGAAATGTTTTTCATTGCTGGAGCAGTTTCAAACCGACTGTTAATATCGATACATTCTATATTTATATTTTTTAAAATAGGATTATTCTTTATTACTGAAGCGTCCTCAAGAGATATTCCACCACTTAAAAATATAGGAATCTCATTATCGTATTGTTGAAGAAGTTCCCAATTAAATTTTTCTCCAGAACCTCCGTAACCAGAGCTTTTAGTGTCGAATAAAAAATAATTTACAACCTCTTTATAGGAAGAAATTTCCTTGAAATCAAAATCGGTATCCATCTGAAAAGCCTTAATGACTTTAATTCCTTTTTGTTTTAAGTCCCTGCAATAATCAACAGATTCGTTTCCGTGAAGTTGTGCGAAATCTAAATGATATTTCTCCACATTGTTTTGTACATATTCTAAAGTTTCATTCACAAAAATCCCCACCTTTTTTATAGATTTTGGTAGTTCTTTCAAAACAAATTCGGACAAACTATTGCCAACAAACCGTGAAGATTTCTTATAAAAAATAAAACCCATATAATCGGGGAGAAGTGCTCCTAATTGTTGGATGTTATCCTTGTGTTTCATTCCACAAACCTTAATCTTCATTATTTTGAAATTTGGTTTATAAACTCTCTACAAGCAAACTGTGGTGAACCTGTTTTCATAAAAGCTTCACCCATTAAAAATCCATCGTATCCGTATTTTCTAAGTTCAATAACCGATTCAGGTTTGCTAATCCCACTTTCACTTATTTTTGTAATTTCGGAAGGAATAATTTCGGCTAATTCTTTTGAAATATCTGTGGAAACTTTAAAGGTTTCTAAGTTTCGATTGTTGATTCCTACTATACTTACGAACTGATTGTAATGAGAATGAAACTCATTTTTGTTGTGAATTTCTAATAATATTTCCAATCCTAAAGAGTTAGCAAATGAGGCAAGTTCAGAGCATTTTTTAACATCAATTCCTGCGGCAATTAGCAGAATAATATCTGCTCCCATTGCTTTTGCTTCCAAGATTTGGTATTCATCTACCATGAAATCTTTTCGTAAAACGGGGCAGTTATTATGCTTTCTTACTTCTTTTAAATCTTCATTAGAGCCACCAAAATAATTAACATCCGTCAATACAGAAATCCCACTAACCCCTGCCTCCACATAACCTTTACTAATTTGCTCCACATTTACATTGGGATTTATAATTCCCTTGCTTGGCGATTGTCGTTTTATTTCGGCAATAATCCCTGATTTTTCTTTAGAAATAATTTGTTCTTTCATCGAAAAAACAGGTTTGTCCATAAAAACAGATTTTTCTAATTGATTTGTTGAAACCATTTTTTTATTGGCTTTTACTTCTTTGTATTTATGAACAATTATTTTTTTTAAAATATTCATATTGAAATTAGTTTTTTTAAGGAAACCATTGCATTTCCAGATTTTAAAGATTCCTTGGCTGCTTCAATAGCATCTTCCAAAGATTTTCCTGTAGAAACTTGAATGGCAGTTGCTGCATTGGCAATTACCACACTATTTTGAGCTTCGGTTCCTTCACCCGAGATAATTTTAGTAAATATTTTTGCAGATTCTTCCACTGAATCTCCACCAAACAATTGTTCTTGTTTTAAGGTTTTACTGAAATAATATTCTGGCGATTTTAAACTGTCTTCGGTATTTGAAACCAGTCTGAAATCACCTGTTAATGAGATTTCATCGTAACCATCTAAAGAATAAATAATCGAGTATTTTTTATCGGATTGCTGATACAAATACTTGTATAATCGCAATAATTCCAACGAATAAACGCCAACAATCTGTTTGTTGGGTTTAGATGGATTTACCATCGGCCCCAACATATTAAAGAAGGTTTTTACACCGAGTTCCTTTCTAATAGGAGCTACCAATTTCATCGCCGGATGAAACAAAGGAGCGTGTAAAAAGCAAATATTTGATTCTTCAATTTGCTTTTCAATTTTGCCTAAATCGTTGGTAAATGTATAACCTAATTTTTCCATTACATTGGAAGATCCACTAGTAGAACTCACTCCGTAATTTCCGTGTTTGGCAACTTTTATACCAGCTCCAGCCACCACAAAAGAGGCTAAAGTTGAAATATTAAAGGTGTTTTTTCCATCGCCACCCGTTCCGCATAAATCTATAGGATCGTATGCAGAAAGATCCACTGGAATACACAGTTCTAATAAAGCATCTCTAAAACCTGCTAGTTCTTCGATAGTTATTTTTCGCATTAAATAGATGGTTAAAAAACTGGCTATCTGACTCGAATTAAAAGCACCCTGGCTAATATTTGTCAGCAATTCTTTTGCTTCATTTCGGCTTAAAATGTGATGATTATGTAATGATTCTAATACTTTTTTCATTGTAAACTATTTATGTTCAACCCAGTTTTTAATCATTTGAAATCCCATTGGAGTCAATACGCTTTCAGGGTGAAATTGCAACCCTCGTATGTCTAAAGTTTTATGTCGTAACGCCATATTGATGTTGTGTTCGTCAATACCAATCGATTCTAAAGAATCGGGTAAGTTTTTGGCAACTGCCCAACTGTGGTATCTTCCGACTTGAATTTTAGAAGTTAAACCTTTAAAAATATAATCATTCTCTACAGAAATTTCGGTGCTTACTCCGTGAAATACTTCTGGAAGATTATCTAATTCTCCACCAAAACATTCAGCGATGGCTTGATGTCCTAAACAGATTCCAAGGATAGGTTTTTTACCAGCGTAGGTCGTAATTACTTCTTTAGTAAGTCCTGCTTCTGAAGGAATTCCAGGGCCAGGTGAAATCATAATTTTATCATACTCATCTAAGTCTTTAATGTAAAATTGATCATTTCGAATGATAGTAACTTCGGTTTCTAATTCCTCTAAAATATGAACCAAATTATAGGTAAAGGAATCGTAATTATCTATGACAACTATTTTTAGCTTTTTCATATTTCTTCTGCAATTTTAATGGCTTTTCGCAAAGCTCCAATTTTATTATCTATTTCTTTTCGTTCACTTTCTGGATTGCTGTTTACTACAATTCCGGCTCCCGCTTGATAGACTAAATTATTATTTTTACTTAAAAATGTACGAATCATAATCGCCATATTTACATCGCCATTAAAGCCGATATAACCAATCGCTCCTCCGTAAAAATTACGTTTTCCATTTTCGTATTTATCGATTAATGTCATTGCTTTGTGTTTTGGAGCTCCGGATAAAGTTCCAGCTGGAAAACTATCATAAAACACTTTTATATTGTCGGAACCATCGGAAAGATTTCCTGTCACTTTGCTCACCATATGGATAACGTGCGAGTAAAATTGAATTTCACTTAGTTTCTCCACTGTGACCTTTTTTGTGTTTCGGCTTAAATCATTTCTAGCCAAATCGACCAACATCATATGTTCGGCATTTTCTTTTGGATCTTTTAATAATTTATCGGCAAGTTCTTGATCTTGCTCTAAATACCCTGTGCGTTTGTAGGTTCCTGCAATGGGATGAATTTCGGCGATATTGGCATTAATTCTTATTTGTGCTTCTGGTGAAGATCCAAATAATTTAAAGTTTACATAATCAAAATGAAACAAATAAGGGGAAGGATTTACCATTCTCAAGGCTCTATAAACATTGAAGTCATCGCCTTTAAACGCTTGTTTGAATTCTCTTGAAAGCACCAATTGAAATACATCTCCTCGTTGACAATGTGCAATTCCTTTTTTAACCAAACCTTCATACTCCTTATCTGAAAAGTTGGAAGTTTCCGATTCAATTTTATTAAAAGGAAACTTATTAGGGGTGGTGTTATTCAGTAAATCTAGAATATGAAAGTCTGGTTTTTCTTCGGAAATGGAATTATGAATTAAGTGTAATTCATTTGAATATTGATCCATTACAAAAACATATTCATAGACACTAAATTGTGCAATAGGCATCGATTTATAATCGTTTTCTTTTTGTTTTAACTCTATGTCTTCTGTAAATTCTATCGCATCATAGGAAGAATATCCAAACACACCGTTGTAGCAAAAAGGTAATTCTAATTCGTTGGTTTCAAAGCTTTTTATGAAGTTGGATAATTCAGAAACAAAAACTTCTTTACTATTTGAAATGGAAGTAGTTTTATTTTGAACTTGGGTTATTTCAATGGTGTTTTTAGTAGCTTTAAATGTAGCAATAGGATGGCAACAAATATAACTAAAACTGTTCTCTTTACTTTGATATTCGGAGCTTTCCAAAAGTATCGATCCCAAATAATGATCCCGTAATTTGAGATAAATACTCACGGGAGTATGCATATCTGCAAGGACTTTGGTATAGGAAGTATAAAATTTGGTTTTCATATTTTCGTTTTTGAGCAAAAAAAAACCTACCGAAAGGGTAGGCTTACATTTTATATAATTAGTAGCTTAACCGATCACGATTTGAATTCGTAATGGTTGCCACCAACTGTTATTTAAATTTGTTTTATTCATTGTCTGACAAATATAGAAAAAATATTTTAGTAGACACGAATTACACGGATTTTCACGAAAATAATTTCTACAAGATGTTGAGGTTATTCAAACCGTAACTAAAAGTCACAGTGTGAATACAAAAATAATTTAATTTTTATTTTGCTTCGTGATGATCGAAGCTTAACACATTTTTCATTTTCCACTCTCCATTAATGAGTAGCCAAGTGGTGGAAAATTTTGCGATTCCTGTTTGGTACAATTCTTTGTTGGGCTCTTTGATCCAAAATTCGTGTGTTCCGTTTTGGATAGCTCCGTAAAGAATTCCTTGATTGTATAATGGAAAAACTTCTAAGCTTCCTTTAACTAATTTCCGAATGGGTTTTTGAGAATTGTTGGAGCAAATATTATTTTTCATACTTTCCATAAATCCTTCTTTATCTTGAATACCTCCTACATCGTGATAGAATTCTAATTCTGAATGCAATGTTTTTTCTAATTCAATAAGGCTGCATTTATTGAATCCCTCTTCAAAAACAATACTGTCCATTTTTTTAAGCTGAAGGAATAAAATATTGTCTTCGTTAACTTGTGCTGTAATGGATGAAATACTAAGGAAGATAATTCCGAAGAAAAGAAATGTTGATTTTTTCATTTTGAATGAATTTAGAAAACCTACTAGGTTTACCTCCTTCACTAAAAAAGTTTCGGAGGTCAAGTTTGAAACCTAGAGGGTATAAAGTTTAGAATACTCACACCAAGATTCAAAGTCAGGGTGTGAGTTCTTTAAAATTACATTTTACGAATATTACCAGAGCTGCTATCTTTTTTGCTTACAGAAACAGGGTCTCCATAATATCTTACATCGCCACCACTGGAAGCTTTTGCATTGAGTTTGTCCTTGACATTTACCACGATATCTGCACCACTAGAAGCCTTTGCACTACAGGTAATTACTTGCAATCTTTTTGCGTTGAGTTCGCTTCCGCTAGAAGCACTTGCGTCTAAAGTTTCAGCTTTTCCTGTGACAATTAAATCGGCACCACTGCTGGTTTCTGCGGTTAGATTTTTTGTGAAAACCTCCACTTCTAAATCGGCACCACTACTTGCGCTTAATGATAAATTTTCACTTCGGATTACGGAGTTTCCGATTACATCCGCTCCACTTGAAGCTTCAATACTCGTTAATGAAACATAGGTTACATGTACCTTTTTTGCAGATGCTCTTCCTATGTTTTTTGAAGAACGAATAGTTAGTTTTCCGTTGGAGATATTAGTTTCAATTATATTTTGCAAGTTCTCATCTGCCTCTACTACGATTTTGTTTTCGGAACCTTCGGTTAAATATACATCAATTCCGCTTCCGCCACGTACTTTGTCAAAGTCGGCTGTGACGCTTCTTTCTTCGGTGACAACTTCTCCGTTTCCTTTTATTTGTCCAAATTGACAGGATGTTAAACTAACTGTTAAGATTAATGCTAAGATAATTTTGATTGAGTTCATAATTTTTTTAATTTTTGGTTGTTACTCAGTTACTTCGATACGATTGCGAAAAAAAAGCAATCACTCAGCAACCTTTGATTTTAGTATTGAATTGGCTATGGACTGCTACTGCAGATTGCCAACTGATTAATGGTTTCCAATTTTTACTTTTATACTTTCGTCATTTTCATTTATTTTGATATCTACACCGTCTTCATTAAGTATAATATGACTTCCTTCTACTTCAATTTCTGTTTCAGGAGTACCTTCAAAAGTATTGTTTAAATCTTTTTCCCAGTTTTCCGTTTCAGTACTTTTAATTGAATTTGTTTTATTTATTTTCGAAGTAGGGCAATCCAAACACTGTGTTTTACCTTTTAGAATTTGTAAATATTTTTCTTCGTCTCCATTCATTAAAATATCATTATATCTAGAGCTATTTCTATGAAAAGAATAGGTGTTTCTATCTGCAAAAAGTACGGTTCCAATTGGTAAATACAGTACTAATTCTACTTCTTGCTCACGATATTTATTTTCAATATTTGTCGTGATGTAATTACTTAATGAAAGATTATTATTACTAAAAACATAATTGTATTCTATGGCTTCTGCTCTTTTTTTAGCATTATTAAAGGAACTTCCTTCAGCCTTTCTTTTAATTACTATTTTGGCTACGGAATCTGTAGTAGAGCGAACAATTAATCGAATGTCGTTAGAGTAGATAATCTTGTTGTCATCTTCATCAATTCTTAGTTGAAAACTTCCGCTTCTAGTTGCGTTGTATTCATAGTTATTGTTATTTGCCATTGCAATACGAAGGGTGTCATTTGATTTTATTTGAAGTGTTTGTTCGGTAATAAAATCTCCATCATAAGCTTGTTCTGTAGCTTGTCTTATTCCTAAAATCCCTAGACCAATTATAGCGAATAACCATAAAACAAATAGGATGATTTTTGCAGCCATACCTATAGATTTTAAATTGCTAACTAATAGCTTCAATCCAAGAATGAATAATACGAAAAACGGGATTCCAACAGCAAAAAATGCTAATAAGGAATACAACCAAATTGGTGTATTTCCTGTATTTACCATAGATACGTAATCTAAAAACTCGGTATCAGCCCAAACTAAACCTATTGTTCCAGTTGTGAAAAAACCTATAATTAAAGCTATTAATGTAGAAAGTGAAATGATGATTAGTAAAATTCCGAAGAACTTACCAAATACCTTTACGATGCCTTTTAAAATTTTTCCGATGGTACTAAAAAAACCATTGGCTCCTTTTTTTGCATTTTCCATATGCTTCTCGTAATCTACATCTTTTATTTTCTCGGAAGCTTTATCAAGTTCCTCTTTTATTTTTTTTTCGATGTTAGAGATATTGACTGGCTCTTGTGTCATTTTTAGCTTATCGGCAGTGGTGATTGCTTCAGGAACTAATACCCATAATAATACATATATTAATACTGGAGTTCCAAATCCTAGCAATATCATCACAATCCAAGCAAGACGAATCCAAAGTGGATCGATACTTAAATAATGCCCCAATCCTGAGGAAACTCCCGCTACAAATTGATTGTCTGTATCACGGAATAATTGCTTAGTATAAGCATTTTTACGCTTTTTTTGTTGCTGTTGTTGTGGAGGAGCATCTTCAAAAATTTCCTCATCGATGATGTAATCTTCTGGTTGTCCCATTACAGTAATTACCTCGTCTAATTCTTTTATGGTAATTACTTGAGTTTCGTTTTTAACTTTTTCAGAAAATAGTTCAGAAATGCGTGCTTCAATATCTTTTATAATTTCGTCTTGTCCTTGAGGGTCAGAAAAAGAACGACGAATTGCGTCAAGATACCTTGTAAGTTTTGCAAAAGCATCCTCATCTATATGAAAAAATGTACCTGCTAAATTTATGTTTACTGTCTTGTTCATTTCTTTGTTTTTTCTTTGGTTACTTTTTTAACTGCCTGTTGTAATTCACTCCAGGTAGTATTTAATTCGTTTAAAAATAATTTTCCGGTTTCGGTAAGTGCGTAATACTTTCGTGGTGGTCCGCTGGTAGATTCCTCCCAACGATAGGCTAACAATCCGGCATTTTTTAGCCTTGTTAATAAAGGATAAATAGTTCCTTCAACCACTAGCATTTTCGCGTCTTTTAGAGTCTCTAGTATGTCTGAAGTATAGGCTTCTCCATCTCGTAAGATAGACAAGATACAATACTCCAAGACTCCTTTTCGCATTTGTGCTTTTGTGTTTTCAATTTTCATATGTTCTAGTTATATTTTTAGCGGTAACATATGCTGTTCGCTATTAATATTTTTTTAAAGGATTAATAATTGAGCGTGCTCGGTTCATGTGTCTTTGTTTTTTTAATTAGTTGAACTGTTTTCAACTTTAATTCTCACTAAACTTTTGCTTACTTCTTCATTGCTAATTAAATAATGAGAATTTAGATCTTTAAGATGATAATTTGATTGTTTACAAATCATAATTTGTTGTGATGAAACTTGCGATACTTTTGGCTGATGAGTTCCGAAAGAAAGCAAATTTAAAACGATAGATAAAACTAAATTAATTAAAGTGTTCATTTTTTGATTGATTTATTCCGTCTCAATTACTTGAGGTTGGGAGGTTGTTTTGATGAATGATATACTTAATGGGTATTTGTACAATTGACCCTTTGATGCTGCCATGGTTGCTGAAATAACTGCGTATAGCTCGAAAACAAATAATCCGATAAATAGCATAATTGCAATAAGAATGACAATAATAGAAGCTGAAACAGATTTGATTTCTCGAAGCGTAACTACATTAATTGTATGATCGATAGTATCTATTAATGAAATAAAATCGCTTGCAAAAATTAATACAAACGGAAGGCTAATCATTCCTATTAATATAGTGTAAAGAAAAGTACTTAATTGAAAGTTGATGGCTTGCTTTCCGTGATTATCTACAAATGTTTTTTCTTTATTAAAGGTCCATAATAATAAAGGAGCGATAAAATTTCCGAAAGGGAAAAAATATTTAGCAAAGGTAGAAAGGTGCATTGCTGCAGCTACATTTTTTTGGTTTTCTGTTATGGTAGAGTTCATAGTCTATTAATATCTTATGCAAATATATGTCTAAAAGAAGGTACTTTGTTACGCATAGTATTATAATTAACATATATTTAACATTTTAGAGTTGTTGATTATTGGCTTAATGAGTTGTTTGAAAATGAGTGAAGTGTTGTAATTAAAGACGTGAGGGGATAATTTAGATAAAAATTATTAATACTATGTCTTTGCTTGCATTTTTAGCGAAGCAATCTTATGATGATTAATCTAAATATTCATGAGATTGCTTCGCTACTCCCGATAATTATCGTGACGCAATGACATTTTAGTTATCTTCGCTAAAAAGAAAACCAAATGCCTTTATCTCCCAAGCAAATAAACATGTTTACCTTATTTAAACTTCCTTCTGTATATTTTACAGGCGTTCGTGTAAAGTCTATTTCTGAAACTACCTGTACAGTAAGTGTAAAACATCGATGGATCAATCAGAATCCATTTAAATCCATGTTTTGGGCAGTACAAGGAATGGCAGCCGAATTAGCAACTGGAGCATTGGTTATGAGTGTTATTAAAGAAAATAATTTAAAGATTTCGATGTTGGTTGCTAACAACAAGGCCTCCTTTTTTAAAAAGGCTACAGGCAGAATAAATTTTACTTGTACCGATGGCTCAAAAATAAAACAAGCTATAAATAAAGCAGTTGAAACAAAAGAAGGACAAACTTGTTGGATGAAAGCAGAAGGTGTTAATACCGATGGTGTAATTGTTTCGGTTTTTGAGTTTGAATGGACGGTAAAAGTCAAGTAATAGCTCTGCTTTTGAGTGATTATTAACAGTTTTTAATGCCTTTAATCGAGGAAAAAGAGGTTAAATAAATGCTAAACTTATCAACAATTAAGAGTATTAACCAAAATTTATTGTTATATTTAGACTGAATTTAAAAACACAAACGCCTATAGTTAAAAACTACTTAACCTAACATTCTATATAAAATGGCTAGAGCAATGTTTGATTATACCAAAGCGGTACTTAATAAAGTAAGTTTTGACGTAAATCTTTTCTGCATCGAGTTAAAAAAAGCATTAACCCGTTTACTTCCCCACGAAATTGAGGAATTAAAAATTTGGGTCAATAATTTACTCGAAGAGAAACCCCAGTTAAATCAATGTTTAATTTATTTAAAACCATAAAAAAAATTCCCTCAATCGAGGGAATTTTTTAGTTTTTGTCATTCTGAATTTATTTCAGAATCTTTTATACGGTTCTATTACTTCAAAGGACTAATTACTTTAATATCCTGAAAAGCAATAGCTCCACGTATCACTCCCGAAATAATATCGAACATCGCATTTACAATCTGCATTTTTAATTCGCTTTTTCTAAATAATAAACTTATTTCTCTTGCTGGAGAGGGATCATTAAAATAGCGCAACTGACTTTTTTGTTTTTCTGAAATATCCAAAGTGTTTAAATAGGGAAGAAGCGTCATTCCAAAACCTTCATCAGATAGTTTTATGAGTGTTTCAAAGCTTCCACTTTCTAACTGAAAAGATTCCCCGGAAGTATCATTTTTAAGCGATTTACAAATATTTATTACTCCGTCTCTAAAACAATGACCGTCTTCTAATAATAAAATGTCGTTGATATCTAAATCTGATCTGTCTAATTTCTTTTTCGAAAAAAGACGGTGACTTTCAGGAACATAACCAACAAAAGGTTCAAAATACAAAACCCGTTCTTTTATTTTTTCCTGACTTAAAGGGGTTGCCGCAATAGCAGCATCTAAATGACCATCGTTTAATTTCGAAATAATTTCAGTAGTCGTTAATTCTTCTATTTTTAAATGAACTTTTGGATATTTATTCGTAAAATTTCTCAAGAACATTGGTAACAATGTTGGCATAATAGTAGGAATAATTCCTAATTTAAATTCACCGCCAATAAATCCTTTTTCTTGATCCACAACATCTTTCATTCGCATAGACTCGTTAACAATGTTTCTTGCTTGATTTACTATTTTTTTTCCAACATCAGTTAATTCGATAGGCTTTTTACTACGGTCAAAAATTTTGATGCTTAATTCCTCTTCTAATTTCTGAATTTGCATACTTAAAGTTGGCTGAGTTACAAAAACATGTGCTGCAGCTTTGGTGAAATTTTGATGCTCTGCAACAGCAAGTACGTATTTTAATTGTGTGATTGTCATAGAAAATAGATTTGTTTCAAAGATAAAACTTTTATCAATAAAATTTATAACAATAACAAATAATTAAGATTATTCTTATAGTGTTTTTGTGTGATATTTGGGTTAAATGGCTGTATGTTTCTTCTTTAGTAAATAATTGTATATTTACTTTTAAAAAAAAAA
>NVUT01000007.1 GCA_002733185.1 Flavobacterium sp. | reverse complement strand
AATTATAGTTATATATTTGCCTAAATATTAAGATCATTAATTACATAAATTATGAGTGACGCGTTAAAACACGAATGTGGAATTGCATTGGTAAGACTTCTAAAACCATTAGAATTCTACAAGAAAAAATACGGTACTGCTTTCTACGGAATCAATAAAATGTATTTAATGATGGAAAAACAGCACAATCGTGGTCAAGACGGTGCCGGTTTTGCAAGTATCAAACTTAATGTAGATCCGGGGGAGCGTTATATAAGTAGAGTTCGGTCAAATGCACAACAACCTATACAAGATATTTTTGCGCAGATTAATAATCGTATTAACGACGAACTAACCAATCATCCCGAATTTAAAGATGATGTTGAAGCTCAAAAAAAGAATATTCCGTACTTAGGAGAATTGATGTTAGGTCACGTTCGTTACGGAACTTTTGGCGGAAATAGTGTAGAACACGTTCATCCTTTTTTACGTCAGAATAACTGGATGCACCGTAATTTAATCATTGCGGGTAATTTTAATATGACCAACACCACGCATTTATTCGACAACCTGATTAAACTCGGAATGCACCCAAAAGAAAANGCCGATACCATTACCGTAATGGAGAAAATTGGTCATTTTCTGGAYGATGCAGTTAGCAAATTATATAAAAAATCTAAAAAACTAGGCCTTTCAAAAATTGAAGCTTCTCCTTATATAGTTGAAAATTTAAATTTAGCAAAAATCCTTCGGAAAGCTTCAAGAGACTGGGATGGAGGTTATGCGATGGCTGGACTTTTAGGTCATGGAGATGCTTTTGTTTTAAGAGATCCTGCTGGAATTAGACCAGCTTTTTACTATAAAGATGATGAGGTGGTTGTGGTTGCTTCAGAAAGACCCGCGATTCAGACGGTTTTTAATGTTCCTTTTGAAGAAGTGAAAGAATTAGATCCAGGTCACGCTTTATTACTTCGGAAAGATGGCTATATGAAAATTGCTAAAATTCTAGAACCTTTAGAAAAGAAATCCTGTTCGTTTGAACGTATTTATTTTTCCAGAGGAAGTGATGCAGAAATATATCAAGAGCGAAAAAAACTAGGAAGATTATTGATGCCAAAAGTACTGAAGGCCATCAATCATAATACTGAAAACACCGTCTTTTCATTCATTCCAAATACAGCTGAAACTTCTTTCTACGGAATGTTAGAAGCTGCACAAGATGAACTGAACAAACAGAAAAACGATACCATTCTTGAAGAAAAAGAAGGCTTGACTAACGAACGTCTTCAGGAAATCCTATCACATAAAATTAGAACCGAAAAAATTGCTATTAAAGACGTAAAACTTCGAACTTTTATTACCGAAGATAGCAGTCGGGACGATTTAGTAGCTCACGTGTACGATGTCACTTATGGCGTAGTTAGACCAGATGATAACTTGGTAATCATCGACGATAGTATTGTTCGAGGAACTACTTTAAAGAAAAGTATTCTTAAAATGTTAGATCGATTAAATCCAAAACAAATTGTAGTAGTTTCTTCGGCACCTCAAATTCGCTATCCCGATTGTTATGGAATTGATATGGCACGATTGGAAGGATTAGTGGCTTTTCAGGCAGCATTAGGACTTCATAAAGATCGCGGAACCGAAAATATTGTTGATGCTATTTATAAAAAATGTAAGGCACAACAAGGTGACCCTGATACCAAACAAATCAATCACGTAAAAGAATTATACGCTCCATTTACAGATGAAGAAATTTCGGATAAAGTAGCTGAAATAATTAGTGATGAAAGTATTACTTCCAAAGTGAAAGTGATTTTTCAATCGGTGGACGATTTACATAAAGCCTGTCCAGATAATTTAGGCGATTGGTATTTTACGGGCGATTACCCAACTCCGGGAGGAAATCGAGTAGTAAATAAAGCATTTATAAATTTTGTAGAAGGAAACCCAGAAAGAGCTTATTAATTTTATGTCTGTTCGAATTTGGTCACTGAGCGGAGTCGAAGTGCAGTCGAAACCTCAATTTTAATTATTTAAATGAAACCTCTCTTTACAGAAAAACAAAAATTTACACAATGGTGGTTATGGGTTTTGATGATTGGTTTTGGGCTGATTCCTATCATCGGGATTTACAAGCAACTAATTATTGGCGAAGAGTTTGGTTCAAAACCGATGTCTAATGTTGGGCTGATTCTGTTTTCTGTATTCATTTATTTGTTAATCGCTTTCTTTTATTTCCTTCAGTTAAAAACGAAAATCACTTCCGAAGAAATTAGTTTTACATTCTTTCCCTTAGCTTCAAACAATGTGAAATGGGAAGACATTTCAGAAACAAAAATTGTTAATTATGGTTTTGTAGGTGGTTGGGGCATTCGGTTTTGGACTCCCTACGGAACGGTTTATAACACCAAAGGAAAAATAGGTTTAGCGATCGAAATGAAAAACGGTTCGAAATTTTTAATAGGTACTCAAAAAGAAAGTGAATTAAAAAACGTTCTTAAAGAAATCACTTCTTTAAATGAAGCCTAAAAAAGACCCTAAATCCTACGAACCTTTAGAGGAAAAACTCAATGTGTATTCACACGGATTTGGATTACTATTAAGCATCGCAGCCCTGGTTTTATTGGTCGTAAAAGCATCCATAGACGGAAGTCCTTGGCGAATAGTAAGTTTCAGTATTTTTGGAGTTAGTATGATTGTTTTATACACTGCTTCCACTATATTCCATAATGCAAAAGATCCAGTAATACGTAAGCGGTTAAATATTTTTGATCACGCTTCTATTTATGTTTTGATTGCCGGTAGTTACACTCCATTTACCTTAGTTACTCTAAACGGAACTTTGGGCTGGGTTTTATTCGGAATCTCTTGGGGGATTGCCATAGCTGGAGTTATCTTAAAACTTTTTTATACAGGAAAATACGAAAAAGCTTCCACCATTGCTTATGTGTTAATGGGTTGGATGATTGTATTTGCTATAAAACCTTTAATTGCCAATTTAGCATCAGAAGGATTATTATGGTTGGTTTGGGGAGGAGTTTCCTATACCGTTGGAGCGATTTTATACAGCATTAATAAGCTGAAATTTAACCATATAATCTTCCATATCTTCGTTTTAATTGGAAGTTTTTGTCATTTTATGGCGGTATATTTCTACGTATAATGTTAAAATTTAGTGCATTTTATCTTTTAGTGTGTTTTTTAACGAGTATTTGATTAAGTTTATCTAAAAGTAGGAAAACACTTGCTTCTATATTCAATTTTAAGTTTATATTTGACTAATACCATAGCATAAGTAGGTTAAGTTCATGGTAGATTTGGGGCAAAAAAAGGTGAACACTTGTTTACCTTTTTTTATGCCCAAAATCGAAATCGGGGTGGTGAGTGGAGAAAGTTTAATTTTAGCTCAAAACTTTAACGATCCGTTTCTTCCTTTTTCTCCGAACACTCGTTAATCTTTTTATACTAAAACTTCGTGGGGTGGCGATTAATTCTAAAACGATCCGTTTCGTTTCTCCTTTTGAATCTCTGTTTACCTAAGGTATTTATCCCCAAAATCTAAATGGGGGTGGCAAGACAATTTTAAAGTTTTTAGTCAATTATAATAAAAATTGAAACCTGCTAGTTGAGTTTATAAGATATAAATTTTAAAATTCTAATGATCCAAATTCCAAATTCTAGTTTTAAAATAAAACACAAACCTCATTTTAAATTATATGTTTTGTTAAAAGATAGTATCGTTTTTGAAACAGAATTAATCAAGAAAGATATTATGTTTTATTCAGAACTTAATGAACAACCTGATATTTCAGGAGGGATTAGATATTTTTTATTAGATACAGATGCAAAAAAAATAGATTGTATTGTTATTGAAAATAATATTCAGGCTAGCACAGAAACTATTACTGTTCCTGATATTGAAGATAAAAAAAAGATGTTAAAAAAAACAGTTTTATTAATCGGTTTTTTAATCTTAATAATACTTATTCTTTTTGCTATCGAAAATATTTTATAAAATTAACAACAACTACCCCCTTCAGAATCTTTAACACCTAATTTCTTTAAAATATCTTCCATCAAACACCATTTAGTAAAGGAAGATTGCAATAAGTTGGCTCCAACAAAAATGGTAAACCAAAGCCAATTGATGTTTACATACATTGCTAATAATGCACTAATTATTATAAAGGCTCCTGCAATGGCTTTAATAAATCTATTAATCATAATTTTTAATGTTATTCTGTTAACAAAAACGAGTCATATTTCATACGTCGTTTAGTTCCGATAGTTATCGGGGCGGTCTTAAATCTTTTTTAAATATGTTTTTCAATAGGTAACATAATCGCTCTTATCGGATTATTGGTTTCCAAATTGCTATTGTATTCTTTGATGAGGTCAAAAAGCTTGTTGATTTTTTCTTCGGTATTAAATGAAAACAATAGGATGGAGTTTGTCGCTCCTTTATTGGCAGCAAACCAATTAGATCCCGTTAATACAGCTGGGATATTTTTATAGCCATCAATTCCAGATTCACTAAAGTTATTGATATCGGCTTCTTTTAATAATTGAAGAATATCGTTGTGATACTCATCTACTGCTGTTATCATTACTAGTTTCATGTGTTTGTGTATTTATTCTTTGTCATTCAGAGCGTAGCGAAGAATCTTATCTTACTTTGAGATTCTTCATTCGTACCTCCTTCTGAATGACAAATTTTATTTTTACTTATAATTCTTTCTTTCAATTAAATAATATACCAACGGCACTACCAATAAAGTTAGTACGGTCGATACGATAGTTCCTCCCATTAACGAGATTGCTAATCCTTGGAAAATCGGATCAAATAATATAACAAATGCTCCAATTACTACCGTTCCAGCGGTTAGTAAAATAGGTGTGGTTCGTACGGCTCCTGCTTCAATTACTGCTTTTTTCAATGGAACTCCTTCCGCTAAACGTAAATTGATAAAGTCAATTAACAAGACCGAGTTTCTAACCATAATTCCTGCAAGGGCAATCATACCGATAAAGGATGTTGCTGTAAAAAATGCGTCCATCATCCAGTGTCCTAAAATAATTCCGATTAAGGAAAGTGGAATCGCCACCATCATCACCATCGGAGCTTTAAAACTTTGAAACCATCCTACAATTAGAATGTAAATAAAGATAATTGCGACTAAAAACGCCATTCCTAAATCTCTAAATACTTCCAATGTAATTTGCCATTCTCCATCCCATTTAATGGTGTAATTATCTTCGTAATCAGGTTGAGAAAGGTATAATTCATCTAAGGTATATCCTGCAGGAAGTTTGATTTCTTTCAGCTTGTCAGTCATTCCTAAAATTGCATATACAGGACTTTCTAATTCGCCCGCCATATCTGCCGTTACATAAACGACACGTTTTTGATTCTTTCTAAAAATATTCTTTTCACGAATAGTTTCTTTGATATCCACCAAATCACCAATCGTAATTAATGTTCCTTGTTTTGAAAGGATTTTTAGCTGTGAAATATCACTTATAGAAGACTTTTCAGATTCATCTAAAGCTAATATCAACCCTACTTGTTTAGCAGCATTTTCATCGTATAAATTGGTAATCACTCTTTCTGAAAGCGCCATATTCATCGTATGAGCAATTTGCTGAGGTGTTACACCATATAAAATTGCTTTCTCCTTATCGATGATGAATTTATATTCGGTTTGATCTGCTTCTACCATCCAATCTACATCCACCACATCGTCGGTGTTTTTTAAGATATTCTGAAGCTGATTCGCAACATCGATTTGAGTTTCATAATCAGGTCCGTAAATTTCAGCCACAATAGTTGAAAGCACCGGAGGTCCTGGTGGAACTTCCACAATTTTTACATTGGCATTATACTTTGCTGCTATTTTCTGAATTTCTGGTCTAACCGAACTAGCTATCTCGTGACTTTGTGCTTTACGATCGTGTTTGTCTGTTAAATTCACTTGGATATCGGCCATATAACTTCCTCCACGAAGGTCATAATGACGAACCAAACCATTAAAGGTAATTGGAGCCGAAGCACCCACATAACTTTGATAATTAACCACTTCAGGTTGTTGCGCTAAGTATTGTGAAATCTCTTTAGCAACCACTGCGGTACGTTCTAAAGTGGTTCCTTCAGGCATATCGATGACTACTTGGAATTCATTTTTATTATCAAAAGGAAGCATTTTTACGGCAACCGAATTGTTAAAAAACAATCCCATAGTTGCAAACAATACCAAGAAAGTTCCTCCTAAAAACACCCATCTAACTTTAGGTTTTTCAATTAATGGAGATTCAAATTTATTGTAGATTTTATAGATGACAGTTTCTTCTAACTCTTTGTGTACTTTCTTTTTATTAGCTCCTTTTTTATCTTTTTCACGAAGAAAAATAAACCCTAAATAAGGAGTAATTGTCAAGGCAACAAATAAAGAAAGGATCATTGCAATTGAAGCTCCAATTGGCATTGGCGCCATATAAGGACCCATTAATCCCGATACAAAAGCCATTGGTAATACCGAAGCAATTACCGTAAAGGTTGCCAAAATAGTCGGATTTCCAACTTCATTAATTGCATATAAAGCTGCTTGTTTAAAAGGCAAGCGTTTCATCTTAAAATGCCGGTGCATATTTTCGGCAATAATAATGGAGTCATCGACGACAATTCCTGTTACGAAAACCAACGCAAACAGCGTAATTCTATTAAGCGTATAATCGAGCATATAGTAACTCAATAAGGTCAATGCAAATGTAATTGGCACGGATAAAAACACGACCAATCCTCCACGCCATCCCATCGCAAGCATTACCACTAAAGTAACCGCCAAGATTGAACCGAATAAATGTAAAAGTAATTCTGATACTTTTTGCGAAGCTGTTTCTCCGTAGTTTCTTGTTACTTCTACGTGAACGTCATCAGGAATTAAAGTCGTTTTTAAATGTGCTACTTTATCTAAAATAACGCTGGACACTTTCATCGCATCGGCACCTTTTCTTTTTGCTACTGAAATAGTCACTGCTGGATATTCTCCATTATATTCTGATGATTTTGCACTTGCTTGTCCGAAGCCTAAAGCCACATAATCTTTAGAGATTTCTGGCCCATCTAAAATGGTTGCAATCTGCTTCAGATAAATTGGTTGTCCTTGTTGAACACCAACTACCAAGTTTTCTACATCTTCTACAGAACTTAAAAAGTCTCCGGTATTTACTAAAAATTCCGTGTCACTTTTATTAAAACTTCCCGAACTTAATTGTTGGTTGTTCGCTTTAATCATTCGTGAAATAGAAAGGAAATCCAATCCGCTTTCCGCCATTTTATCTTTATCTAAAACCACTCGAAGCTGACGATCACGCCCTCCAATTCGTTTGGTAATAGAGACATCAGTTACTTTTTCAATTTCATTAGATAGCTCTTGTGCTATTAAATTTAATTGATAATCGTCGTAATTTTCACTCCAAAGTGTTAATCCGAGTACCGGAACATCATCAATCGCACGAGTTTTTACCAACGGAAATGTTACGCCTTCCGGCATAATATCCATATGTTTATTAATCTCGTTGTATAATTTCACGAAGGAACGCTCAATGTCTTCGCCCACATAAAACTGTACGATGACCATTCCTTGTTCCTTCATAGAAGTGGAATACACATATTCAACTCCTTTGATATTCGAGATTAATTTCTCCAAAGGTTTTACGACTCTCGACTCCACTTCGGAAGGACTTGCACCTGGATAACCAACAAAAATATCTGCCATTGGTACATCAATTTGTGGTTCCTCTTCCCTTGGAATTAAAAACGAACTATAGACTCCAATAACCATAAACACGATCATTAGAAGTACTGTAAGCTTAGAGCCTATAAAGCTCTTGGCTATTTTACCTGCTAATCCTTCTTTCATATTTTAGTTATTTTATAGACACTTTAACGCCGTTATATAATTTTCCTTCCGCAGAAACAATGTATTGTTCTTCGGAATTTAATCCAGACAATACTTCTACTTGATCTCCGTATGTTTTTCCTAAACGCAACCAACGTAAAATGGCTGTGTTCGTAGAACTTACCGTATAAATTCCTTTAAGCTGACCGTTTTTTACAATTACTTCTTGTGGAATCAACACATAATTAGTTGCCGATTTTCTTTTATTCGGAAACTTTACCGTAGTGTACATTCCCGATAAAATGTTAGCGTCTGTTTTTTCTAAAGTAACTTTAATCAGGTATTGACCTCCCGTATTTATTGCGGAAGTACTTACTTCGGTAACTTCACCTTTTATAGTCTGATGGATAGATTTTACTAAAACATCCACTTTCATCCCTGATTTTATTTGAGAAATATCTGTTTCAGGAACCGATAAAGAAACTTCAAAAAGTGAAGGAGCTTCTACTGCAATTAAAGGCATTCCAGGATTGGCTAAATCACCTTCTTCAATAAACTTACTGGTAATAACACCACTAAAAGGAGCAGTAATATTTACATATTTAAACTGCGCATTGATTTCGTTTTTCATTTGGTTGGCAGCTTCTAAACGTGCTTTTGCCATTTCGAAATTTGCGGTCATATCATCCATTTCTTTTTGAGAAGCAGAATTATCAGCAAATAAATTTTTAAAACGATTGTAATCTTTTTCAGCTATATGATAGGCAGCTTGTGCTTGGGTAATATTGGCATTTACCTGAGCGCGTTTTGCTTGTAAATCGGTGTTATTAATAGATAAAAGTAGTTTTCCTTTAGCTACTTTATCACCCACTTTTACGTATATTTTATCTACATACCCGCTGCTACGAGTACTTAATGTAATCTGATTGGTGGCTTTAATTTTTCCACTAGCTGTAAAAAACGGACTGTTATTTTCTGCATTTACCGAGCTTACTTTTACAGCAATTGCCGGCGTATTATTAACGGCCTCTTTTTTGTCATCGCTTCCACAACTCACGAGTGCGAAACTTAAAACTAAAAGTGTAATATATTTTTTCATATTAATTGTTCTTTATTATTCTTTGGTTAAAAATTGTAGGTATTGAAATGCGTAATTGTATTCAAAAATGGTTTGATAATATTGTAATTGTTTTTGTGCGTATTGAGATTCTGCCAATAATAAATCGGTTGTTTTTTCCAATCCTTCTTTAAATCTATTGGTTCTAATTCGTAATGATTCTTTGGATTGTTCCAATGCCAAACTGGTTAATTTTAGCTTGTTTTCTGCATCCGAAACCATTCGTTTAGCTTTGTTTAAATCCAAGTTGCTTTGCGAAACATATTGTTCGTATTCCAACATCGATTGGTCGTATTGAGCCTTGCTTTGTTGTGTTTTTCCGACGTTTTTATAACCATCAAATAAATTCCAGTTTAATTGAGCGCCTACTAAATATCCACTTGCACTTCCTTGAAATATTTTTTCATCGTACAATTCGTAACTTCCAAAAGCATTTAAACGAGGTAAAAAAGCCATTTTATTTGCTTTGTAAAGCGACTCGTAGGCTTCAGTCGTTAATTGCATTGCTTTGATATCTAGTCGTTCTTCGGAAATAGTTACTTCGGAAGCATCCGAAATATTCGCCACAGTTAACTCATCTGAAGGCATCAAGGTAGCCTCCTCTTTTTCATTCATAAGAAACTTTAGATAATCGGAAGCATTTTGCACATTGCTTTTTGCAGATTGCAACTGATTTTGAACTTCGCTCACCCGAACATCTACCGAAAGAACATCGGCTCTTTGAAGGTAGCCTTGTTTAAAACTGTTTTCGGCAATTTTTTTGTTTTCGAGAACTGCTTCTTCCGTTTTTTCTAAAACTTCCACCGCTTTATAAGCTAATTGCAATTGCATATACGCTTTTTCAACTTCAAAAGTTAAGTAATCTCTAGTACGAAGCGACTGTAATTCTACCGCGTCCATTTTGTTTTTTGCCGCCTTCCGTTGGTAAAAACCATCAAGATTGATTAATGGTTGTTGAACTTCAAACCTGGTTGCAAATCCGGTTACTTCATTTGGATTATTTAATAAGTCGGGGTTAAAATCTTCAGGAGTTAAAATCCCTTGATTTAATTTAGTCCCAAATGCCATTAAGGGGTTGGTGGTTGCAATACCCGAATGGGAAGCATTCACACTTGGCAAGAAAACCGAATTTGTCTGTCGGTATTCGGCACGAGCTTTTAAAAACTCTTGCTCCGAAATCTTAATCGAAGTGTTCTCTTCTAAAACCTTCGATAATACTTCCGATTTTGAAATGGATCTTACTTCCTGGGCTTTAATACTAGCAGAAAATAAAAACAATCCAAAAGTGAGTGTATATAAATATTTCATCTTATTTGTCATTAATAATTTTTGCAAAATTACAAGAACAAATAAAAGTTTACAGTAACTTTAGATACACGGTTGTGCTACTTTTGTTACATAGAAGAAAGGAGTTTTTCTTATTTTAAATAAGAAAATTGTTAAGAAGAATAATTTTATTTATAACGGTTACTTTTTCTTTTTTCCACTATCTATAAAAGAAACCAGCATAACTACAAGAGCGACACAAACTAGTGCAAAAACACCAATAAGAACCACGCCCATATTATAATTATAAAGAGGGAAGAATTGACTTAACATAATGATTATTTTTAGTAATTAGATTTTTCAAATATACTATTGAAAAAACATATTTAAAATGATAATTGTCAGAATAAAAAACTGTCTAAAAAACATTTTTTGTCTCCTTGAGCACAGGCGAAAGTTTTTTGTTATTAACTAACAATATTTTCGATTGTGTTCAAAAGGCAATTTATTTCTTAGACAGTTTCAAAAAGAGTATTAAAATTAAACTTCTTTTCCTCGCATCATTTTATTCCAATATAAGTAAGGGAGCATATATTTTTTCAACATCCATAATCTCCAATGTTCTTTTGAAGAATCAAAGATTAACATCAGTTTTAATCCTGGATCTGGAGTAAAGTTATTATCGTAATCAAATTCAGCTAAAGCCATTTTACCGTAGCCAGTAACTAAAGGACAAGAAGAATAACCATTGTATTTTTTGTTAGTTACAGTGTTATTATTCATCAAACTAACAATATTATCAATTACCAAAGGCGCTTGTTTTCTTACAGCAGCACCTGTTTTAGCAGTTGGTAAAGCAGCAGCATCACCTAAACTAAAAATATTTGAATATTTTTTATGTTGTAATGTGTGGATATCTACATCTACCCAACCTTCTGCATTTACTAATGAAGAGTTTTGGATAAATTTAGGAGCCGTTTGAGGTGGTGCTAAGTGAAGCATATCATAATGAATTCCTACTAAACCATTCTCTTCTGTAATTTTTATGTCCTTGTGATTGTGTTCAGAAACATTATCACCCATTTTATACCAAGCAATTTTTTTATCAGCATCTATTTTTACTAATTGATGACCAAATTTAACGTTGATATCTTTTCTATCGATAACATTCATTAATGTTTCAGCAATTGGTTTTACACCAAAAATCACTCCACCATTAGTAGCAAATACTACAGTAGAATCTTTACGAACACCCGATTTTCTGAAATAATCTTCAGACATATACAACGCTTTTTGAGGAGCTCCACCACATTTAATAGGGGTTGTTGGTTGTGTAAATAATGCTACACCGCCTTTAAAGTTTTTAACTACATTCCAAACATGTTTAGAGTCGGTATAATTACTACAAACTACTCCTTTATCTATTGCTTCAGACAAACCTTCAACTAGGGTATGATCGTAAACAATACCTGCTGCAACTACTAAATAATCATAAGTGATATCTCCACTATTTTTAGTGGTCACTGTATTATCTTCAGGTTTAAACCCGGTAGCAAAATCTTTAATCCACGTAACTCCTTTTGGAATTAAGGAAGCCATCGATCTGCTTAACTTATCAAAATCATAAGTTCCCGCTCCAACTAAAGTGTAAGCCGGTTGGTAATAATGTTTATCTGCAGGTTCTATTAAACCTACATTGATGTTTTTGTGATTTCTTTGTAATTGAGAAGCGACCATGATTCCTGCGGTACCTCCACCTATTACTAGTACTTGGTGATGTGAACTCATTTTGGTTGTTTATTTAAAATTAACTCTACTAAAGTACAGAAATTTCAACTATGCAAGGGTAACTAATGTTACAAAACCGAATGGTAGATAAACTACTAATTAAAGAATTTTAATAAAAAAAGAACCCACTAATAATGTTATTATTTTTAAATATTCAACTATAAATCAATTAATAAATAACAATTAATTAAAAGCAGGTTCGAATGCAAAAGTACTAAAAATATTTTTAATTTTTTCCAGTATTAATTCCTAAGAAGGTATATAAAGGACAAAAATTAATAAAACTTGTCAATAAAAAAACTCCTGCTAGTACTAATAACACTGTACCAATTGTACCGCTTATGGTTCCCATATAATATAATACTMYMRCAAYAATTGCANNANYWATWAKTCKRATMATKYKGTCWGYRSMKCCCATGTTTTTTTTCATAATTTTAGATTTAAAAGATTTGTTATTTAAATATTAATACAATTCCTGTCACGATTGCAATACAAATAATACAAGACAAGATTAGTTTAATTATTTTACTTAATTTCATAGTGTAAAAATATACATTGAAATTATTAATTCATGTGACAAAGGTCACAACGCTAAGATAATGAAAACAAGCAATATAAAAGAAACTTTAGCAAGTACAGACATCTATTTAATAGATCAAATTCTTAAAAATAGATTCCATTCTTCAGAAACAATTTTAGATGCTGGCTGCGGAAGTGGAAGAAATTCGCATTGGTTTTATAATACTGATTTTAAAATCTACGGAATTGATCAAAATGAAACACAAATAGAAGATTTAAAACGAAAGTATTCCAAACAAAAAGCCAATTTTTCAGTTTCATCACTTGAAAAAATGGAATTTGAAGATGAATTTTTTAATCATGTTATTTGTAATGCGGTACTTCATTTTGCAAAAGATAAAGCTCATTTTAAAATGATGTTTTCTGAATTATTAAGAGTTTTAAAACCCAAAGGGTCTTTATTTATTAGAGTGGCTTCTAACATTGGAATTGCAGATAAAATAATCCCAGTTTCTGAAGGTGTTTTTAAGCTCCCGGATGGTACTACTCGTTTTTTATTAACTAAAGCACTATTTTCAGAAATACAAAACGAACATCAATTTAAAATGCTTGAAATTTTTAAGACTGTAAATGTTAATGATTTGCGTTCTATGACGACTTTAGTAATTCAAAAAGAATAATCTTATGGAAAAATACCTAACCGCTTTTACCGAAGCTTTTCAAGGAACCCTAAATTGGACTTGGGATTCTATTTTATTTAAGGTGCCTTGGTACGCCAATTATTTTTGGGGATTGATAACTATATCAATAGTTGTTTGGTTGTTAGAAATTACGTTTCCTTGGCGTAAAAATCAATCGATTATCCGAAAAGATTTTTGGTTGGATGGATTTTATATGTTTTTCAACTTCTTTATTTTTTCAATCATTATCAGTGGAATCTATAAAGTTTTAGAAATCTTTTTTTCTGAAATGGGACTCTCCAATAAAAGCTTCTCTCTTTTCGATATTTCACATTGGTCAATGTGGCTTCAGTTATTGGTTTTCTTTATTGTATTGGATTTTGTACAATGGTTAACACACGTATTGTTGCATAAATATGAATTTCTGTGGCGATTTCATAAAGTGCATCATTCCGTAAAAGAAATGGGTTTCGCAGCACATTTACGTTACCATTGGATGGAAAACATTTTCTACAAACCATTAAAAACTTTTGGTGTTATGATTTTGGGTGGATTTGAACCTGAACAAGCTTATATCGTTCATTTTATCGCCATAGCCATCGGACATTTAAATCACGCAAATATTAAAATTACTTGGGGACCGTTTAAATATGTTTTAAATAACTCTGTAATGCATTTGTACCATCATATAAAAGCGTTACCCAAAGACAGACCACAAGGAATTAACTACGGAATTAGCCTTAGTATCTGGGATTATATTTTTAAAACCAATTATGTTCCTGAGGAAAGTGGCACTATTGAATTAGGTTTTCCTGACGAAGAAAGTTTCCCAAAAGGGTTTGTTGGACAGTTTTTTACTGGGTTTGGGAAAAGAAAGTAAAATTAATTCACTATTTATTTTTCGCTATATTGCAATAAACTACTAAAGGCTTGAATAGCAAAAAAATAGATCATATTTATAAAGACATTTTCGACACTTTTGAAGATGTTACTATTAAAGAGCATATCAAGAAATTGATAGAGCTGGATTATTACTTCCCTTTTAATAACACTTTTTTTTGCATTACAAATACTGCATTACAAAAATTCGAATACGTAAGTAAAAACTTCACTTCTTGTACAGGATTAGAAAATAGTGATATGCTAGCTGATGGTATGAATTATTTTTGGGAAAGATTTCATCCAGATGATACTCCTTTATGGATAAAAAGTTTACAAGCTTTAATGGAGTTTACCATGAACGAATTAAATAATGAGCAGCGTAGCAAGATGAGCTATACTTGGAATTATCGCATAAAAAATGCTAAAGAAAACTATGTAAATATTATCCAGAATACCACTCCATTGCAGTTTGATGAAACAAATAAACCTATAATTGGATTAGCTCATTATAYCGTTTTAGACATAGGTCATAACATGGATATTTGTGCATCTGCAAAATATTTAAATAAAAAAAACGAATACGAAACGCTCTTTTTTACCAATCTATCTAATCAATATTTATTAGAAGCTGTTAGTAATAGAGAACGAGATGTTATACGTCTTCTTTTGGTGAATAAATCTAGTAATGAAATTGCTGAAAAATTATTTATAAGTAAACATACGGTAGATACACACAGGAGAAATATTTTAAAGAAATTTAATTTAAATTCTACAGGAGAGTTACATCGTTATTTTAAATCCAACCCACATTTATTTTAAAAAATACTCAAATTGAGTATTGCACATAGTTTAATGCTTTTGTAGTTTTACTTCACTAACAAACTAAATTTTATTTCAAAACCTCGAAAACAATATTCATTCGGTAATTGCTTCATTTAGATAATGCTGAACTTAAGGGAATCACATTATGAGCAAAAACGAAAAAGTTAAAAGTATTGGGGATAATATGCTAACAATTGTTTTTGGGGTTTTATTAATTTTAGTTTGCATTTTTCAGTTTTATACTTCTACTAAAGAAAAAAGCAATATGAGTGATTACAAACTTCTTGATCAAGATACAGAAAGAATAGTCGTTCAAAAAACTCCGTTGTTGGTTAAAAAAAAGTAATTTTTCTATGAAGGATTTATAACTTCGGCGACCAAGGAGCAGCAGCTCCATTCCAATGTGCTTCGTGACCTAAATCTATAGATTCTACTAAAAAAGGACGTTTTCTAGAAATGATAAATTCTAGTGTTTCGGCAATGCTTCCGGGAGATAATATTTCAGCTCCTTCGGTATCGTTCCAAGTGTTTACACCCCATGAGTGTATGGTTGAAACCCGTATTTTTCCTGCCAATTCATTTCGTAAAACGTGAGCAAATTGCATAATTCCTGCTTTGGTTGCTGCGTAAACAGATTCTCCAATAATTCTGTTTTTTGCAGACATCGAGGACATAAAAATAATATGTGGATCCTTGCTTTTTAATAGTAAAGGAATCAGTTTTTTGGTAACTAAAAGTTGTGCGTGTAGGTTTAAAGTCAGTAAGGTGTTGATGTCTTTATCTAGAAAATCAGCGAATTTTTCAATAAACATTAAACCTGCATTATTTACTAAAATATCTAAGGAATCTGTCTTTTGTTTTAGTTCCTCAACAAAAATAGCTACATTTTCAAGGTTTGTAAAATCCTGACCAAATAAATGTGCGTTTTTAAAGCTTGTATCTTTAAAAGAAGATTTATTAGAAGCGTGTAAAAAAAGTTCATTGTTTTCTGAAAGTAGTTTTGCTTCTGCTAAACCAATTCCTTTACTGGCTCCGGTAATGCATATTTTTTTATTCATAATTTTATTAGCTTAGAATTTCAACTTCTCCTTGACGAAGTTTTACCAATCCTTCATTTTCCATCTTTTTAAGCAATCTTGAAATCACTTCTCGCGACGAACCCAAGTCATAAGCAATATGCTGGTGGGTAGTTTTTATAGTTTTGCTTCCTTTTAATTTAGCTTCTTTTTTTAGGTATTCCAACAAGCGTTTGTCTTTGTTAGAGAAGGTTAAAATCTCTACTACGTTTAAAAGTTCATCGTATTTTTGGTTGATGAGTTCATATACAAATGCATTCCAAACAGGATATTTCTGTGCAATTTTTAAGGCTTTGTCTGAGGGAATTACCACTACCTCAGCATCTTCTTCAATCACAGCTTTTATTTTACTTTTATCGTTTCTTAAAAGCGTAAGCATAGACATCGCACAACTTTCGCCCGGTTTTATGTAATATAAAAGTACTTCATTTCCGTTTTCAGCTTCCTCTTTAAACACCTTTGCCAAACCTGAAATTAACAAGGGAATCACTTTAATATACCCACCTTGTTTTAAAATTACCGTTCCTGCTTCAAAAGTATGAATGCTACTAATCGCTATTAATTCTTCTTTTAATGCTGGTATTTTAGCCAAGTCTGGGAAATAGTTTTCTAAGGCTTTTGCAATCATGAAATTATTTTTTTATGAATTTAATAAATAATTCTTGATTGGCTCTTTCTGAAACCGAATTATAACAAGGCTCTATAATTTCAAGATTAAAATAAGGTTTGAAATAGGGAGTGTATTCCTCCTTATTTCCTCCAAAAGGAGGATGATCAATAAACAAAGGAACACAAAATAACAATCCAACTAACTTTCCTTTTGCTTGTAAAAGCTCGTTCATTTTTATGGCATATTGTGGTCTAAGTTCAGGGTTTAAAGCACAAAAGAAAGTTTGTTCTATGATGAGGTCGAAGGTTTCTTCCAATTCAAAAAAATTAGCGTGAATTAAATGCTCCTTTGGAAAACTCGGAATTCTTTTTTGAAGGTTTTCCAAAGCTGTCTTCGATAAATCTACCACATAAACATTTGTGAATCCTTTATTATGAAGGTATTCTGCTTCATAGGAATTTCCGCCACCAGGAATTAATATTTTTAAGTTTTTATTGTTGAGTTGGTCAAAATATTCTTTTAAAGGCGTAGAGATAATGCCCAAATCCCAACCTGTATTTTGATCTTGATATCTACTATTCCAAAATTTTTCGTCTAAAAGCATTATTATAAATTTGTAGTAACACTATTATAATAGATGTAGTTTCTACATTATTCTCCCTTTAGGGTCGGGGTAATAAGTGTTAAAATTAATGCTTAAAGATATTCATTAATTTTTGAAATTATATCATTTTTCTGAACCACTCCAGATTGTCGCCAGAGCAGCTTCCTATTTTTGTAAAGAACCAAAGTAGGAACGCCTTTTACATTTAGGGCAGTTGCGAGGCGTTGGTTTTTGTCAATGTCAATTTTTAAAACCTTGATTTTATCACCCATAGTCTCTTTAACATCTTTTAAAATAGGAGACATCATTTTGCAAGGACCACACCATTCGGCATAAAAATYGATTAAAACAGGTTGGTTACTGGCGGTAATTTCAAAAAAACTACTCATACCAAATTATTTAGCTTTAAATTGAATACTCCAAATTCCTCGTACTTGATTTTCAGAATAATCCAAAGCAGTATCAGTTGGATACAACGTATTTAAACTTGCTAAAACATCTTTATCAATGCTGTCTTTATTTCCGTGACATTTAAGACACATTCCGTTGGTAACAATCGGATAATAGAAAAAAATACTATCGTTTTTAGTTTCTAAAATGGGAGTGATTTGTTCTCCATTAGCAAGGGCATTTTTAAAAGCTTCTATGTTTTTTAATTCAGTTTCATTTGCTTTATTATTTGGGTTTCTGGTTTTATCCGAAACTCTTTTAATACGTGCACGATGAACCGTAGCCATACTATCTGTTAATGGTATCGCCCTCACATTACAAAATTTTAAAGCTTCTTTAGTTCCCTTTTTCTTCATCGTTCCCATTAGGTTTTTTCCTAATTGAGCTTTGGTTGAAAATGCCATATCCAAACCAATTTGAGCATAAGAAGGCTCAATTTTTGAAGATGCTTCTTCAATTTCAGCTGCTTTTTCTGAAGCGCTTATGGTTTCTTTCGTTTCATTTTTACAAGAAGAAAAAAGAACTAATGAAATAAGTGCAATAAAATAAAAAGGAGTCTTCATAATTCTAAAATATTTAGTTTGACATTTTACCTGTAGCACAACTTACAAAAGATTTCGCTTTTGAAATGACATTGTTGTTCTCACCTTCAGCAGGATAACCAATAGCAGTTAGTTTGTTTTTAACTGTAGCAATATCTTCTTCGGAATTTGTATCAAATGAAACCGATGATGTTGTTACATCTACTATCACATTGCTTACATTTTCTAAAGTGGAGATTTTTGTGGTAATCGTGTTTGCACAACCACCACATTTTAAGTTTTGAATTACTATTGTTGAGTTCATAAATTCTATTTTTTTTCGCTCCAAGCAAGATATCCTCCCTCAAGGTCATAAATTTCTTTGAAGCCCATTTTTTCTAATAATACAGCAGATTCGTGACTTCTATGTCCTGATTTACAATACACATAGATTGCTTTGTTTTTGTCTAATTTTTCAAATTCTTTTTTAAAGGTTTCCTGGTCAAAATAATCGATATTAATGGCATCGTCAATTTTTCCAGCATTAAATTCATCTGGAGTACGAACGTCTACTAATTGAACATCTTTTCCTATGACAACTTCTTTAAAGTTTTCAGTATTTAATAATGCATTTGTAACTTCTTGTGAAGTTGCTGCAAATGACATTAAAACGAATAATAATAGTATTGATAATTTTTTCATATGTAATATTATTTATATGCGAAAGGTATCTATATTTAGTTGAAAATGAAAGGAAGTGGCCGTATAAAACAAGCCACTTCCTTAACTAACTAACCAACCAATAAAATTGTATATTTCTTTCTATTTCAATAGATATTTTCTTGTTAAACATCTTTTTTTGAAATGATTTTATTTTTTTGAAGGAACTACGACTTTACCTTGCCAGCTCATAATTCCTCCTAATAAATTATAAGTATTACTGAAACCAATAGATTCAAGTATTTGACAAGCAGAAACACTTCTTACACCGCTTCGACAGTAAACATAAACGTTCTTTTCTTTGTCCATTTTATTGGCTTCATTCATAAAGCCATGAGAGTCAAAAATGTCGATTAATTTTGAATTTTCAATCACACCATCGTTCCATTCAAATTCAGACCTGCAATCGATGATAACAGCATTAGCATCGTTTGCAATTAATTCTCTAAACTCTTGTTGATTTATATTTTTCATTTAGTTATTTTAAAGTTGAAAGGCAAATATAGTCTGTTAATGGAATTCCTACTTCTTTTATAGATTCATATCCACCATCAACATCAATTAAATTATGAATCCCTCTATTTTTTAAAATGGAAGAAGCAATCATAGAACGATAACCTCCTTCACAATGAATGTAGAACTTTTTATATGTAGGGTATTCAGGAATGTGATTGGTTAAAGTGCTTAAACAAGTATGTTGTGCTCCTTCTACGTGTTCTGCAAGATATTCAGATTCTTTCCGAACATCATAAACAATAGCGTTTTCCTGTTCTATTGCATTTTTTAAGTCCATTGCATAAATGGTTGTAACCTTGTCGTATTCCATTCCAGCAGATTTCCAAGCTTCAAAACCTCCTTGTAAAAATCCAATAGTATTGTCAAATCCAACTCTTGAAAGTCTAGTTAAAGCTTCACTTTCTCTTCCGTTGGGAGCAATTAATAAAATTGGCTGATTTACATCGGCAATTAAAGCGCCAACCCAAGGAGCAAATTCACCATCTAACCCGATAAAAATGGAGCTAGGAATATGTCCTTTTGCAAAATCATGTTGATGACGAACATCAATAATAATTGCACTGGATTCACTTGCTGCGATTTCAAAAGCTTCAGGAGACATAGGTGTATTCCCTTTTTCCATTATAGTATCGAAACTCTCGTAGCCCTTAATATTCAACATTACATTTTGAGGAAAATATTTAGGAGGAGCAGACAAACCGTCTAACACTTCTTTAATAAATTCTTCTTTGGTCATATCTGCTCGTAAAGCGTAATTAACTTCTTTTTGATGCCCTAAAGTATCGGTGGTTTCGGTGCTCATGTTTTTTCCACAAGCAGAACCGGCACCGTGATTTGGATATACAATTAAATCGTCACTAAGTGGCATTATTTTATTCCGAAGGGAATCGTACAGGTGTCCCGCAAGAATTTCTTCAGTTAAATCTGAAACTAATTCTTGTGCTAAATCGGGTCTTCCAACATCACCTATAAAAAGAGTGTCTCCTGTGATGATACCGTGTTCTTTTCCGTTTTCATCGATCACCAAATAAGTAGTGCTTTCCATCGTATGACCTGGCGTATGAAGGACTTTTATTTTGTAATCGCCAATTTCAAAAACCTGATTGTCTTTAGCAATTATAGTTTCATAACTAGGATTTGCATTGGGGCCAAATACAATTTTTGCACCAGTTTTTTTCATTAAATCGATGTGACCACTCACAAAATCAGCATGAAAATGAGTTTCGAAAACGTATTTAATTTTCGCATCGTCCAATTTTGAACGATTAATATAAGGGTGTACTTCTCTTAAAGGATCAAAAATTGCAGCCTCACCATTGCTTTCAATATAGTAAGCAGCGTGTGCTAAGCATCCGGTATAAATCTGTTCAATTTTCATTAATAATTCCTTTTTAGTTTTTATTACAGTGCAAAAGTAAAGTGTATCTGTTAGGTATGCAGTAACATTGGTTACAATGAGTTAATGGGCAAAAAAAGCGGCATTTGCCGCTTTTTAAATTGATTTTATTTGTGGGGATAAATATTACAACATCGTTGTTGGACAAACAAAATCGGATAGTGGAGCTTTAGTTTCCTTTATGTCTTCAAAACCTCCACGAACATCGGTTACTTTTTCTACACCGTTTGCTTTAAAAATAGAAGCAGCAATTAATGAACGATACCCAGAAGCACAGTGTAAGAAATATTCTTTAGAAGGGTCTATTTCAGCAAAGTTTGAATGAATAAAATCCAATGGGAAGTTTTCAACTCCTACTACATGCTCAGATAAATATTCGGTTTCTTTACGAACATCAACCGCTTTTTCTATTTTTCCTTCCCCAAGCATATCTACAAATTTTGCAGCGGAAACAGATCTGATTTTATCAACATCATATCCTTGTGTTTTCCATTCAGCAAGACCACCTTTAAGATACCCTAAAGTATTGTCATAACCTACTCTTGAAAAACGAGTAACTATTTCGTTAACACGTAGTTCATCGTCTGCAAGGAAAATTATTTTTTGGTTAATATCATTAACAATAGCACCTACCCAAGGAGCAAAATTTCCGTCAACTCCAATATACCAAGCACCAGGAATGGTTCCTTCTTCATAATAGGTTTCTTTTGCTCTAGTGTCAATTACCAACACATCTTTTTGCTCGCTCATTTCTTTAAAAGTAGCTGCATCTAAAGGTGTTGATCCTTTATGTAAAACCTCATCAATACTTACATTGATAGATTTATTCATGCGAACATTATTAGGAAAATATTGTGGTGGTGGTTTTAATCCAGTTGTTACCTCATCAATAAATTCCTCTTTAGTCATATCTGCTCTAAGAGCATAGTTTGTTTTCTTTTGGTTTCCTAAAGTATCAAAAGTTTCTGAGCTCATGTTTTTACCACAAGAAGATCCTGCTCCGTGATTAGGATATATAATAATATCATCTGGTAATTTCATAATTTTATTTCGAAGCGAATCGAATAAAAATCCAGCTAAATCAGCTTCTGTTAAGCTACCATCTTTAGTTGCTAAATCTGGGCGACCAACATCTCCAATAAACAAAGCATCACCGGTAAGAACGCAGGGTGTATTTCCATCTTCATCTGTAATTAAATAAGAGGAGGACTCCATAGTATGTCCTGGAGTATGTAATAATGTTAATGATCCATTTCCAATATTAAAAACTTCACCATCTGTTCCATTATATATTTCATATTCAGTTTTCGCATTTGGGCCAAAAACAATTGTAGCACCAGTTTTTTGAGCCAAGTCATATTGACCTGAAACAAAATCTGCATGAAAGTGAGTTAAAAAGATGTATTTTATTTTTGCACCATCAGCTTCAGCCATTCTTAAATATGGTTCTGTTTCTCTTAAGGGGTCAACAATTGCTGCTTCTCCATTAGATTCAATATAATAAGCCATTTCTGCAAGGCATCCTGTAAATATTTGTTCTACTTTCATCTTTTTATCTTTCTAAATTGTTAATATTAAGGGACTAAACTAAATTATTTCTGAAACTAAGAAAGTAACATTTGTTACATTATTTCTTGAAAAGCTTCTTTTTTGAATCTTTTTGCTTTAAATATTTTTCAAAATCTTCTTTTTGATGTCCGGTTTGATACCAATCTACTGCTTCTTGAWTWSKMWTWAMWWWYRMRYMTKCATTGGCTTTTTCCATAAAACCTGAAAGAATCATTTTATCACGTACCGGTCCTTTTAATCCTGTAAAAGCGATGGTCACTTTTTTTCTGTTAAAGTATTCTAAAACTTCAATCAAAGCATAAATTGCACTACTGTCCAAGCTGTTAATGCTTTCTCCATCAATGATTAAAAGTTTTAATTTGTCACCTTTAAATTCCGAGAACTCCTGAAGTTTATCCTTAAAATAAGTAGTATTTGCAAAATGTAATTGTGCATCGAATCGAATAATAAGTATGTCCTCATCTATTTCAACATTTTTAAAACGTTTTCGGTTTCGGTAAAAATGAGTATTGGGAACCTTGCCTAAAATAGCAATATGGGGTTTGGTGCTTTTGTAAATTAACATCCCCAAAGAAAGGACTACACCAACAAATATTCCTTCTTTAATTCCAACGGTTGCAGTAATTATTAAAGTTACATTTAAGATGACTAAATCTCGTTTTGAGAATTTTAATAATTGTTTTGGAACTGAAAAATCCAACAAGCCAAAAACGGCGACCATAATAATTGCTGCTAAAACCGTTTTAGGTAAATAGAAAAATACAGGTGTTAAAAACAATAAAGTTAATGCTACAACTCCAGCTGAAATTAATGAAGCTAATTGTGTTTTTGCTTCGGCTTGTTCGTTTACGGCAGTTCTTGAAAATCCTCCCGTTGCAGGATAGGTCTGAAAGAAAGAGCCAATAAAATTCCCCATTCCTAAGGCAATTAATTCTTGATTGGGAACCACTTTGTATTCTGGATGTTTGGTTTCTACGGCTTTTGCTACTGAAATAGCTTCTAAGAAAGCAATAAACGCCAAGGTTAATGCAATCGGCATTAAATCTGTCAATATTTGTTGATCGAAATGAGGTAATCTGAAACTAGGTAATCCCTCTGGAATATCACCAATAATAGCAACTCCCATTTGGTCTAAATGGAACAGTTTAACTATTACTATAGAAATAATTACTACTACCAATGCAGCAGGAATTTTACTCGCATATTTTTTTATTAGAACGATTATTAAAATAGATAATGTCCCAATAATAAATGTTAACCAATGTATTTCTCCTAAATGTTGAAATGCTTCAGCAAGTAAGTTTTGTAATCGGTTGTTTCTTGCGATGTCAACTCCTAGTAAATTCTTTAACTGACTTAATCCTATAATCAATGAAGCCGCTGAGGTAAATCCACTAATTACTGGTTTTGATAAAAAGTTGACTAAAAACCCTAAACGGAACATTCCGAAGGCAATTTGAAGAATCCCCATCATAAATGCTAGAAGAACAGCAAATTCTACAAAAAGATCTGTTCCAATTTGTGCTAATGTGGCAACTCCTGCCGCAACGATTAACGAATCCATCGCAACAGGTCCAACAGCTAATTGTCTGGAAGTTCCGAAAATTGCATATACAATCTGCGGAATTAATGCCGTATATAAACCATAAATAGGAGGTAAGCCTGCAATTAATGCATAGGCTATCCCTTGAGGAATTAGCATTACACCAACGGTAAGTCCGGCACTAATATCTCCTTTAAGCCATTCTTTTTTATAATTGGGAAGCCAATCTAGTATGGGAAGGAATTTTTTTAAATTCATTTTAAATATAAAGAAATTGATTTTTTAAAAATGCAAAATTAAGAAATGTAATTCGCTTTGTTTGTAACAATTAGCACATTAAGTTTTGATTTTATTATCCTTCACACTCTTTGAAAGCTCTTGCCTTGCATGGAGTTTCAATTTTTTTGTGAATTTCTGCGATGGCGGTTCTTTTATCTTTAAAGAAAATACCCTTTCCGATTTCATCTTTAAATCCACCTTTTTCAAGTACATCTTGGCTTACCAATTTTAATCCAGCAAAATAAATGCCTCCTCTGTTTTCTTGCCAATTTAACACTTCATTACTCAACCATTCGGCTGCTGCTAAATCGATGAAATTTATTCCATCTGCTGCTATTAAAACATGTTGTGTTTTATTTTGATCATATAAATTAGAAAAGTAATCCGATATTTTTTCAATAGACCCAAAATATAGAGATCCATCAATACGCAAGATTTTTAAATTGGAACATTCTTTCGCATTTTCATCACGAATAATATTAATCAACCTTCCGGTTTTGTTTAAAGCTAGCGTTGCGATGTTTGGTTTGGAGGTTCTTTCCATATAAAAGAAAAAAGAAATAAAGATCCCTATGATCAAAGCTTGATCWAAATCTAAAAATAAGGTGCCAATAAAANNNCCTAGMRMYAYKRKRRWKTMACGTTTTCCACTTTTAATTATTTTTTTAATATGCTCAAAATCTATTAAATTGTAACCTACCAATAATATTATTCCTCCCATTGCAGGCTTGGGTAAAAACGCTGCATACTTTGCAAAAAGCAACACTACAATCATCAATCCAGCTGCTGAAATAACTGCAGCCATTGGTGTTTTAGCTCCTGCTTGATAATTTATACTCGACCGAGTAAATGAACCTGAACTTGTATAACAAGAAAAGAAACTCGATACTACGTTCGAGATTCCTTGTGAAACAAACTCCTGATTGGTATTTAATTTTTGATGAGTATGTAAAGCAATTGATCTTGAAATTGCTGAAGCTTCCACCAATCCTAAGGTGGCTAAAATAATAGCTCCTGTGGTTAGCATTCGCATATCTGAATAGTCAAAAGATGGTATTCTAAATGGAGGCAAATTAGAAGGAATGGTTCCTACAGTTTCTATCTGAATAGAATATCGAGCCAACCAAACCGCAAAAAGACTCCCTAAAATCATCGCAGCCAACATATACAATTTGGAGATTTTTTTAATTTTCCGAATCAATAAAGCGATTCCTAAAGTGATCATTCCAACACCTAAGGCATACCAATTAGTTTCAGAAATATGTGAAATTATATAACTTACAATATTGTAAAAAGAACTTCCTTGAGGGACTTCAATTCCGAAAATATGCTTTAATTGTTTAAAGGCAATGAGTACTCCAGCTCCTGCTGAAAATCCAATAATCACTGAATTTGAAACAAAACTTGCCAGTTTACCCATTCTTGCTAAACCCATAAAAAGTTTGACAACTCCCGCCATAAACGACAATAATATTGCTAAAGAAACAAAAGCTTCAATATCTGTTTCTGGATGTACATATTGACTAATAATGGAATATAAAACAATGGAACTCGTAGTGGTAGGACCTGAAACCAAATGATAGGATGATCCAAAAATAGCTGCAATAACAGGTGTTAGCATTGCTGTATAAAACCCGTAAATTGGAGGCATTCCAGCAATCATAGCAAATGCAACAGCCTGCGGAATTACAATAATAGTTCCTGTGATTCCGGCAATTAAATCATCTTTCCACGATTTTTTTGCTAATGGAAGCCATAATAGAAATGGGAATATCTTTTGAAGCATTTACCTTATAGTTCTATGTCGATTGAGCGCAGTCGAAACCTTTTTAATCAAAAAACAATTAGTTCTCGACTGCGCTCGAACAGACAAATAGTTGTCAATTTAGAAAATTACTCTTCCTTCTTATCAATATAATAAGTAGATTCATCTGGTCTAAAGGCTCGTTTAAACCAAAGTGGTCTTCGCTCTCCATTAGGTCCTGGTGCTGGTCGTGTCATTTTCATCCACTCTTTATATATTTCGTGAGACTTGTTAGTATCTACAAAAATATCGCCATAGTTTTCTTCTGGTCCTGGTTTTTCAATCCGAACTCGTTGATGCCAACAATGCATTCCGCTAATAGGATCTGGATGAACTGCGTGTGTAATATTTTGATGTACACCACCATCTTTCCAGAAAATACGTTTTGAATCTTTATCTTCAGATTCAAAAGGTTTAATTCCAGAAATGGTGTTCATTTTCCATCCACCTTTCCCGTCACCTTCAATGTTTACGGTATTGGTTGCCCAACGGTTTCCTGTTTTATCTTGAGGTCTTCTCCAACGTCCAATATGATGCGAACAAGCGACCACTCCAGGTTTCATTCCTTGAGTAACCCAWACTTTATCGATAAAATATCCRATRTCRGTATTCATTTTTACCAARTCTCCMGTTTTGAAWCCCCATTTWGCMGCATCTTCTGGATGCATCCAAATWGGATTTCGGTTAGAKATTTCWACCAACCAYTTWGCATTWCCWGATCKKGWGTGAATTAATGYWGGAAGTCTAAACGTAGGTACTAACACATATTCTCCTTTCGATTTATCTAAATTATCTAAATGAATATGACTCTTTAAATATTGAGGAACGGCATATTCTGGCCATTTCCAATCGACCATTGTTTGTGAATAAAATTCGTTTTTACGAGAAGGTGTTGGGAAACCGACCATCGCTTCACCGTTAATCATTACTCCAATATCTTTTCCGTTTTTACGAACTACTTCTGAAACAGGATCAATTTCCGAACCTTCCAATTGTTCTTTCGTTAATAGGGTTTCATTCATTTTATACGATTCTCCTTTTTCAATTTCGAAGGTTCCGTATTTTTGCATATATTCTAATTCTGTCAAGCCTTCCGCTTTAGCTGTTTTTGGTAATCCTGGAACACGTTCAAATATATATTGATAATATTCTCCAATTTTAATTTTTTCTCCTGGTCGGTATGGCGATTCAAAATGTTTACGGATTCCCATACTTCCGTCTGGGTCAATTCGCCAAGATAATTCAATCCAGAATTCATCTTCTTCCCAAACTTCTCCCGGATTTGCTTCGTAGGTAAATTCAACTTCTTTTCCGTTTCTACGTGCAGCTTCTCTTAAAACAGGTTGACGGAATGCCACCCAAGTTCCTCCGTGCGTAGCATAAGAATTAATATCGTGACGTTCGGAAGCTAAACCCATAGGAAGTACAAAATCTGCATAAAAAGCAGTTTCATTCCACGTTGGAGTTAATGCGGTATGCAGTCCGAATTTATCTTCATCTTGAAACATTTCCATCCACGTAAATCCATCAGGATAGGTCCAGACAGGATTAAATACTCTAGAGAAATATACATCCATTTTCCCTCTTCCTTCTTTTAGGAAATGAGGTAATAACTGACTCATTTCAAAAAATGCTAAAGGATATTCTTTTGGGAAATGAAGCTCATTCCAAACTTTTTGTGGTTTTGGAGGATTTGGTTGCGTAGGACTAAACTTATTCCAAGAATTTGGAGAAGTTCCTCCTTTTGCACCAACGGCACCAGTTAATACCGTTAAGAAATGTAAGCAACGTGCAACGCCCCAACCGCCAAGGTTAGAAGCTCCTGCAGCACGCCAGTTATGGGATGCAAACCTTTCTCCAGCTTCACCAATTAATCGTGCGATTTCAACAATAGTAGCTGCTTTTACTCCTGATTCTTCTTCAGCATATTCTGGAGTAAATTCTTTGTATTCTTCGATCATTCCAGCGATGTAATTTTCGAAAGTAACTTCCTTATCGCTATGCAATGCTCTTAAATATTCTTGCCAGTTGGTCCAATTTTCAAGATATTCTCTGTTGTACAATCCTTCCTCCAAAATAATCAACGCCATTGCTAATAAAACAGCCGCTTCGGTTCCTGGATACGTTGGCATCCAATAATCACTCATTGAAGCCGTATTTGATAATCTAGGATCCATCGTTGCCAACTTAGCACCCTTCATTTTACCTTCGATAATTCGCTGTGCGTGTGGATTAAAATAATGTCCAGACTCCAAGTGAGCAGAAATCAATAAAATGAATTTCGCATTAGAATGATCTGGAGAAGGTCTGTCGTAACCGTACCATATATTATAACCAAAACGTGCTCCTGAAGAACAGATGTTGGTATGCGAATTATGACCATCAATTCCCCAACCTTGAAGAATCCAGTTCATAAATTTTTCGTGTCCTGGGCGACCAACGTGATACGCAATCTCGTTGTGCCGATCTTCTTTGATGGCTTTTCTAATTCGAGCTGCTATAGTGTCTAAAGCTTCATCCCAAGTGATGCGTTCCCAACCTCCATCGCCACGTTTTCCTTTTCTTTTAAGTGGATATAAAATACGRTCTGGATCGGTAATTTGATTRAYAGTYGCTGGYCCTTTRGCACAGTTTCTACCTCTACTYCCTGGGTGATGAGGATTYCCTTCAAACTTTTTWACYACTTGAGTTTCTTTGTCGATAAAAGCTGTTAATCCACARGCAGATTCACAGTTAAAACAAGTTGTTGGTACAATTTGATAGGTGACTTTTTTCTTTTTCGGCCACGCTTTTGGGTCGTATTCTACCCAGTTGTCCCACTTTTCTGGTGGTGGAAAATTCTCATACATTTGAGCAACTTCSKCATCGGTAAAATGACGCATATCGCCATCRAATTCYTGRTACTTTTCTTTGTGCAGATTTGGAATGATTCCTATTTTTTCTGCTATGTTTTCAATAAAAGACGGTTTYTTGTAGCCCATATTTATTTGCGATTTATTCTATTTTGTCATTCCGAAATCCCGAGAACTGTCGGGACGGAATCTTGTCATTTATAACTTAATGTCAATTAAACTTTTCTTTGTGTGCCTTTGTGATTTCTTTGAGCAGCTTTGTGAAATAKCTGTAACACAAAGATTCACAAAGAACCACGAAGTTTCACRAAGNKYTTMAKTTTATGCTAAAGGCACTCKTTGAGGAGCTTCYACCCAAATCTTTTCAGTAGCATATATTCCTAATAATATCAATACTGCTGCAACAGTTAATGTCATTGCACTTGGCATTAATACTAACAATGCTAAAGGTAATACGTTACCTACAAACACAACTCCAAACCAGAATAGGTTTTTATATCTTCCTTTGGTAATCATTTCTACAACCATATGTGCTGAAGTGCTTGGGTGCGTTATTGTTAATTCAGTAATCATTGTAAATAAGTTTACTGATAAGGCGATAATCATCACCATTCCTAAAATTGACATCCAATCTTCTGTTCCTGAAATCAATAATACCAAAGCAAATATTGCTGCTCCTGCCATTACACTATGCACTAACATATGCAATGCCAATGAAGGGCTTTGCCAGAAATCACGCCCTTTTGCTTGTGCAAATAAGAAGGCAGTATAGATGGCTAACATCACTGCGAAAAATGCAGTGATCCAAAGTAAAACGGTTTCTCCTGTTTGAATTTCGAAATAGGTCATTGCTCCCCAAATGGTTACTAATAATCCGAAAATCGTAATGGTATATCCACCTTTTACCAACCAAGAATTCCATTGTGGTCGTAGTAATACGTTTAAGAAACGGTCGGGTCTGTCTAAATCCATTACCAAGAATAATCCTGTTAATGACAAGAATACTAATGAGATTCCAGCTGACCATAATTTGGTAGTGCCGGATAAATCGTAACCCAGTATCATTGCTAAAAACGGAATTAAAAATGCTCCAGCTGCTACTGCTTTTGTAGTTACATACGCTGAAACTTCCCAACCCCAAAGAATACCTTTGTCTGGAGTATCATAAACTCTACGAGCTTTTCCGGTTAGAACATCGATATAATTTGGATTCTCTGTTTCTTTTTTCTGATAGGCAGCTTCAATTTCGTTATCAATCGTCATTTGTAATAAATCGATATCGTCGTTGGTATGCATCATTTTTTCAGCAGCTTTTGCAAAGTGTCCTACACCACGAGATTGTGAATTCCATAACCAATCCCCTGATTTGTCTGTAGCTTCAGGATTTAAAGAAGCATCATCACCGTCGATATAAAATAAGTTAGGCTGCGTTCCTTTTTCAGGTTTACGGACTTTAACTTGTTGTTTAGCCAGTAATTGTGAAATCTCTGTAGTTGGATTATCCATATCGCCTGCAATAATTGCATGTTCTGGACAAACCGTAACACAAGCAGGTTCACGACCTACATCTACACGATGCGCACAATAGTTACATTTTGCAGCAGTTTGCGTATCTGGATCGATATACAAAGCATCGTAAGGACAAGCTTGCATACAGGATTTACAACCAATACAACGATTATTGTCAAAATCTACTATACCATCATCACGTGTGTACAATGCTTCCACAGGACAGATGGTCACACAAGGTGCATCGGTACAATGGTTACAACGCATTACGGAAAAAATTCTTCGGGTATCGGGAAAAACTCCTTTTTCAACTTGCTTAACATAAGTTCTGTTAACACCAACTGGAACGTCGTGTTCCGATTTACAAGCTGTGGTACAAGCGTGACATCCTATACATTTTCTGTTGTCAATAATAAAGCCGTACTTCATTCTTTTATTATTATTAAATTATATATATATTTCAGTTCTTGCAATTTAGTGAATAATCACTTATTAATGTGGCAATTTACTTTTTAAGGCATGGTATAAAAAGGCTCCCATTAGGCTTCCGATGATTACAACTACGATTGCTGCAACACCTCTTCCTAATAAAATAAACATAGGTCCTGGACAAGCGCCAGCAAGCGCCCAACCCAACCCGAAGATGGTTCCGCCAATTATATTTCTAGAAAAACCCTTCTTTTTGGGTTCAATATTTATTTTTTCTCCTTGAAAAGTTTTAATACTTCCTTTATTAAAAAAGTAAAAAAGCACCATTCCTGTCATTACTGCTGAACCAATAATTCCATACATATGAAAGGATTGAAACTTAAACATTTCGAAAATTCGGTACCAAGAAATTACTTCAGATTTGCTTAAAACGATTCCGAAGAGAATACCTATAAATAAAAATTTTATGTTTTTCATGGGTTTTGTTTTAAAAGATTAGTGGAAGTAAAAACCAAGTCATAATTAATCCTCCAATGAAGAATCCAATTACTGATATTAAGGAAGGTAATTCAAAATTACTCAAACCTACAATGGCGTGTCCCGAAGTACAACCACCAGCATAACGCGAACCGAATCCAACGAGAATTCCTGCTCCGATTAAAATGATAAACCCTTTTAAAGAGAACATCGTATTGATGCTAAAAATTTCGTCTGGTAAATAGTGTTCGCCTGAATTTTGAAAACCAAGATCGGATAAATCTTGAATGGTTTGTTGGCTAATTGCAACAGTTTCATTGGGAGTTAAATATTGATAAGAAATAAATCCTCCAATAATAGTTCCTAGAACAAACAGCAAATTCCAAGTGTTTTTCTTCCAATCGAATTTAAAAAAATCGACAAATTTTCCTGCACCACCAATGGCACAAATTGTTTCTAGGTTTGAGGAAACTCCGAATTTTTTTCCGAAGAAAAACAGAAGAAACATCACGAATGTGATTAAAGGACCGGCGATATACCAAGGCCAAGGTTGTAGTATAAAATCCATAAGTATTTATTAGAGCTTAAATATACTTATGTAACATTGGTTGCATAGTAACATTTGTTACAAAGCAAAACACTGAATATTAAAAGATTAAAAAGTATTATTTATTTATTAATAATATAATAGGCTAACAAACAACTAGTTGAATTTAATTCAAAGAAGATTTTTCACTATTAAATTAAAGCGAAATTATTTTAATATTATTTCGGTTTAATTTGATTTTACCTTGGTTTTCGAGTTTCTTTAAAAGTCTAGAAATTACTACGCGTGAAGTATGGAGTTCGTAGGCAATCTCTTGATGAGTACTGTAAATGGTGTCGTCGTTATTTATTTTAGATTTATCTCCTAAATATTTCAACAAGCGTTCATCCATTTTTAAGAAAGCAATACTGTCAATAGTTTCAAGCATTTCCATTAAACGAGTATGATAACTTTCAAAAACAAAATTACGCCAAGATTTGTATTTTCCGGTCCATTCTTCCATTTTTTCAATAGGAATCATGATGAGTTTGGTAGGTAATTCTGCAATGGCTCTTATTTCACTTTTTGTGGTTCCGAGACAACAAGTTAAAGTCATCGCACAAGTGTCACCACTTTCTAAAAAATAAAGTAATAATTCATCCCCATCATCATCATCTCGCAAGATTTTAATAGCACCACTTATTAATAATGGCATTGATTTTATATAATTCCCTATCTCTATTAATTTATATCCTTCGGGAACATCTTTATAGGTTCCAAACTGGTTTATTTCGGCAAGTAAAGCATCTTCGAAAAGGTCTCCGTAGCTATTTTTTAAATCTTGAATCATGTTGGTAAATTTACGACCTTTTCTTTAAAATCCCTTTATCGTATTTTACAAAGAAATTAATCCATATAATTTTGGATAATGCATAAAATAAGGGAGATAGTATTACAAGAGAAACAAAGGTGGAAATTAGGATTGTTTTTGGTCCTACATTTGGCACTAATAAGTAAGTAAGAATACCTACAATAACAAATAAAGCAACACCTAAAGCATAGGTTACATAATACGAACCGTGGTAAAAACTAGGTTCGATATTATATTTTAAGTTACATTCAGAACACTCCTCTTTTACTCTGCCCATTGTAGAATATATATAGGGATGCCCTTTGTAAAAATCTCCTTCTTGGCATCGAGGACATTTCATTTTAAAAATACTATATAACTTTGTTCCCTTTCCAAACATTGCTTTTCATTTTTGACAAAAATAAATTATTGAGTACATATTTCTTGTAACAATGGTTACCATTAAAAAACAAGAGCTGTTAATTAAAACAGCTCTTGTTAAGCAAAATACAAAATTCGTTCTTATTTTATTAGAAGTTTTTTTATAGTTATATGATTATCAACTTTTATTTTTATAAAATAGATTCCACTACTATAATTAGAAATATTAAAAGCAGTTTCTGATCCATTGATTAATCTTTTTTCAATTTGCCCAACAATTTGCCCAAGACTGTTTATAATATTAATTTCAAAATACCCCCCAATATTAGAATCAAATTTTATAAAAACTAATTCCGAACTTGGATTAGGATAAAGTGATATACCCAATAAATCATTATCTTCTACTCCAAGTGATTCAGCAGAAACATTAATATTATCTATGAAGGTACTATTTCCATAACCGTTAATATTTACAAATTTAAAAAGTACATTTTCACCTTCATAAGGAGTTAAGTCTATGGTTTCTGTTCTCCAATCATTAGCTGAACTAGGAGTCCAGTTTGAAGTAATATAACCTCCTACCGTGGATAAATCTAATCCATTTTTTTCATAGATGGATGTATAAGTATCTCCACAATCTATGGATATATCTACTCTAAATGCATCTGAAAATGAGGTAGAATATTGTGCTTTTGCTAAATCAAAAGTTAATGAAGGGACAGAAGCATTGCTTAAGTCAAATATTTCAGTTTGGACAATATCTTCTTGCCCAGGAGCATTATAAGTAAAATTATCAATAAATGCAGTTACACTTGCATTGCCATCTGCTCCAGTTACACCAGTTCTTTCAATCCAAGTTGTACTATCATCAGGATTTTCAATATTCCATCCTGCAGGAGGCATACCATTTGTTTCAAAATCTTCAACAAAATTTAATGAAGTTGCTTGTGTAACGGCATAAAAATCTAATATAGCTTCATCATTAGATGGATTTAAATCTCCAATAAGTTCAACTCTTACAACTAGAGTATATTCCCCATCGGTTGTAATATCTGCTTCGGTTGCGAATTCAAAAATTTCTTGTTGTCCAGAATTTAAAGTTGCGGTATATGTTTCTTCAATAACAGGTTCACTATCTATTTGGTAAGAAACAATAAAATTACTTTGACTATTAATTCCTGTGTTTCTAATTGTTGCTGAAATTATTGCAGGTGTTGCATCACAAATAAAATTAAAATCAGTAGGKTCGTTGTTAATAGATTCTACTGACAAATCATCTGCTAATGAGCAGTTAACTARYCCGCCAGGATGATATATTGCAATCGTTCTTCTACTTATCCAGCCTTCTGTATCATTCTTAGCAATAACCGCTGCCCAAATTTCATCATTAGGGTTGGCTATAGAATAGGTGAAAGAAGTGGTTGTAGAATTTCCGATTAAATCCATAAAAGTATTTCCTAAAATGTAAAAATCGTAAGATTCGGCGTTTGGAACTGAATTCCAGGAAAAAGTAGCTTCATCTGGACATACTTGTGATACTTCTACATTAGTCGCTAATCTTGCTATAGAAAAAACCCCATCACTTACATCAGTAAAAGCACCACTAGTAACTCTTACGAGAGCTTCTCCTGTGATTGTATTTGGTATGTTCCAGGCATAGGTGGATGTTGTTGAAGAAACGGTAGTAATTGGGTTCCAAGACCCACCATTATCTGTGGARTATTCAAGTACAAAATCATCTGACGTATTAGTAGCATCCCAGTGCAAAGATTCTGTTTCGCCTGGAGCAAATGATTCTCCAGCATTTGGATATGTCATGGTTAACTCTTCTGAAATCATTTCATAAACTACGAAATATTCTTGAGGTCCCATTGGGACATTAAAGCCTGTTATATCAATATCGTAATTTCCAGCTGTAGGACTATTAAGTAAAACTTGTTCTACATTATTTAAATGATCTGGTCCTAAAGTAGCTGGTAAGTCTAACGTTATTGCATTAGGAGTTGGGTCTAAAATCCAAGGCTCGTGTGTATTTGCAGCAGGGTCGGTAACAACTAAGTCCAAATCGTTTACCAGTGCAGGACTTGCTCCCGATGCAGCAGCAGGGTCACTCCAATACACCATAAACCTCACTTGAGAAGTTCCGGAAGGAACATTAATAGTATGAGTATTTATGTTTCCTTGAGAAATATTATCTGATAAATACCTGCCGTCTTCAATTAACATTGCAGCTCTTAAGGCATTAACAATTCCCCAACCAAACTTATAATCAGGACCAATATTTCCAGCTTCATTAGCCGTATTCAACAAGGCAGCTTTAATCAATGCTGATTGAGGTAAAGCTCCGCCATTTGCATCTCCATAGACTTCATATAATTGAGCTGCGATTCCAGCAATTCCAGGAGCAGCACCAGAGGTTCCTCCAAAATTTTGATATTGATTGTTTTCGGTAGTTGATTGTTGATTTTGTCCATTAGCAGCAATATCAGGCTTTATTCTTCCGTCATGTGCTGGCCCTCTACTACTTGAATTTACCAGACTTCCGTCAAAGAAAACATTTGCAGTTGCAATTACATTTTTACCTTGTTTATGACCTCCGGTTATATTTCCCCATTGATTACCAGCTCCATAGCCACAATCGTTATTATTAGAGTTTCCTGCTGAAAAAACATGTAAAAGGGTTGGGATGTCTTTTGTTTGAGTATCCACTGTTTGTGTAATAGTAGTGTAACCAGCATTACAACCATTACTATATGAAGAATTGGTAATTTGAACATCACCATTATTAATGTAATTTTGTGTTGCAGCATCTAAAAAATTAGGTGCATAGTTTACAACATAAACATCAGAGCCTGCTGCCATTCCTCTCATAGAAGGGTTTAAATTCCCTGCTCCAGCCATAATTCCTGCAACACCATCACCGTGAGTTTGTCCCGTTCCAGATGCCATAGAATTATCTATTCTTCCTTGAAAATCAATATGTGGACCTACAATACCATCATCTCTTACCATAACTCCAATACCTGCTCCAGTATAATTTCTTCCAGCTCCGGTTTGGGTATCTAAATTACTAGATCTATGTAAACTTCTTCCACGAGTATCATCTTTTATGGAAGGAGCAACAATAATTTCAATCCATTTTACATAGGGTAAATTAGACAATTCTTCTAAACAATTATTTGGAATAGCTAGATCAATATTATTGGATGCTTTATATTGTTGCCTAACAGAAATCTGTTTTTCAATTAAATTATTAATGACATAATCTACAGAAACAAAGTTATAAAATTGTAATGTAACTAATATATTATCTCCTTCTAATGCCCAATCTCCAATGATTCCATTCTTTAAATCGGAACTCTGTTTATATTGACCATCAACAGGAACAATAGAACGAACTCCATTGTTTTTTAGAAATGAAATAGAAGTTGAATTTGGGAAATAAAATAAATATGTCTTGTTAGGGATATATTCAATTAACTCAAGGTTATTAGCCTTAAAATTATTCTGTATATTTTGAGTTGGAGTTTCAAAAAATTGAACCCATCCAATATAACCATTATTAATACGAGATGATTCTGGCATTTGGTTCCACTGGAAAGTGTTTATGTTTTCTGGGATTTCTATATTCTCATCCTGTATTTGAATGTTGTATTCACTTTGCCCATAAGACAGAGAAAATAAAAATAATGAAAGAATTAAGAGCGTTGGTTTAAAAGTAATTTTTTTCATAATTGAATATTAAGTTATATTAATAAAGTCTGAAGAACTTCAAATATACCTCTTTACAATTTGAAAAATATAATTTAAATAGTTAAAGGGGTTTAAGAAAAAAACAAAGCCTTTAATTCGGTGGCGTCTTTAGGATTCATCTTTCCAGCAATCACCAAACTTAGTTGCCTTCTTCTTAAAGCTGCTTCAAAGCGTTCTTTTTCTAGTTTTGTTTCTGGTACAATTGGGGGAACCGGAACAGGTTGTCCAGATTCATCTACGGCTACAAAAGTGTAAATTCCTTCGTTGGATTTTTTACGCATTCCGCTTTCGCGATCTTCAATCCAAATATCCATAAAAACCTCCATCGAACTTTTAAAGGCTCTTGAAACTTTGGCTTCAATGGTTACAACACTTCCCAACGGAATCATTTTGTTAAAAGCCACGTGATTTACCGAAACGGTAGTCACAATTCTTCGGCAATGTCTTCTGGCTGAAATGCCTGCAGCACGATCCATACGAGCTAATAATTCGCCACCAAACATATTGCCAACTGGGTTGGTTTCGCTTGGCAATACCATATCGGTTAAAATTGTGAGAGATTCATTTGGGTTTCTTGAAATCATCTGAATTTAATTTTTTGCAAAAGTACGATTTGTATTAGATTTTTAGGTCATTTATTTTTTGAAGTAATCACCTACAATATCACTTTATTATCGTTCTAAAAGTCAAATTTATTCTTGGTGTTTTTACTTTTGTTGTTGGCGGAAGGCGATGCATCCAATGAGTCTGCGTTTCTCCTTTCATTACCAATAAACTTCCTTTTTCTAATACGATTGAAACGGTTTGGTTACTCACTTTATGTTTAAAGGAAAATTTACGTTCGGCTCCAAAACTCAAAGAGCCAATAGCACCTTTCTTTTTTAAGTCTTTTTCGCCATCGCTGTGCCATGCCATTCCTTCAGAGCCATCGTGATATAAATTTAAAAGACAAGAATTATAGGTTTCTCCTGTTTTTTCTTCCACTAATTCTTTTAGTTTAAGAAGCTCTTTAGTCCAAGGTAAAGCTTTTTTGGTGGTTTTAGAATAGGTATATTCAAAAGGTTTTTCGGCATACCAAGCTACTTTTCGTTTGGTGACAATTAGTTTTCCATAAATGATGGCTTTGTCATTTTCCCATTGAATGTTTTCTAATAATTTTTGATAGTATTCTTGGGCTTTTTTTATGCTTAAAACAGTTCCGTAGTAATTTACTTCGCCATCAAAAGGCAAAATATTTGGTATAGAATTTTGGTTAAATAAATCCATAAGAATTTAATAAGCAAAAGCTATTAAAAAGGATTTTAAAAATAAATTGAATTAGTATATTGAAGATTAATTTTCCATTTCTTTTACCAACAACCAAGCACTTCTATTTTGAGAATTCTTAACGTCTCTAAGCGATTGTTTGGCTTCTAATCTATTTTCGTGACTGCTATAAGCTACTATATGAAGACCGTATTTGTTGACTCCTAAATCGGTTGGTGTAAATCCTTGTTCACGAAGCTGATTCATTTTTTTATCTGCATTTTCTTCGATTCTAAAAGCACCTGCAACAACATGGTATTTTCCGGTTTGCTTTTTAAAAGTAAGGTTTAAAGTTGGTAACGGATTCTCAATCACAAARGTKGCTTSTTGAATCTNKTGNYTCWACKRMANTNTTTGCYKTTTNTTKCKCMGCNAAAAKTKTGCTTTTTTACTCCAGCTTCGTAGATTTTCATTCCGCCAAATCCAGTAATAGACAATGCCACTAAAGCAATGGCAGCATATTTTAAATAAGGTCTAGAACGTCTTTCTGGAGTGATATAAATTGGCACTTTTTCTTCTAAAGCTTCTACCTTTTCTTTATAAACTTCACGCGATACTTTAGGCGAAACAAAAGAAGTCATTCCAAAAACTGCCGTATTAAAATTTTGTTTTGAAGACGGTGTAAATTGAACCGAATTTTCTTCATTTAAATGAAATTCACCAATATTATGTAATGAAACGGGTATCTTTTCAGAAAGCTGAAGCGATAATTTTCCAGTAAAATTTCGAATTTTCTGAAGGGCTGTTTCGTAACTACAATTTWCAACTGAAGCTACATAGTTTGCTAACAATCCGTCGTTGGTTTGTAACTGTCTATTAAACGAAACCGTTTTTCTAGGAGGGTAAAAAGTATGTAACTCTGAGTTGATTTTGGCAGAATGATACTGCGTTAATAAAGCTCCAAAACCAGGAATAATCACACATTCGTAGCGGTATAATAAATCGTTTATGTAAGTGGATAATTGCATATTAACAAATATAGCTTTTTTTAATTTTTAAACAATTCTAAATTCATATTTTTATTAACAGATAAAAACACTATTTTTATAGTCTCCCCCTTTTATTATTTCAACTATGTTATCTAAAACCGAATTGCGTTATACGTTGGCATTGCAACGTGTCCAAAATTTAGGAGATGCCTCAGCCAAAAAACTACTGAATAAAGTGGGTTCTGCGGAAGGGATTTTCAAGGAAAAGAAATCCAATCTTTTAAAAATTGACGGAATTGGGTTGTTTAAACTAAAGGAGCTTTCTGAAAAAATTCTACTAGATCAGGCTGATGAAGAAATCAATTTTATTGAAAACAATCAAATTAAATGGACATATTTTCAAGACAAAACTTACCCCGAACGATTAAAACATTGTATTGACGGTCCCATTTTATACTTCCAAAGTGGAAATATAGACCTACAGAATAAAAAGATAATTAGCATCGTTGGTACTCGTAAAATCACCACGTACGGAAAAGTATTCTGCGAAAAATTAGTAGAAGAATTATCACCATTAAATCCAGTAATTATTTCAGGTTTTGCTTACGGAGTTGATATTACAGCACATAAAGCAGCATTGGACAATAATTTACAAACAGTAGCTTGTTTGGCTCACGGACTTAATCAAATCTATCCGAAAATTCATAAAAAGTATATGTCAAAAGTAGAAAAAAACGGAGGGTTTATCACCGAATTCTGGAGTAGTGATGCATTTGATAGAAACAATTTTTTAAAAAGAAATCGGATTATAGCTGGGATGTCTCAAGCAACTATCGTCATCGAATCAGCCGAAAAAGGAGGGAGTTTAGTAACTGCCGACATTGCTAATTCGTATAATCGGGATGTGTTTGCATTGCCAGGAAGAGCTGCCGATTCTCAAAGTCAAGGGTGTAATAATTTGATTAAAACACAGCAAGCACATTTGTTTACTTCAGCTGCCGATTTAATTTATATGCTGGGTTGGGAATTGGAAGAAAAACCAAAACCTCAACAAACACAACTGTTTGTTGATCTTACTGAAGAGGAAAAAAACATTTTCGATTATTTAAAAGATAAAGACAAAGAGCTATTTGATATCATTGCGATAGAATGTAAAATCCCTACCTATAAAGTAGCGTCTATTTTATTGGCAATGGAATTAAAGGGAGTAATTCGACCTTTGCCAGGGAAGTTGTTTCAGTTGATTTAATATTTAGAAGGGCTAAGTAATTTTTCAATAAAAATCTGGACTATAAACTTCATTTTTCAAAGAGAAGTTGGAAGTTAAAAAGGATATTGCTGGGTCAACATTTTTTTCATCCTTTAAAATTATAATTGGTTCTCGTCTGGTGTGTTTGTTATTTAATATATTAATTTCAAAACTCTTAAATTCTGTTGCTAAATCTGGTTTTGCAACACTGAACCAAGCAAGTTTTTGAGATTTTTTAAACTTAAGTATTGCTATTTTAGGCGTTCTAGAAATGTCTATTTTCTTTTTAAAAAATAATTTACCAAAAAAAAAGAACCCCAAATATAAATCGGATTTAATTTTCAGAAACCCCCTTTTTGAAAACGAAATTGAAATTAAAAAAGAATAAATAATTAATAAAAGCATCAATATTAAAAAGCCTTTAATGTTTAAATTCAATTTTAGTAATGAAAAGATTCCAATTAAAAAAGGTGCACCAATATAAATAAGAAAAGTGATTTTTTGATGAGTAGTAAACCTATCTTCTAATATGATCTTATCCATTCTTATTCATTCATGTATTTGGGAGAAATTCGGTAGCCGAGCAGGGTCGAAGCTAATATCCTAATTTTTCCCGAACTCGAGTTAAAACTTCATCCGCAACAGCAGTAGCTTTTTCAGCACCAATTACCAGTGCTTTGTCAATTTCGTCAAGGTTTTTCATAAAATGATTGTAGCGTGTTCTTTGTTCTGAAAATTTATCTATAATCAATTCAAACAAAGCTTGTTTGGCGTGCCCATAACCGTAATTTCCTCCTTCATAATTTGCTCGCATTGCTTTTATTTCTTCTTCCGAAGCAAGTAATTTATAGAAGGCAAAACAGTTACAAGTATCTGGATTTTTAGGTTCTTCTAGAGGAGTACTATCGGTTTTAATACCCATAATTTGCTTCCGAAGTTTTTTATCTGCTAAAAATATATTAATGATATTATTTTTAGACTTACTCATTTTTGAACCATCTGTTCCTGGAATTAACATCGTGTTTTCTTGCACTTTTGCTTCAGGAACTACAAAAGTTTCTCCCATTTTTGCGTGAAAACGAGAAGCTACATCGCGAGTCATTTCTATATGTTGTAATTGATCTTTTCCAACAGGAACAACTTCTGCATCATATAAAAGAATATCTGCCGCCATTAGCATTGGATAGATAAATAAACCAGAATTTACGTCTTCTAAACGATCTGCTTTGTCTTTAAAAGAGTGGGCTAAGGTCAAACGTTGATACGGAAAAAAACAACTTAAATACCATGTTAACTCTGTAGTTTGTGGGACATCACTTTGTCTGTAAAATACTGTTTTGTTGATGTCTAAGCCAAAAGCTAACCAAGCTGCTGCTGTGCTGTACGTATTTTCTCTTAAAGTTGTAGCGTCCTTAATTTGAGTTAACGAATGCATATCTGCTATAAACAAAAAGGATTCGTTTTTTGGGTTGTTAGCCATTTTAATTGCTGGTAGAATTGCACCCAAAAGGTTTCCTAAATGTGGAGTTCCTGTACTTTGTATTCCTGTTAAAATTCTTGACATATCCTTCCCTGCGTAGGCAGGAATCTTTTTAAAACTTAGCAAGGTTAATTTGCTTCCTAAATTAATAATTAAACATAATTTTTCACAAATATAATTTTTTATCCTGAGTACACGACCTAGATTATCTTCAAATTGCTACTTTTGAAAAGTTTTGAAAATCTTAAAGAACATAGCAATCCTCTTTTACCGAATATGGTTTCATATTCTTATGTTTGTTTATATATTATTTTTCCTTCCTATATTGATTATAAGTATCTTAAAAGAAGAATGGTACCCGTTGTTTTTTAGAATGGCCCGTGGCTGGTCTATTTTTATTTTATTTGGTATGGGTTTTATACCCGTAGTAAAAAGAGAAGTGAAATACAAAAAAGGGATGAGTTACATGTTTGTTGCTAATCATACTTCTATGACAGATATTATGTTGATGTTGTATGTTTCTAAAAGTCCTTTTGTGTTTGTTGGAAAGAAGGAATTGGGTAAAATCCCATTGTTTGGTTTCTTTTACAAACGGACTTGTATCTTGGTAGATCGGAATAACCCAAAAAGCAGAAGAGCGGTTTTTGATACTGCTCAACGGAAATTAAATTTAGGATATAGCGTTTGTATTTTTCCTGAGGGAGGCGTACCAGACGATGAAAGTATTTTGTTAGATGAATTTAAAGATGGTGCTTTTAGACTAGCGATTGAACATAACATACCAATTGCTCCAATGACGTTTCACGATAACAAAAAACGATTTTCTTATACTTTTTTTAGTGGAGGACCTGGGAAAATGCGTGTAAAATGTCACGGATTAATTCCAACAAAAATACTTAAAATGGAAGACAAGCGGATGCTTAGAATGCAAACCCGAGAAATTATTTTAAACGAATTAGAAAACCCTTCACTTTAAAGTATAAAAAAAACCATCTTATGGCGTAAGATGGTTTTCTCTAACAGGTTTGTTCTTCAACAAACCCAACTAACTTAACTTAAACTTAAACTAAAATTTAAAACTTAAGCCGCTATAAATACCTATATAATAGGGCTTAAATTCGACAGACGAATCTGTATATGGATTGAGTTGATACTTAAACATAGGTTCAATATTAAACATTAACTTTTTAGAAAAACTATAATTAAAACCCAATCCGAGGTTAGTTGTAAAACTGAGAGATGATAAATTACTCGCTTCCCCTAATACTTCATTAAAATCTCCCGCATCGACAGTAATCTCATTATCACCTAATAATAAGGTGCTAAATCCACCTATAATATTTATTCCAAATTTTTTATTTAAGAGCGCATATTTTAACTCTATTGGCATTTCGTAATAACTTATTTTCTGATTTAAAACCACTTCACCTGAAGTTGATTTAGGAGTAATTTCCCCAAAACCACCATCTGGATTCTGATTAACAAGGGTTCCTTTATCTACAGGAATCGTTACATTTCCTCTTTTGTCATAATCTATATAACTTGTTGAAGCCGCTACTGGCCCAGTTCCAAGATCAAGTCCAGAGGTTGAATAACCCAAATTAACATTGCTAATTCCTGTACGGATACTGAACCGTTTATTTAAGTTATAAGCAATATGAACTCCGTAAGCAATATTAACATCGCCACTTTGTGGATTGTCAGCAAATGCAGGGTCAACTGAAGAACCTTCACCTATTGAATTATAAAAAACTGGACCAACATTTGGAGCTACTTCCCAACGATAATCTGGTTTATTATCTACCGTTACAACAGCAACTTCTTCTTCTGAAGTCTTATTGATTTCATCAAAAATAGATTTTTTATTTTCTTCTTTTAAGGTAGTTTCAATCTCGTTTCTTTCTGAAATAGTACTGTTTTCTAAACTGTTTTCGTTGGCAACCGCTTCTTTTTCTGACGAGATGATTTCGGTTTCTTTTTTAATAAAACTACTAGTATCGCTTTCTGAAACATTTTTTAAAATAGTTTCATTTGCAACTACGGTTTCTTCTGAAGTAGAAGATTCTGTAGGTTTTTTAATTAGACTTCCTGTATTGTTTTTATCTGATTTTTTTTGAAAGTCATTTTCATAAGCAACACTTGTTTTAGAAACTTGATTTTTCTTTTGAATGGAAGATTTATGATTTGTTTTTTCTTCTGAAGTGTTTTCAACAACATCAGATTCCGTTTTATTTTCTTCCGAAGCAATTTCTACCTTTTTATTAGTATTTGTTAAAACCGATTCTGTTTCAATTAATGAATTCTCTTTGGTTTTATTCTTCTCTATTTCCGAAGCATCTTGAGTAACAATAGGTGATGCATTAGTATTTAAAGAAGAATTAAAAATTGAATCCCCAACCGTAAACAACAAAGCTAATAAAGCGGCAACTCCAGCTAATTTAATCCATAACGGAATTACTTTGCGGTCATCGTCTTCCTTCAGTTTGGCTTCAATATTATTCCAAACGTCAGGAGAAGGAGTCGCTTCAAAGTTTTTGAATTGCTCTTTAAAAAGATCGTCTATTTTTTTATTTTTACTCATAATTACCCGTGAAAACGAGTATCTCAAATTAACTATTTATCAACTTCTCGTTGAAATGCTTCTACTTTAGTTTTTAAAATTCCTCTAGCTCTCGCTAAATTTGATTTTGAGGTTCCAACAGAGATTCCGACCAATTCTGAAATTTCTTTGTGTGTATAATTATCCAACACATACATCGTAAACACCAAGCGATACCGATCTGGTAATTCCTGAACTATTTTCAACAAATAATCCAATGGTATGGTAGTAACTTCTACTTCAACAACAACTTCTTCTTCCAGTTGCTCTTCATTGGTCAGTTGAAATACCTTTTGCTTACGATATTTTTGAAGTACAGTATTAACGGTAACCCGTTTCATCCAACCTTCAAAAGAACCTTTTCCTTTAAATTGCTCAATTCTTTTAAAAATGGTAATGAATGCGTCCTGCAAACTATCCTCCGCCTCATGATAATTGGGAGAATACTTAAGACAAACAGAAAATAATATACCAGAAAATTTCTTGTATAGCTCGCCTTGAGCTTTTAGATCCTGCTTCTTACATTTTAATATGAGCTCTTCTAATGTCAATCGTAGTAACGAAAATTATTATAAAATGATATTCTAAATATAACAAAATAAATAGGCAACCATAATAATTAAGGTTTCTACGAAAGGTAGATGCCTAATAAACAAATAGGTTGCGTAGAGGAATAAAACTATTTTTTGCTTTCAACAATAGCTTCTTTTATTTTTTGTTCTAATTCGTCCATTAATTCAGGATTGTCTAAAAGAAGTGTTTTTACAGCTTCTCTTCCTTGTCCTAATTTAGTATCGTCATAACTAAACCAAGATCCGCTTTTCTTGATAATTTCAAAATCAACTCCTAAATCGATGATTTCACCAACTTTAGAAATTCCTTTTCCATAAATAATGTCAAACTCAACCAATTTAAAAGGTGGAGCCACTTTGTTTTTAACCACTTTTACTCTGGTTTTGTTTCCAAGAACTTCTCCGTCGGTATTTTTTATTTGTGTAGAACGACGAATATCTAAACGAACAGAACAGTAAAATTTAAGTGCATTCCCTCCCGTTGTAACTTCGGGGTTTCCAAACATCACTCCAATTTTTTCACGCAATTGGTTAATAAAGATTACCGTACATTTTGTTTTACTAATAGAACCTGTAAGTTTACGAAGTGCTTGAGACATTAAACGAGCATGAAGGCCCATTTTTGAATCACCCATTTCGCCTTCAATTTCACTTTTTGGCGTTAATGCTGCAACCGAGTCAATTACAATAATATCTATCGCACCACTTCTAATTAAGTTATCGGTAATTTCAAGGGCTTGTTCTCCATTATCGGGTTGAGAAATAATTAAATTTTCAATATCTACGCCTAGGTTTTCAGCATAATAACGATCAAAAGCATGTTCTGCATCTATAAATGCTGCAATTCCTCCGTTTTTTTGAGCTTCTGCAATTGCATGTAAAGTTAAGGTTGTTTTACCCGAAGATTCCGGTCCATAAATTTCAATAACCCTTCCTCTTGGGTATCCTCCAACTCCTAATGCAACGTCCAGTCCTAAAGATCCAGTTGGAATAACTTCCATTTCTTCAACGACGGCATCGCCCATTTTCATTACGGTTCCTTTTCCGTAGGTTTTATCTAATTTATCTAAAGTAAGTTTTAATGCTTTTAATTTTGCCTCTTTCTCTTTGCTCATAATTCAATCTTTTTTTTAAAAATGTTTTAGGCTAAGGTACTATTTCTTTGTTCGTATCACAAAAGGAAAATAAGAAAATCGAAAATACGGTAAGAAGGTTTGTTAAGAATTAATATCTTTACTCCTTATATAAAATCCTGATCGGTTTTTATGAAGTTTAATCCTCGTCTCTTATAATTTAAGAGCTTTATATAAAATATTTATGGGCTGTATAAGCTGTAGTACTGGTGCTGATGGGCAACCAAAAGGATGCAAGAATAATGGTACTTGTGGATCTGATGGTTGTAATAAATTAACGGTTTTCGATTGGTTAGCAAATATGTCCTTGCCAGGAGATCAAGAACCATTTAATGGTGTGGAGGTTCGTTTTAAAAACGGAAGAAAACATTTTTACAAAAATTCCGAAAACCTTTCCCTTTGTATGGGAGATGTGGTGGCTACTGAAGTACAATCGGGACACGACATTGGGATTATAACATTAACAGGAGAATTGGTTAAAGTTCAAATGAAGAAGAAAAAGGAAACCGAAAACGTTGATGAACTTCCTAAAATCTACAGAAAAGCAACTCAAAAAGATATTGATATTTGGCAAAAAGTAAGAGCCAAAGAACCCGAAATACAAAAACGATCTCGTGAAATTGCGATTCATTTAGGACTTAAAATGAAGATTTCTGATATTGAATATCAAGGAGACGGATCTAAAACTACCTTTTATTATACGGCTGAAGAACGCGTAGATTTTAGACAATTAATTAGAGATTTTGCCAGTGCTTTTAGTACGAGAGTTGAAATGAAACAAGTAGGCTTCCGTCAAGAGGCAGCCCGCCTTGGAGGAATTGGATCTTGTGGTCGTGAACTTTGTTGTTCTACTTGGTTAACCGATTTTAGATCGGTAAAAACCTCAGCAGCTCGTTACCAACAACTGTCTTTAAATCCTCAAAAACTAGCAGGGCAATGTGGAAAACTTAAATGTTGTTTAAATTWTGAGTTAGATACTTATTTGGACGCTCTTAAAGATTTTCCAAAAAACGATATTAAACTACAAACCGAAAAAGGGCTAGCTGTTTGTCAAAAAACAGATATTTTTAAACGAATACTTTGGTATGGTTACGAAAATCAAGCAGCAACTTGGATACAAATAAGTGTTGACAGTGCCAATGAAATTATAGCTTTAAACAAAAAAGGTAATAAGGTTCAGAGTCTAGAAGAAYATGCTATTGAAGAAAAAGTTTCAGAAAATAAAATTTATGAAAATGTAGTTGGTCAAGATAGTTTAACACGATTTGACAAGCCAAAACAAAACAACAACCGAAGAAGAAACAATCGAAATAAAAATAGAAACCAGAATAAGAATCAAAGTAATTCAAAAAATCAAAACCCTAGCCGTAACAGAAACCCTAAAAAAAATGCTTAGATATTTAGTAGTATTAATTGGGATTATACTGTTTTTTTCTTGTGATTCTAAAATAATTTCCAGCCAAAATAAATCATTGTCAAATGGGTGGAGTAAAGAGGAAATCATCAAATTTGATTTCCCTAAATTTGATTCATTAAAGACCTATAATTTGTTTATTAATCTTCGCAATACTAATGATTACAAATACAATAATATATTTTTAATTGCTGAAATAGGTTTTCCACACGGAAAAATAATTACTGATACCTTAGAATATAAAATGGCAAATCCAGATGGTTCATGGCTTGGCACAGGAATTGGTAGTATAAAAGAAAATAAATTATGGCTTAAAGAAAATGTTTCTTTTTCCGAAAACGGAATTTATAAAATTAGTATCTCACAAGCAGTTCGCAATAATGGTGATGTGGAAGGCGTTAGCAATTTAGAAGGAATCACAGATATAGGAATTAGTGTGGAAGAAACCACCCAAGAGTAAGCCATGACAAAAAGAAAAACTACAAAAAAACCAGCGAATAAAAATAGAAAGTTTATAAAACTATTCTGGAAATTATTTTCTATTGGGATACTGTTATTAATATTCTTCTTTTTATTTGCTTCTTGGGGATTATTTGGGAAACTTCCAGATGAAACAAGTCTAGAAAATCCTGAAAAAAACCTAGCTACCGAAATCATAGGTTCAGATGGTGTTACCCTCGGGAAATTTTATAAAGAAAATCGTACACCAGTTCAGTTCGATCAACTTCCGCTACATCTTATAAATGCTTTAATTGCTACAGAAGATGTTCGGTTTTTTGACCATTCAGGAATTGATGCTAAAGGAACTCTTAGAGCAGTTGTTTATTTAGGAACAAAAGGTGGAGCAAGTACCATCACCCAACAATTATCAAAATTGTTTTTTACTGAAAATGCCTCTAGGAATATTTTTGGAAGAGTCATTCAAAAATCGAAAGAGTGGGTCATAGCTACCAGATTAGAAGAGCGTTATACTAAAGAAGAAATCCTGACAATGTACTTTAATGAATACGATTTTTTAAACCAAGCAATTGGTATTGAATCGGCTTCCAATATTTATTTTGATAAAGCACCAAAAGATTTAACCATCACTGAATCTGCTGTTTTAGTAGGAATGTTTAAAAATTCTTCGCTGTATAATCCTGTGCGAAACCCTGTTGGTGTTAGAAATAGACGTAATGTAGTGTTGGGGCAAATGGCGAAATACGATTATATTACAGAAGAAGTAAAAGACTCTATTCAAGCAACCGAGCTTGAAATAACCTTTACACCACAAGGTCATAACGAAGGAATAGCTACCTACTTTAGAGAATATGCACGAAAATTTATGCACGATTGGATTAAAGAGAATCCAAAAACCGATGGATCAGAATACAATATTTACAGCGATGGGCTAAAAATATATACGACCATTGATTCAAAAATGCAAGAATATGCAGAAGCAGCAGTAGATGCCCATATGCGAAACCTTCAAAAAGAATTTGATAGACAGAACAAGAAAAATAAATTAGCTCCATTTCGTGATGTTACAAAACCAGAAATAGATCAGATTTTAAAATCTGCTATGAAACGTAGTGATCGTTGGCGTGAGATGAAAAAACAGGGAAAATCTAATAAAGAAATAGAAAAAAGTTTTCATGTAAAAACCAAAATGCGAATTTTTGCTTGGAGTGGTAATATCGATACTTTAATGACTCCAATGGATTCTATTCGTTATCATAAATCTGTTTTACAAGCTTCACTAATGTCTATGACGCCTCAAACAGGTGAAGTAAAAGCGTGGGTTGGGGGGATTAATTATAAATATTTTAAATACGATATGGTTAAAAGTGGAAAACGCCAAATAGGCTCCACATTTAAACCCTTTGTTTATGCAACTGTTATAGACCAAATGCATATGTCGCCTTGCGATACTTTACCAAATACATTACATACAATACCTGCAGGAAAATATGGATTATTAAAACCTTGGACACCAAAAAATTCTGGCGGAAAATACGGAGGATATGTGACATTAAAAAAAGCTTTAGCTCAGTCTATAAATACTGTTACCGCAAGGTTAATTGATAGGGTTGGGCCTGCTCCAGTATTAGAATTAGTTTCAAAAATGGGTGTTGATACAAAAAATATTGTGGAAGCACCATCAATTGCATTAGGAACACCAGATGTCTCTTTATACGAAATGGTAGGAGCTTACAGCACCTTTGCTAATCAAGGTGTATATATTAAGCCTTCTTTAATTACTAGAATTGAAGACAAAAACGGCACTGTATTATTTCAAAATGTACCAGAAACCAAAGATGTATTAAGTCAAGAAGCAGCTTATGTTACTATTAGCTTAATGGAAGGTGNAACAAGGTCTGGCTCTGGACAACGATTACGATCTAAATGGGGAAATACCCCTGTTTATAAAAAAATAATTACAGGATATCCTTGGGAATTTACCAATCCAATTGCTGGAAAAACAGGAACCACCCAAAATCAAAGTGACGGTTGGTTTATGGGTGTAGTGCCTAATTTAGTAACTGGAGTTTGGGTTGGTGGCGAAGACCGATCTACGCATTTCGGTTCAATTACTTACGGCCAAGGAGCTTCTATGGCACTACCAATTTGGGCTAATTATATGAGAGAGTGTTATAATAATGAAGGTCTTCATATTTCGAAAGAAGATTTTATAGAGCCAAAAGACCTTTCAATCGAAACCGATTGTGATAAATGGAAAGAAAATCAACAAGAAACAAAAGATGATTTTCCTGACGAATTTTAGGTAAATTCTTTTCACTTCACAGGTAGTTCTCCTTCCTTTTCTGTATTTTTATAGAAAATATATTTCCTATGATTAATAAGACAGTTTCTAATGTTCAAGAAGCTTGCCAAGGTATAAAGGACAGTATGACTTTTATGTTGGGAGGTTTCGGATTAAGTGGAATTCCAGAAAATTCAATAGCCGAATTGGTTCGGTTAAATGTAAAAGATGTTACTTGTATTTCAAACAATGCAGGAGTAGATGATTTTGGATTGGGTTTATTACTTCAGAAAAAACAAATCCGAAAAATGATTTCTTCCTATGTAGGAGAGAACGCAGAGTTTGAACGCCAAATGTTAAGCGGCGAGTTGGATGTGGAATTAATACCACAAGGAACATTAGCTCAAAGATGTCAAGCGGCACAAAGTGGAATCCCAGCTTTTTACACACCAGCAGGTTATGGAACTGAGGTTGCAGAAGGAAAAGAATCGAGAGAATTTCACGGAAAAATGCACCTTTTAGAAAAAGCTTTTGAAGCAGATTTTGCTTTCGTAAAAGCTTGGAAAGGAGATGCTGCTGGAAATTTAATTTTTAAAGGAAGTGCAAGAAATTTTAATCCAAATATGTGTGGAGCAGCAAAAATTACGGTAGCTGAAGTAGAAGAATTGGTTCCGGTAGGAACTCTAGATCCCAATCAAATTCATATTCCAGGGATATTTGTACAACGAATATTTCAAGGAGAGAACTATGAAAAACGTATCGAACAATTAACTGTAAGAACAAAAGAATAATGGCACTATCTAAAGAACAAATCGCACAACGAATCGCTAAAGAAGTAAAAGACGGTTATTTTGTAAATCTTGGAATTGGAATACCAACTTTGGTTGCCAATTTTGTACGTAAAGACATTGAAGTAGATTTTCAAAGTGAAAATGGTGTTTTGGGTATGGGACCTTTTCCTTTTGAAGGGGAAGAAGATCCAGATTTAATCAATGCAGGAAAACAGACGATTACAACGCTTCCTGGTGCAGCATTTTTCGAYTCTGCGATGAGTTTTGCAATGATAAGAGGGCAACACGTAGATYTAACGATACTTGGAGCAATGGAAGTTTCTCAAAATGGGGATATCGCCAATYGGAAAATTCCAGGRAAAATGGTAAAGGGTATGGGAGGTGCTATGGACTTAGTAGCTTCTGCAGAAAATATTATTGTCGCCATGATGCATACCAATAGAGCGGGAGCTTCAAAACTATTAAAAGAATGTTCTTTACCATTAACAGGAGTAAATTGTGTGAAGAAAATTGTGAGTAATCTTGCGGTAATGAGTATTGAAAATAATTCTTTCCGATTATTAGAAAGGGCTCCGGGTGTTTCTGTAGAAGAAATTAAAAATGCAACCGAAGGAAATTTAATTGTCGAAGGAGATGTTCCTGAAATGACTTTCTAATGGTATTCAATATATAAATTTACATAAAAGCATATCTGACTTCCCTTTTTGCTGACGTTAAAATGTTAAATTATTATGTAATACATCGAATAATAATGCTTTTTAACGCTATTATTGAATTTATTTCACATATTAGCCATCCCAAACCTAAATAACTTAACCTACAATGCAAAAAGTAAACACAGCAATTAAAGAAACGTTTTACCTACTTAAGAATGTTATCTATATTGCTAAAAAAGTATTTTTTTTAAATTAATATTTGTTATAAATTTTTTTAGCCCCAAATCTGCTTTAATCAGATAAAGGTCAAACCCGTTCTTTGTGAGGTTAGAACGGGTTTTTTAATGCAATAAATTTAGTTGTTTAACAGTGCAACAATTCGTAAAGGACCTCCACTTCCTCCCTTTATTTTCATAGGTAGTGCGATTACTTCAAAATTGTTTGAAGGTAATTTATCAAGATTGGTAAGGTTTTCGAAAGCTGGAATGTTTTTTGAAAGAAGTATAACGTGGCTTTTAAAATATTCTGACTGACCATAATCTATACTCGGAGTATCCAAACCAATTGCATTGATATTTCTGTTTTTTACCAACCATTCTGAAGCTTCAGGAGAAAGACCAGGAAAGTGCAATAATTTTACAGCATCAGGGCCACGAAGACCGGTTCCTAAATATTTTATTTTGTCTGGATAATATTTTGAATAGCCTGTTTCTAATAAAACAATACTTCCGTCTGGAATTTTTATGTTTTCTTTTGCTTCCCAATTGGTAAAATCTTCAATACTTATTAAATAATCTGGATTGTTCAAAGCTTTTTCAGAAACATCAATTTTAATCCCATGTCCTATTAATTTTTTTAAAGGAATTTCATCTACCGATTGTCCTCCTTCAGCAAAATGAATGGGTGCATCAATATGAGTTCCTCCATGTTCTGCAGTTGTGATATTATTTGCTGAATAATAAAACCCTTTGTCGGTTTTACCTTTAAAGACAGTATCCAACTTAAACTCTTTTGCAGTTACCCAATAAATAGTTTCTTTTGAAAACTCGTGAGAGAGATCTATAATTTTTTTGGAGGAATATTGATTTTGTTTAACGAATTTCACCTCTTTAACTTGAGTAGCTTTTTCATTGCACCCATAAGAAATTAATAGACTAAATAAGAATAGAAATTGTATTGATTTCATAATTGTAGAAATTTTGGTGTTAGCCAAATATACAATTATTTCAAATCCCCTTTGGGATCGCGTCAATCAACGTTTTGGTATATTCCTTTGTTGGGTTGGCATAAATTTCGTCAGCGTCGCCAATTTCTTCAATTTTCCCTTCTTTCATCACCAACAATTGGTCTGCCATAAATTTTACGACTGCTAAATCGTGAGAGATAAAAATATAAGTGAAGCCAAAATCGTCTTTTAATTCATTTAATAAATTAAGAACTTGTGCTTGTACCGAAATGTCCAAAGCCGAAACCGACTCATCACAAATCACTAGTTTTGGTTCCATCGCGATGGTTCTGGCAATACCAACTCGTTGTCGTTGTCCACCAGAAAGCTCATGAGGATACCGATTAAAATAACTCTCATCCAAACCAACACGGTTTAATAAATCCAGTGTTTTTTGTTTTCGGTCTCTTTGGTTTTTTCCAATTTGATGCACTTGCATGGGTTCAATGATCGCTTCTCCAATTAACATTCTTGGATTTAAGGAGGAATAGGGATCTTGAAAAATAAGCTGAATCTCTTTCCGAAGCTTCCTGATTCCTGAAGATGATAATTGGGTTAGCTCTTTTCCTCGATATTTTATACTTCCCGAAGTTGCTTTGTCCAATTGCAATATCGCTTTTCCGAGGGTAGATTTTCCGCAACCAGATTCACCTACCAATCCTAAAGTTTCTCCTTCAAAAACTTTAAAACTTACATCGTCAACTGCTTTTACTATTTTCTTTTTTTGAAATAATCCTTCGTTAGAATAATACTCTTTTTTCAAATTCAACACCTCTAGTAAAGGTGCTTTGGTGTATATTTTTTTATGGTTCAAAGCTCTTTGTTGAGGTGTTACCTCTATTGCTTCAAAACTTTTGTCTGCAAGTGAAGCAATGGTTGGCAATTCTTTTAATCGAACATCTAAACTCGGCCTTGAAGCCAATAAGGCTTTGGTATATTCTTCTTTTGGTGATTTAAAAACCTGCAATGTACTTCCTTTTTCCACCACATTCCCTTGGTACATTACGACCACACGATCCACGATTTCTGAAACCAATCCCAAATCGTGAGAGATAAAAAGCATGCTCATTTTGGTTTCTTTTTGAATCTCTTTTAATAGCAATAAAATTTCTTTCTGAACCGTAACATCTAAAGCCGTAGTAGGTTCATCGGCAATCAATAATTTAGGTTTGCAAGCAATCGCCATCGCAATCATTACCCGTTGCATTTGTCCACCACTAATTTGATGCGGATAGCTATTGAAAATATCATTAGGACGAGGAAGTTTTACTTTTTCAAAAAGGGAAATGGTTTCTTTTTTTGCTTTTGAAGTGGAATAGTTTAAATGAAGCTGCATGATTTCAGCAACCTGATTTCCACATTTAATGGAAGGATTTAAAGCACTCATAGGCTCCTGAAAAATCATAGCGATTTCTTTTCCACGAAGTTTCCGAATAGCTTCTGGTTTTTCTTTTAATAGGTCTTTTCCGTTAAATAAAATCTCACCATTTAATTTGGAAGTTTTTTCAGCTAACAATCCCATTATTACTAATGAAGTCACCGATTTTCCCGAACCAGATTCTCCTACCACTCCAACGATTTCATTTTCAGAAATATCAAACGAAATATCGTGGACAACTTCAACAAACTGTTTTTTGTTTCCAAAGGAAATGCTGAGGTTTTTTATAGATAGTAAGGCTTCTTCTGACATATTTCAAAGATAGGATTCTCTACAATATTCTTGAAGTTTTTACATAATGAATATTTCTATCTTTTAAATAGTTGATGAAAAAATGAAAACAAGCTTCGTGTTTACCAACCAATTCTGGAGGAAAAACACCTTTTTCGGTAAACAATCCCTCTAAAAATAAATTGGCAGCTGAAGCAGCGGTATAGCCTGTGGTTCTTGCCATAGAGGAAGTTTGTGTTTCGTTGCAATATTCATCGTGAAGATTGTAAACAATTTCTTCTGTTTCTCCGTTTTTGTTTTTACCTTTTACGGTTACTCGCATAACGGTTAATTCTTCTTCTGTTTCGCCTAATTTCCATTCGTTGAATAAAACTTTACTAGTAAAATCGAGTGGTGAAATTTTAGTTCCGTTGACTTCAATCTCTTCCGAATTAAAAAATCCGCTTTCTTTTAAAACTCTTACATATTCCACATGACCGGGATATCGTAAAGTTTTTTCTTTCATATTCGGAATGTGAGGCATTGTAAAAATGATGGAACGAAGTCCGTCTGAGTTGAAGGATTCCAAGGTCCCTACTTTATCAAAATCTATGTATTCACAATCAGTTAAAGCCTCGCGAGTAATTATTTCCCCGTTTTCTACGTAGCGTGCGGGACGAGTATATTCTTCAATGACATCAATGGGTGAGAATGGTGCTTTATAACAAAAAGGCCATTTTTTTACTTTGGGTAATCCACCTACTAAACATTCAAAATCGGTAAGTTTTAAGTTTTCATTTTCATAACCTAAAATAATATTATCCATTCCGGGAGCGACACCACAATCTACAATAGCTGTGACGTTTTTCTCTTTAGCAAGAGCGTCTAATTCTAAAGAGTTTTCTGAAAAAAAGGAAATATCAATGACGTTCATTTCAGCTTCAATAATAGCTTTTAAGGTTTTAAAACCAAGAAACCCTGGCACTGCACAAACTACCAAATCAAACGATTTAATGATTTTTTGAAGGGTGAATTTATCGGTTACATCTAAAACTTGTGTGCTTAATTGATCACATTTTTTAAAAGCTTTGTCCAATGCTTCCTGACTGTAATCTGTTAGTGTGACTTTATGAGTTTTGGTAAGGTCGATGGCGATGGTGCTTCCTACCATTCCGGCGCCTAATACGATGATGTTTTTCATGTTTTTGCCCGAGAAAGCGGGTAACTTATTTTTCAATAATTAGTAAAGGATGTTATTCAGAAAAAATGAAGAATCTCTGAATATTTGTTTAAACTGAAGGATTGTAAACCAAACTTATAAACCAGGAATAACTACCCAAGGCATTTGTGAAAGATTGTATGGTCTGTTTTTTAGCATAAAGTAAATATAATAATATTTAACCACAAAGTTCACTAAGGTTTTCAAAAAGAACACAAAGAGTTTCTCTAGTTACTTTAATTATTCACACCGTGACTCAAAGTCACGGTGTGAATATACCACAATCTATTATTTGTAATCCGCGACAATCCGTAAAATCCGCGTCCTCCGTGTTCTATTTCTCTATCAAACACTCAAAATCTCATCCTCCATCAAAATTTCCTCATTACGTAATCTTAAAATAATCTGAGCCACCGCAATCGTATCTTTTTCACAATACCTTATAATACGATCGATATCATTTTCCTTATAAAAAACATCCCGAACTTCGCTACCATCAATATCATCTTTGGGTGATGGGATTCCTAAAACGTGTGTCATTAGTTTAAGCGAAGTATAGGTTTTATAATCGCCAAATTTCCATAATTCCAACGTGTCTAAATGTGGAACTTCCCAAGGTTTTTTCCCAAAGAGATTTAATTTAAACGGAATATCAACTCGATTAATAATCATCCTTCGAGCGATATAAGGGAAGTCAAATTCCTTTCCGTTATGAGCACAAAGCAGATGATAGGGTTTATTATAATGAGTTTCTAGAAGCGTTTTAAATTCTTCTAAAAGCGAGATTTCTTCTCCCTGAAAAGTAGTTACTCTAAAGTTYCTAACATCTCCTTTAAATACAAAGTAACCAACAGAAATACAGACTATTTTTCCAAATTCTGCCCAGATTCCTGCCCGATTGTAAAACTCTTCGGGAGTAAATTCGTCTTTACGTTGGTAATTGGTTTTTTGTTCCCAAAGTTGTTGGGCAGTTTCGTCTAAATCTGAAAAATTTTCAAATAAAGGAACGGTTTCAATATCTAGAAAAAGGATATTTTCTAGTTTTATTCGTTTCAACATAATTTATAAAATTKCAATCGGGGAGGAATTATRAAGGTACTAAATAATTATTAATTCAAAACAGTGTCTGTTGCTTCACAGGACATTCGTGCTCTAATAACCATTTTTTGCGATGCAATCCTCCAGCAAAACCTGTTAACGAGCCATCTTTTCCAATTACCCGATGACAAGGAATAATAATCGCAATAGGGTTTTTTCCATTTGCCGAAGCCGCCGCACGAATCACTTTTGGGTCGCCCAAACGATTTGCAATTGTCTGATAAGAAACTGTTTTTGAAAACGGAATTTCTTGTAATTGTTTCCAAACTCTTTTCTGAAAATCGGTACCTTCAGGGTTTAATTTTAAGTTGAATTCTGTTCTAGTTCCCTCAAAATATTCCTGAAGTTGAGCAACAGTTTCTTGAAGGTGCTTAGAGGTTTTTAAAGGTGGTTTTTCTTTAGAATCTAGAAAATGTAAAGATGACAAACCATCTTGATTTCCTTTTATTTCAAGAGTTCCTATTGGAGATTTAAAGTAAATTGTATCCATAATTACCAACCTACATATTTTGGAGGTTTTACATCTTTAAGGTTTAAATACACTATTAATTGACCCCGATGGTGGGTTACGTGATCCTGTAATAAATTGAGAATTTGTAATTTGCTTTTTGGTCCAGCGAAAAAAGTGACAGTTTCTTGAAGACTTTCATCTGGGGAGGTTCTTATAATTTCAAAAACAGAATCAAAGGATTTTTTTAATTCAGAAATAATTTCAGCTTTACTTTTATGTAAGGGTTTTTTAGCTTTTGTATATTCCTTTTCCGTAAAATACGAAGTGCTCAGCCAATCCATATTTTGTTTAATATGAAGTAATTGCTCACTAAAACTCATCTCTCTTTCCGTAGGTTTAAAACCGTAATTTTCTTCGGGCATTGCTTCAGCAATCTCAAGAAGATAATTTTTTGAGTTTTCCCATTTTTCAAGGAAAGCTGTTTTAGGTGTGATTTGTTGTGCCATAAAAGTTGAAATATTCAGTAATACTATAAGTAAAATTCCTTTTTTCATTTCTTAAAATTTATCATCTAAAATAACGACTAATTTACAGAAATAAAGAGGAATCATTTCAAATAAAAAATAAAACTGATATTTCTCAGTATTAATTTCTATTTTTTTTAAGACCTTTATAGATTACAACTTAAAATATGCTAACAAGAGATAATTTTAAAGATTTAATTGAAGGGAAGATCGACAAAAAAGCATTCTTCGAACTTTTAAAATCGGATGTCAGCGAAAATAAATTAGCTGAGATATTATATGATTTAGAATATGAAAAAGAATTACTTCAATTACAAGCCGAATTGGTCAACCTCCAAAAATGGGTAACAAAACATAAAAAAAGAGTTTGTGTAATATTTGAAGGTAGAGATGCTTCTGGAAAAGGAGGTTCTATTAGAAGAATGACAGAACACTTAAACCCTCGTAGTAGAAGGGTTGTAGCGCTTACAARACCTACTGAAGTGGAACAGGGACAATGGTATTTTAGACGGTATATTAAAGAAATGCCCAATCCAGGTGAACTTGTTTTCTTCGATAGAAGTTGGTACAATCGTGCGGTAGTGGAACCTGTTATGGGGTTTTGCACCAAAGAACAATACGACAAATTTATGATTCAAGTTCCCGAATTTGAGCATATGCTATATGAAGACGGAGTAATTTTGATTAAATTTTGGTTTTCGGTGACCAAAGAAGAACAGATAAAACGATTTGAATCTCGATTAGCAAGTCCATTAAAACGTTGGAAATTCAGTCCTGTAGATCAAGAAGGTCAGAAAAAATGGGATGATTATACCTATTATAAAGACCAAATGTTTGGCAATACTCATACCACTTTTAGTCCTTGGATTATTATTAAAACCAATAATAAAAAAGAAGCTAGATTAGAAAGTATTCGGTATTTACTTTCTCGTTTTGATTATGACGGAAAAGGAGATTCAGGAACCGAATTACTTCCAGACCCAAATGTTGTACAACGCTATCACAGATCAGTAAAACAAAGTAGTTATGAAGGATAATATTTCAGAAAAAGACCTTTCACTGTTAAATAAAAAGAAAGCATTAAAATATTTTTTATCAAAAGAGAACCCTTCAATTTCAAGGGCATTACGGTATTTAAATTATGAATCTCGATTGACAGAACTTCAAGAAGAATTAATTAAACTTCAGAAATGGGTGAAGAAAAATGATGAAAAAATTGTTCTTATTTTTGAAGGAAGAGATGCCGCCGGAAAAGGGGGAGCTATTCGTAGAGCGACAGAGCATTTAAATCCTCGTGAGTTTAAAGTGGTTGMTTTACCAAAACCAACAGATGAAGAATTAGGTCAATGGTATTTTCAGCGCTACATCAATTTATTACCAATGAAAGGCAGGATGGTTCTTTTTGATAGAAGTWGGTATAACAGGTCGATTGTAGAGCCTGTAAATGGTTTTTGTTCTAAGGAAGAGTATGAGATTTTCATGAATCAAGTGAATGATTTTGAACGAATGATTACCGAATCTGGAGTGCGTTTGATTAAATTTTATTTTTCGATTTCGAAAAGTGAACAAGAAAAACGTTTTCAAGATATTATTTCGAGTCCGATAAAGAAATGGAAATTCAGTGCAGTAGATCAAAAAGCATTGGAATTGTGGGACGATTATRCCCATTATAAAAATGAAATGTTTACAAGAACCGATACAGAAATTTCCCCTTGGAAAGTAATTAAAGCCAATAAAAAAACAAAGGCAAGAATTGAAGCCATTGAGCATATTTTAAACACGATTCCGTATGATGATAAAGATCTGGAAGTGATAAAACATGTTCATTTTGAAGATTAATTTTAGATAGTTTCCATCTTATAGTATTTCATTTTTAAAATTCCATATCTTTAATAAATTTTTATAGATTATGGCACATTTACGTTTTTCATTTGTAGGAATTCTGTTTCTTTTTTTCTTCGGAATTAATTCAGAATTCACCTTTTCACAAAATTACAATCCTGAACTTTTCGATGCTATGGAATATCGATTGCTCGGTCCTTTCCGTGGTGGAAGAAGTGCAGCAGTAACAGGAATTCCTAACAAACCCAATTTGTTTTATTTTGGAGCAACGGGTGGTGGTGTTTGGAAAACTGAAGACGGCGGAAGGGCTTGGAAAAATATTTCAGATGGATTTTTTGGAGGTTCCGTTGGCTCGATAGCTGTAAGTACAGACGATCCAAATGTGATGTATGTTGGTGGAGGAGAATCTACCGTTCGGGGAAATGTTTCTTCAGGATATGGGGTTTGGAAAACCGAAAATGCAGGAAAAACATGGACGCATTCGGGACTTAAAAATAGCCGACATATTCCTAGAATTGTAATCCATCCTAGAGATCACAATACCGTTTTCGCAGCCGTTTTAGGAAACATATATAAACCTACTTCCGAAAGAGGAATATACAAATCTACTGATGGTGGAAAAACGTGGACAAATAAATTATTTGTCAATGAAAATGCAGGAGCTGTAGATTTGATTATGGATCCTACCAATCCAAGAATTTTATATGCAACTACTTGGAACCTTAGAAGAACACCTTACAGTTTAAGCAGTGGAGGCGAAGGTTCTGCTCTGTGGAAAAGTACCGATAGCGGTGAAACTTGGAAAGAGATTTCAAAAAACGAAGGATTTCCTGAAGGAATAATAGGAAATATGGGAGTGACAGTTTCTCCTGTGAATAACGAAATTGTTTGGGCAATTGTAGAAAGTAAAGACAAAGGTGGAGTTTATAAAAGTACTGATGGTGGTGAAACTTGGAACAACATCAATAGCGAACGAAAATTACGTCAGCGCGCTTGGTATTATTCTCGTATTTATGCCGATCCGCAAGATATAAATGTGATTTATGTACTCAATGTTAATTACCATAAAAGTACCGACGGCGGAAAAACATACAGCACTTATAACGCTCCTCACGGCGATCATCATGATTTATGGATTGCACCAGAAAACCCAAAACGAATGATTATGGGTGACGATGGTGGAGCTCAAATCACTTACGATGGTGGCGATACTTGGAGTACTTATCACAACCAGCCAACCGCTCAATTTTATAGAGTGACGACCGATAATTCTTTTCCGTATCGTATATACGCAGCTCAACAAGACAATTCTACTATTCGGATTACCCACAGAAATGAAGGTTGGAGTGTAGGTGAAGACGATTGGGAATCAACCGCAGGTGGAGAAAGTGCCCATATTACTATCGATCCAGAAAATAACGATATTGTTTATGGTGGTAGTTATGACGGGTTTCTAACGCGTTACAATCATAAAAAAAACACCATAAGAAGTGTAAGTGTTTGGCCAGATAATCCGATGGGACATGGAGCTGAGGATATGAAATATCGATTTCAATGGAATTTTCCGATGTTCTTTTCAAAACACAACACCAAGAAACTTTATACTTTTTCAAATCACGTTCACGTAACGACCAATGAAGGTCAAAATTGGAAAGTAATCAGTCCAGATTTAACTAGAAATGATTCTACAAAATTGAAATCCTCAGGAGGACCAATCACTCAAGATAATACCTCGGTAGAATATTACTGCACCATTTTTGCAGCTGCCGAATCTCCAATTACGGAAGGATTATTATGGACAGGATCTGACGACGGATTGGTTCATATTTCCAGAAACGGAGGGGAATCTTGGGAAAACGTTACTCCCAAAGGAATGCCAGAATGGATGATGATAAATAGCATTGCACCTTCCGTTTACGATGAAGGAACTTGTTATATCGCAGGAACAAAATATAAAACAGGCGATTTTACACCTTACCTTTATAAAACGAACGACTACGGAAAAACTTGGAAAAAAATCACCAATGGAATTCCGAGTGAGCATTTTACAAGAGTAGTTAGAGAAGATCCAAAAAAGAAAGGATTTTTATACGCAGGAACCGAAACAGGATTGTATGTTTCCTATAATGATGGTGCAAATTGGCAATCGCTTCAGTTAAATTTACCGATTGTTCCGATTACCGATTTAAAAGTAAAAGAGAATAATTTAATTGTTGCCACCCAAGGAAGAAGCCTTTGGATTTTGGATGATTTAAGTATGTTGCATCAACTTTCCAATGTAAATAATGAGGAAAATATTCTTTTTAAACCGAAAGATACGTATCGGATGAGAGGAAATTCTAGCAAAGAATCTTTGACATCGGGAACCAATCATCCTTCGGGAGTGGTGACTTATTTTTATGTAAAAAACCCTTCAGAAAAGGAAATAAAATTAAGCTATTTAAACGCTAAAAACGATACGATTAAAACGGTAAGTACGAAGAATAAAAAAGACAATTTTAAAGTAACAAAAGGTTCTAATATGTTTGTTTGGGATACCCGTGGAAAGGCGGCAGAAAAGTTAGACGGAATGATTTTATGGTGGGCAAGTTTAAATGCTCCAAAAGCAGTTCCGGGCGTCTACAAAGTGGTACTGAGTGTAGATGACGAAAGTTATACTCAAGATTTTACTATCATCCCAAACCCTAATTCTGAAAGTGATCTTAATGGAATGCAACAACAGTTTGATTTTATTACTGATATAAATAAGACGATTGATAAGGCACATACTTCCATTAAAAACATTCGAAAAATCAATTCGCAATTGGCATCCTTTCAAGAACAATATAAGGACGATGATCGCGTAAAAGAATTGGTTGAAAAAGCTAAAAAATTGAGTGAGGATTTTTCAGAAATTGAAAAAGCATTGTATCAAACTCAGAATAAAAGTGGTCAGGATCCGTTGAATTTCCCAATTAAATTAACCAACAAGTTAGGTCATTTAAATAGTTTAGTTGGTATGGGAGATTTTCCGCCCACGGAGCAAGATATTGCTGTTAAAAATGTATTAACAGGTCAAATTAATTCAGAATTAGATACGTTTAACACCTTAGTTTCAGAAGAAATAAAAGCATTTAACGAAGCATTTAATACCCTGAATTTACAGTATTTGATTGTGGAGGATGAGAAATAAACTAATCATTTTGGTTGTATTTTTGATATAAGGAAATATATAAATTAAAGAATGAGCATTTTCAACAGATCGTTACGATCCCGAATATTTTTATCGATGATACTTCTAGTTATAGGAGCATCGATACTTATTGCTTTGGTGACTATTTATCAATATCGCGAAAACACCCAAGACTATCATCGTGAACGCCTAATTAGAAAGGAAAATGCCATTCACGAAAACATTGATTATGTTTTAAAAAACACTACATATCATATAGAAACAGATAGAATTCCGTTGATTTTCAGAAATAAAATCTATGAAATTAAAGACATTCATAAACTCGAAATATTTTTATACGATTTGGAAGGAAACTTACTCATTTCATCAAAAGCTTCCTTTTTAAAAGATTCGACTCGAGGAAAAATGAGTATGGTTTCTTTAAGAGGATTAAAAGGCTCTCGTGACAAACATTTTGTAAAGAAATTTAAAGAAGGAGAATCTGTATATCAATCCTCTTTTTCATATATCAATGATGCACATTTTAAACCGATAGCTATCTTAAATCTTCCTTATTTTGAAGACGATGAGTTTTTAAACAAAGAGCTTAAAGAATATTTAGGAAGGCTGGGAGTTGCCTATATCTTTATGTTGATTAGCGCAATATTATTGTCCTATTTCCTTTCAAAATATATTACCCGTTCCTTAAATACTATTTCAGAAAAAATTAAAGAAACTCGACTAGACAAAAGAAATGAAAAAATCTTAATTCCTGTAAAGTCTCAAGAGATCTCAACCTTGGTAAAGGCATATAACGAAATGATTGATGAATTGGAAAATAGTGCCGCCCAATTAGCCACCAACGAACGGGAAGCAGCTTGGCGAGAAATGGCAAAACAAGTAGCACACGAAATTAAAAACCCACTAACACCAATGCGTTTGACCGTACAAAGTTTTGAACGAAAATTTGATCCTAGCGACCCAGATATTGTTCAAAAAATGAAAGAATATACCCATAGTTTAATTCAGCAAATAGACACGATGAGTTCTATTGCGTCGGCATTTTCAACCTATGCACAAATGCCAGCTCAGAAAGAAGAGTCTATTAATATAGTTMAGATCACCAAGCTGGCTTTGGATATATTTAATGAGAATTATATTTATTTTAGTTCAGAAAAAGAAGAAATTATCATCAACTTTGATCGAACACAACTCATTCGGGTAATCACTAATTTGATAAAAAATAGTATTCAAGCAATTCACGAAAAACAACCAGAAAACCCTAAAGTTGAAGTAATAGTTTCTGAAGAAGACAGCTTTGCAATCATCACAGTTTCAGATAATGGAATAGGCATTGCTGAAGAAAACAAAGAGAAAGTTTTTGAACCAAAATTTACTACAAAAACAAGCGGAATGGGTCTAGGTTTAGCCATGGTTAAAAATATTGTAGAAACATTGGAAGGGAAAATAAACTTTACTTCTGAAGAAAATGAAGGCACTATATTTACGGTGCGGTTGCTTAAAAAATAAGCTTTGTTTTTGTAGCTTTGCGATTAAGTTTTTTAATAAAACCTTTGCGAGACTCTGTGTTTCCTCAGCGAATCTCTGCCAAATAACATAACTATGAACTACAACAACATCCTATCAGAATTTAACAATGGAATCACCACCATAACCATCAACAGACCCTCTAAATTAAATGCCTTAAATCGTGATACTATCAACGAACTACACCAAGCATTTAAAGCAGCTGATGAAGACAAAACTTCCAAAGTAATAATTATCACCGGAAGCGGAGAAAAAGCWTTTGTMGCWGGAGCAGATATTAGTGAATTTGCTGATTATTCGGTCGTTGAAGGAAGTGATTTAGCTTCAGAAGGACAAGCGTTATTGTTCGATTTTGTCGCTAATCTTTCTACGCCAGTAATTGCAGCCGTAAATGGATTTGCTTTAGGTGGAGGATTGGAATTAGCCATGGCAGCACATTTCAGAATTGCAAGTGATAATGCCAAAATGGGATTGCCAGAAGTTTCTTTAGGTGTTATTCCAGGATATGGAGGAACGCAAAGATTACCACAATTAATAGGAAAAGGACGTGCGATGGAAATGATCATGACCGCAGGAATGATCGACGCAAAAACGGCTCAAAATTATGGTTTGGTAAATCACGTTACTTCGCAAGAAGAACTTATTCCATTAGTTGAAAAAACAGCTTCAAAAATTATGCGTAATTCTTCCGTAGCTATTGCAGCCGCAATTTGCGCTATCAACGCAGGATTTGAAGAAGGTGAAAACGGATTTGATTCAGAGGTTTCCAACTTCGGGAAATGTTTTGGAACCGCAGATTTTAAAGAAGGAACAACAGCTTTTTTAGAAAAACGTCGAGCTGATTTTCCTGGGGAATAATTAAATATTCCCTTCCCATTCCCTATAAAACTGCTTTAAAAACCCTTCCATATATTCATGGCGTTTTTGAGCAATTTGTTTCCCAGTTTTAGTATTCATTTTATCTTTTAACAACAATAATTTTTCATAAAAATGATTGATTGTAGGTGCTGTGGAAGCTTTGTATTCTGAAGGTGACATCGTTAAATTCGAAGCAATTTCTGGATCGTAGAGTTTTCGATTTTTGAATCCACCATAATTAAAAGCACGAGCAATTCCAATAGCACCAATAGCGTCCAAACGGTCTGCATCTTGAACAACTGCAAGTTCATTTGAATTAAATTTTTGAATTCTATTACCACCTTTATAAGAGATGTTTTTAATAATATTTATTACGTGAAGGATAACTTCTTCCGAAACATTTTCAGTTTCTAAAAATTGTCTTGCTTTTTTTGGACCTACCGTTTCATCACCATCGTGAAACTTAGAATCTGCGATATCGTGAAGCAAGGCTCCTAAAGTTACTATTAAAGAATCAACTTCTTCCGTTTTAGAAATTAACAACGAATTTTTATAAACCCGTTCTATATGAAACCAATCATGACCTCCCTCAGCATTTGCCAATTCCTCTTTTACAAAAGCGATGGTTTTTAAGATAAGTCCTTGATGTTTCATATTAATTAATTCCTGATTTTACTTGCGTTTCAACCGTATCGATTAATGTTTCAATTTCAAAATCTGAAATTTTTAAAACAGGATGCAACTCATATTTTATTCTTACTCCCAAAGGCATCGGAAACATTCCGTAGCGTTGCAATTTCCAAGAATTATTGATGGTAATTGGAACCACATAAGCGTCGGGCATTTTCTTTAGCAACAACTCCAATCCTTTACGCTGAAATCGTTTTGGTTCTCCCGTTTTACTTCGAGTTCCTTCAGGAAAAATTACGGAACTTCTGTTGTTTTCAGTTAAGTAATTTGCATACTTTAACATTGCCGTAAGTGCTTGCCTTGGGTTTTTACGATTGATTAAAACCGCGCCACCGTGACGTAAATTATAGGAAACAGAAGGGATTCCTTTTCCCAATTCAATTTTAGAAACGAATTTTGGATGAAACTTTCGCAAGTGCCAAATTAAAGGAGGGATGTCCCAAAGGCTTTGATGGTTTGAAACAAAAATAATAGAAGCGTTTTTAGGTAAATTTTTCGGTTTTTTAATTTTATAAGAAGTTCCTAAAACTCTTAAACAAACTAGAATTAAAAAATTGAGGGTATCAACACTTTTTTTATGGGCTTGGTAGCCAAAAACATTAAAACAAACCCATTGTATTGGATGCATTATTAACAAAATTAAGCTAAACAACAAGTAAAAAATTACCGTTACTGGATAGCTTAAAATGTGTGCGATTTGTTTCATAGTGTTAATAAAATATCATTCAGAAGGGAGTAATCATTGAGATTCTTCACTCCGTTCTGAATGACAAACAATTAACATACCTCGTTAAAGGCATCTTTTAAGTTTTCTGAAATCATTTCAGCAGGACGTCCTTCAATGTGGTGACGTTCTAGCATATGCACTAATTCGCCATCTTTAAACAAGGCCATACAAGGTGAACTTGGAGGAAATGGAATCATATGTGCACGAGCAGCATCAACAGCTTCACGATCTACACCAGCAAAAACAGTTACGATTTGATCTGGTTTTTTGTCATTTTGAATGGACATTGCAGCAGCAGGGCGTGCATTGGCAGCTGCACAGCCACAAACAGAATTTACAACGATTAAGGTTGTTCCGCTTTTGCTAAGTGCATTGTTTACTTCTTCTGCATTAAATAATTCGGTGAAGCCAACTTTTGTTAGGTCTTCACGCATTGGTTTTACTAATTCTGGAGGATACATATTTATAGTGATTTAATTGTAACAAATTTTCTGCAAAGGTAACTAATAATAAATTACAATAACGATATGCTAATTCTCAAAAGGAAGCATATTTTCTTTTGAAAGTGAATTCTGAAATTTGATTTTTGGAATTTCAAAATCATCTAATTGAAAGTAGAGTTTGTTATATTTGCAAAATAATTTTTTATCATATTTATGAGTATTTGGAGCATTTTAATAATAGGGTATTTTTTGTATCGGGTTTTCTTTAGTGGATCTTCAAAAGGAAGAAGTCAAACTGTTTTTACACAACATAGACAACAAATGTCTGCCGATTTTGAGTTAAATTTATTGTCCTTAGCATCCATAGTAATAAAATCTGATGGAGTTGTAAACCAAAAAGAATTAGATTTTGTTAGACAGTATTTTGTGCAAGCCTACGGAAAAGAACGTGCAAATAACACCTTTAAAGTTTTTAATGAAGAAATAAAAAAGAAGGGACTTTCTACACAAGCCATTTGTAATAAACTACAAAGTGTAATGCGCTATGAATCGTTGTTACAAGTACTGCATTTTCTGTTTAGTATTGCCAAAGCTGATGGACATGTTAGTGAAGCTGAAGTACAAGAAATAAATAGAATTTCAGGATATTTTGGTATTAATTATCGCGATTTTGAAAGTATTAAAGCGATGTTTTTTAACAATCCAGACAGTGCTTATAAAATTTTAGAAATTGATAAAACCGCTACGACTTCAGAAATAAAATCTGCTTACCGAACCATGGTTAAAAAGTACCATCCAGACAAACTACAACATATGGATGAGGTGTATCGTAATGGTGCAGAAGAAAAGTTCAGAAAAGTTCAAGAGGCTTACGAGCAAATACAAAAGGAACGAGGGTTTTAACTACATCAATACTTCAACTGAGYGCRCTCAGTGTGACTKTTCAACTATCATAGTTTATTTTATGGATTTCTTGTCATTGCGAGGAGGCACGACGAAGCAATCTTTTAAATTTTAKTTCATATCATGAGATTGCTTCGTCGTATCCTTCTCGCGAAGACAATTTCRTTTTTATCAATAATTTAGACAAGACTAAAAATAAAATTAGATATTAGTAAATAAATGATTACWTTTGYCAAATGTTTACATTAGCAGAAGAAAATTATTTAAAAGCAATCTATCATTTAGAGAAAGATAGCAGCGTAGGAGTTAGTACCAACTCTATTGCTGTAAAATTGAACACACAACCTTCTTCGGTTACGGATATGGTTCAGAAATTGGCAGATAAAAAAGTACTTTCTTATCAGAAATACWAAGGTTCAGTTTTAACCAAAAAAGGAAAGTCAATAGCTGTAAATGTGATTAGAAAACACCGTCTTTGGGAAGTGTTTTTAGTAGAAAAACTCAATTTTCATTGGGATGAGGTTCATGAAATTGCAGAGCAGTTAGAGCATATAAAATCGGAAGAATTGATTAAAAGATTAGATGTTTTTTTAGACAATCCAGACTTTGATCCTCACGGAGATCCCATTCCGGATGTTCATGGGAATATAAAACCAACCGGAAAAAAATTGCTTTCAGAATTAGAAAAAAATCAACGAGGAATATGTGTGGGTGTAAAAGAATCTAACAGCCAATTTCTTCAATATTTAGACACAAGAAATATTGGAATTGGAACGACGATAAAAGTGATTGATAAAGAAGAATTTGATGCTTCTATGACGATTCAAGTGGGAGAGGTTCAACTTCAGATTACAGATAAAATTTCAAATAACTTATATATAAACACGAATTAAATTGAAAACCCAAATAGCTTTAATTACTTGTTTATGTGTGTCATTTGGGTTGTTTGCTCAAGATGATAATTCAGCTAACAACACTGCCCCAGAAGAAATGATTACCGATAGACCCGATGCTACAGAATCGCCAAAGACGGTTCCTTTAAAAAGTGTTCAAATAGAGACGGGCGCATTTTATTTGTCTAATAAAGATCAAGGAATTAAAACTGAATTATGGAATTATAACAATACGTTGATTCGTTACGGAATTTTAAAAAACCTAGAATTACGTTTGGCTTTTGCAATTTCTGAAACAAGAGAAGGGTTAAAAAACGAAGATTTAAAAGTAGTGGCTAGTGGGTTTTCACCTTTAGTATTAGGAGCAAAAGTTGCCATTACCGAAGAAAAAGGATTATTACCAGACATAGGATTAATGATTCATTTGGCACTTCCATTTTTAGCTTCAGAAGATTATAAGCCAGAAACAACAGGTGTTAGTTTTAGGTTTGCTTTTGCACATACAATAAATAAAAAATCTAGCCTGTCGTATAATTTAGGAGCTCGTTGGGGAGAAGAAAATCTAGGAGCAACTTATATATATACTTTATCTTATGGTTATAGTATTACAAATAAAATAGGAGCCTATGCAGAAGTATATGGTAATTTCCCAGAAGACTCGAGCCCCAATCACTCTTGGGATGCGGGTTTAACCTATCTATTAAAATATAATTTTCAATTAGACGCTACTATAGGTAGTGGGTTTTCAGGAAATCAAGACTTGCTTTTGGGAGCAGGTATGAGTTATAGGTTTCCGAATTAAAAAGAAATAAAAAATGTACAGTCCAATCAATGCATTATTAATATTTTTAACTGTTTCGGCAATTTTATACTTGCTTTTCAGACCAGGAAAAGGATGGTTTTGGATTATTAAAAACAATGATTCTCACCAAGAGAAAACCATTACAGAGGATATTTTAAAGCAATTGTATCATTATGAAAATTCGGGCAGAGAGGCAACAATAATTAACCTTACCAATGCGCTAGATTTTGATAATGACTTATTATTGGAAGTAGTCAATAAAATGGCGATAAATGAGTTAATTTCTTTTGAAGGAGAAACCTTAAAACTCACTAATACAGGAAGGGACTATTCTTTGAAAATTGTAAGAGTACATCGTTTATGGGAAAAATATTTAGCTGAAAAAACAGGTTTCGATAAAGCCGAATGGCACGATAGGGCCGAGGTAATGGAACATCAGTTAAATGAAGAAGAAACCGATTTGTTGGCAAGTCAGTTAGGGAATCCAGTATACGATCCTCACGGGGATCCAATCCCAACAACTTCAGGAAAGATTGCGGAAGTAAAAGGAGAGCCTTTATCAAAATTACCGGTGAATTCTGTTGGAAAAATTATTCATATTGAAGACGAACCCGATGTTATTTATAAACAAATTTTAGCTGAAAACATCCATATTGGCTCTCAAATTAGAATTGTAGAAAGTACTTTAGAACGAATCATTTTTTATTCAGAAGGAGAAGAATTTAAACTTGCTCCCATTGTTGCTGCAAACTTAACGGTAGCATTATTAGAAAAAGACGTTCCAGTTGAAGAAAATAGGGTTAGACTTTCTAGTTTGTTAGAAGGAGAAACCGCTACCATTGTTGGGATTTCAAAAGAAAGTAGGGGAGAAGGAAGAAGAAGATTGTTGGATTTAGGTTTTGTAAGAGGATCACAAATTAGTATAGACTTAATAAGTCCTTTAAGAAATCCAACCGCCTATTTAATAAAAGGAACATCGATTGCCTTGCGAAAAGAACAAGCTTTAAAAATATTAATTAAAAAAAACGATGAGTAATAAAGTAAGCAGCGCATGTGAAACTTGTCCGCAATTTAGTGCAGAAGGTTTGAAAAAATTGGGTGTTCGTACCGAGAATTTTGATTTTGTGGTTGCCATTGCTGGAAATCCAAATACTGGCAAAAGCACCGTGTTTAATTCACTTACAGGATTGCGACAACACACAGGAAATTGGCCTGGAAAAACGGTAACTAGAGCAGAAGGAGCTTTTGAATATGACCAAAAGAAATTCAAATTAGTAGATTTACCAGGGACTTATTCATTGCTTTCTACTTCTCAAGATGAAGAAGTGGCACGTAATTTTATACTTTTCGGAAAACCAGATGTAACCATTATTGTAGTGGATGCTAGTAGGCTGGAACGGAACCTAAATTTAGTATTGCAGATTCTTGAAATTACAGACAAAGCGGTTCTATGCCTCAACTTGATGGACGAAGCAAAACGAAACAATATTGAAATAGATATAAGAACACTGTCTCGGGATTTAGGAATACCAGTCGTACCCACAAGTGCGAGATTTAATGAAGGGATTCCAGAATTGATTCAGACCATAAATGAAGTAGCTTCGGGTAAGATTGTATGTAAACCCCATCGGATTAAAAATGTCAATAAAAACATAGATACTGCCGTAAAAAAATTGAGCGTTGAAATTAAAAAGGAATTTCCTAACATCCCTAATAGCAGATGGATTGCTTTTAGATTATTGGAAGGAGATACTCATATTATGAATGCATTAAGAACAGGAGAGTTTGTTTAAGACGGTTACAAGATTAAACTAAATTTTAAGAATAAAATTAAGAAGAGCTGGAAAAGATYCCTGCCTTCGCAGGAATGACAATGAAAAAAGATTCAATAGAAAATATTATCAACTTATCGAAAGATTTGCGCTGGCAAATTGGAGATGATTTTCATGATAATTTAGCCGAAGGGATATATGCAGATGCTTCAGAAATTGCAGAGGCTTCGGTTTCTTCAGATACCAAGAAAAAACGCTTCCGTTTAGATTCAAAAATAGATAAGATTGTGACTAGTAAAACATGGGGGTTTCCTATCATGTTTTTAATTTTAGCAGTGATTTTATGGTTAACCATTGAAGGGGCAAATTATCCTTCAGCAATGTTGGCAGAATTATTATTAGACACATTTCATCCAATATTAAAAGGTTTTGCAGCAACTATAGGAATGCCATGGTGGTTGGACGGGTTTTTAATAGATGGCGTTTATTTGGCAGTAGCTTGGGTGATTGCCGTAATGTTACCGCCAATGGCGATATTTTTCCCGATGTTTACCCTTTTAGAAGAYTTTGGKTATTTRCCWAGARTWGCCTTTAATWTRGATYAWYTRTTTAAAMRWTCKGGAGCTCAYGGWAAACAAGCWYTAACAATGAGYATGGGATTTGGWTGTAATGCAGCAGGMGTWRTAGCTACAMGAATTATMGATAGCCCAAGAGAGCGATTAATTGCCATCATTACCAATAATTTTTCATTGTGTAATGGAAGGTGGCCTACTCAAATATTAATTGCAACCATTTTTATTGGTGCGGTAGTGCCAGCTTCATTCTCGGGATTAGCTTCGCTGTCTGCAGTTATAGGAATTGCAATTTTAGGTATATTTTTCATGTTTTTTGTTTCTTGGGCATTGACCAAAACAGTTTTAAAAGGAGAGGTTTCGACTTTTAATTTAGAGCTTCCTCCATACCGTCCTCCTAGATTTTGGAAGACCATTTACACTTCTTTAATAGATAGAACGATCATCGTTTTATGGAGAGCAATTTTATTTGCAGCACCAGCTGGAGCAGTAATATGGTTAATTTGTAATATTCATATAGGTGATCTAAGTATTGCTACTTGGACTATAAACTCACTAGATGGATTTGGCTTTTTATTAGGACTTAACGGCGTTATTTTATTAGCATATATTGTTGCCATTCCAGCCAATGAAATTGTGATCCCAACGATCTTAATGCTTACTGTTTTAGCAGCAGGAATCCCTGGAGGAGAAGGTGTTGGGGTAATGTTTGAGCTGGACTCGGTTACCGATACCGCAAGTATTTTAAAAGCGGGAGGATGGACGCTCCTTACTGCCATTAATTTGATGTTGTTTAGTTTGTTACATAACCCATGTAGTACTACTATTTACACTATTTATAAAGAAACTAAAAGCGTTAAATGGACTGTAGTTGCATCTGTGTTGCCGGTGATTATGGGATTTGTGGTTACATTTTTAGTGGCTCAAATATGGAGAATTGTTTTTTAAATTAAGCATCAATATTTCAGTATCTTTATACTTAAATCCCTATGATTATGAGAAATGCTCTATTCCTTTTTTTTGTATGTACTTCGGTAATAGCTATTTCTCAAAAAAGCACTACAAAGTCACCAAAAATTGTTACAAAAATAAACTTAGGTGAAACTATTATTATTGAAAACCATCAAGTAACATTCGCAAAAGTGTTGGAGGATTCTCGTTGTCCAAAAGGCGTAACCTGCATTTGGGCAGGAAGAGCAAGAGTACAGCTATTTGTAGGTTTAGAAGAAGAGGATTCGTTAATAAAAGAACTAATTTTTGGACAAGTAAAGCAAGGAGAATCAAAAGATTTAACTTTGTTTACTTCTGAAGGGAATAGTGTAATGGGTTATGCTTTGGAACCATACCCTTCTTCCGGAGATTCAGGTTCAGAAAAAGAATACCAACTATTTCTTTCAATTGAAAAAAATGAAAAGTAAAATTGTTTTCGGAAGTGTTTTAATCCTTTGTTATTTTATAGCATTACAACTAATTTCTCATTTTGATCTAAAAGCAGTAATGATTGGTGTTTTAGGTGAATTGTTAACTATTCCTGCGTTAATTGTTATTCCAGTTTTGTTATTTATTTCATTTAAAAACTGGAAAAATGAGGGTTGGAAGGTAAATTCGATGTATGTGGTTTCGATACTTTTATTAATAGCTACAATAGCAAGCTTGTTTTTTTAATCTTTTGAATTTTCGAGGCTATCAAAATATTGAATGGTTTTTTTAAGATCTTCTTCTTTGTTTAAGTTTAATTTATTCTCCTTTATATACTTTTTTATAGTTTCTTTTTTACTGCCAAAAACTTTTATTTTTTTATTTTTATTTGATGGGAATTCGTAATATTTTCCATCTTTGGTAACTATGAAATAAATGATTTTGTCGGTAAAAATTGCAGGTGTGTCGGTTGTTATTGATGTCTTTGCTTTTTTTGCCGGAGTAAGTTTTTTAATTAATTTTTTGTAAAAATTGTATTTTTCACCTTCAAATAGAACTTGAAAATAACTTCCTTCCTCAATACTACCGTTATAGAGTGCGAAAATAAAAATAGTCTTGTTTATTTTTACAAAAACATCTGAAGATTTAGTTAATACTCTTGCTTTTGAATTTTCTGTAGTTAAAGATTCTTTAACCTCAAACTCATCTGATGCTACGTTATATCTCAACGCAATATTATTCGCTATTAATTTATTATTTTGATAAATTTCACCTAATAAAAAAGAAACGTTGTAGTAGGGCGTCCCTTTGTAACTTACAACATCTTGATAGTCAACCCTTTTATCAAGTCTTTTGATAGTCTCATCTAAAACATAGAGATAACTACCAGCTTGGTAACCAAGTTGAGCCCTTGTTATATGTGAGATAGCAAATAAAAAAACTATTAAAAACAGGCTTGTTTTTTTCATAATCATTGTTTTTATTAAAACTTCCCAATCTTAAAGATTAAATGAAATTATCCTAAAATATGCAATAGGGTTATTTATTGAAATAGAAATATAATTGATCAATGACAACCACAATCATTCTTTCCACATTTGGTGTTGTCGCCATCTAAAGTTCCATTTTTTTGTTGTTTATTTTCTAAAATAGGATTCCATACAAATTTTTTCAGTAAAAAACCTGCGGCTAAAGAAAAGACAAGAATAACTAATAATGTTTGCATTGTTTTATTTTAAAAGTTGAAAAGCGGCTAATGCTACTACATAAGCAACTACTGTCATTGATAATAATTGCCACATGGGCCATCGCCACGAATTGGTTTCACGTTTTACAATTGCGAGGGTGCTCATACATTGCATTGCAAATGCATAAAAAAGTAATAGTGATATTCCGCTGGCTAAATTAAATAATGGTTTGCCTGTATCGGGATTTATTTCGGCAGCCATTTTGTTTTTTATGGTTTCTACATCATCATTTCCAACGCTATAAATGGTTGCTAATGTCCCAACAAAAACTTCTCTAGCTGCGAAAGAACTTATCAAAGCAATCCCAATTTTCCAATCGTAACCCAAAGGTTTTACAGCGGGTTCTATTGCTTTTCCTACGATTCCAATATACGAATTTTCTAATTTAAAGGAAGCGATTTTAATAGCAACCTCTTCTTTTGTTAGATTTTGAGAAGCTGTTTGTTGTTGAATAATTTCTTCAGCATTATTAAAATCTCCAGGGCCATACGAAGCCAACACCCATAATATTATTGAAATTGCCAGGATAATTTTACCAGCTCCAAATACAAATGCTTTTGTTTTTTCAATAACGGTAATTACCACATTTTTTAATAATGGAAGCTTATAATTTGGCATTTCTATTACAAAAAACGATTTGCTTTTTACGTGTAAATATTTATCTAAAGTATAGGCTGCAAAAATGGCGGCACCAAAACCAAGTGCGTATAAAACGAGTAGTGTTAATCCTTGTAAACTTATAAACCCGAAGACTTTGCCTTCGGGAATTACCAATGAGATGATAATTAAATAAACAGGCAATCTTGCCGAGCAAGTTACAAATGGAGTTACTAATATGGTGATTAGGCGTTCCTTCCAGTTTTCAATATTTCGGGTTGCCATAATTGCTGGTATTGCACAGGCAGTACCTGAAACTAAAGGCACTACACTTTTTCCGCTTAATCCAAAACGTCGCATGATTCGATCCATTAAAAACACGACACGACTCATATAACCACTTTCTTCTAGTATGGAAATAAACAGAAATAAGAAGGCAATTTGTGGAATGAAAATTACGATTCCACCCAAACCTGGGATGATTCCTTCAGAAATTAAATTTGAAAAATCACCTGGAGGAAGTGTTTTTTTTGCCCATTCTGATAAGGAAGCAAAAGAGCTATCGATAAAATCCATAGGATAACTACTCCAATCGAAAATCGCTTGAAAAATCAATAATAAAATTCCAAAGAAAATCACRTATCCCCAAATTTTATGGGTGAGTACACGGTCTAATTTAGAGCGTAAATCTTTGGCATTTTTCTTATCAATAATAAGTGTTTCCTTTAAGGTTTCGTTAATAAACTGGTAGCGGGCAATGGTTTCTTTTTGTTGAAGCCGTTTTAAATTACTAACAGATTCTGTTTGAAAAGTTTGAATTCCTTTTATTTCGTTTCGGTTTAATTTTCCAAAATTCACATCGTGAGTAACCACTAGCCAAAGTTTGTATAAATCTTRCTTTGGGAATGTTTTCTGAAGTAGGTTAAAATAGTCAGGAGCTATCTTAGAAGCATTAATACAAGAYTTTAAAGAAAGATTTTTATAGTTGCTAATGAGTTCTTTTAAAGTATCGATTCCAGTATTTTTGCGAGAACTAATTAAAACAATTTTGGTTTCAAGCTTTTTTTCTAAGGTTTTAATATCTAGTGATATGGCTTTCCGTTTCATTCTATCTGCCATATTAATGGCTAGAATTGTTGGAATACCAAGGTCTTTTATTTGCGTAAAAAGAAGTAAATTTCGTTTTAAATTTTCAATATCGGCAATAACAACTGCAACATCGGGATAGTCTTTATCGTTTTTGTTAAGGAGTAATTCAATTACCACATTCTCATCTAAGGAAGAGGCGTTTAGGCTATACGTCCCAGGTAAATCAATAATATGTGCTTTTAAATTTCGTTGAAGTTGGCAATTTCCTTGTTTTTTTTCAACGGTAATTCCGGGGTAGTTTCCTACTTTCTGTTTTAGACCTGTAAGAATATTAAACACCGAAGTTTTTCCGGTATTTGGATTTCCGATAAGCGCAACATTTATTTGTTTAGCCATCGATGAATTCTATTTCAATCTTACACGCCATTTCTTTTCTTATTGCTAAATGACTTCCATTAATTGTTAAATACAATGGATCCTTAAATGGAGCTTCTTGTATTAATGTCACTTCATTACCTGGAAGACAACCCATTTCTAATAATTTTAATGGAATGTCATCCACCGAAAAGTCTTTGATTATGGCACGTTGCCCAATTTTTAATGACGCTATGGATGGCATATTATTATTTAGATTGATTTTAAACAACAAATGTAAACTAACCAAATGACATAGAGAAACGGAATAATAAAAAGATTGAATTATCTTTTTTAAAAGGATATATGACAGGTTAAAATTATAATAAGGTGATGATTTGAAAAGATTGCCACAGTCGTGCCTCCTTCACAATGACAATTTTACTCTTTTTTCAAGATTTCAATATCGTTTAATAGGCGTTCAATTTCTTCAGAATCTGTACCATCATAGAAACCTCGAATTCGTTTTTTCTTATCTATTAAAATAAAATTTTCGGTGTGGATCATATCATATTCATCTCCATTTCCATCCGTTTTTACTGCGAGGTACGATTTTCTTGCGAGTTGGTAAATTTGTTTTTTATCGCCTGTAACTAAATTCCATTTTTCATCGTTTACCCCTTTTTCAATTGCGTATTTTTTTAGTTGTGGAACCGAATCAATAACAGGAGTTACACTATGAGAAAGCAGCATAATATCATTGTCGTTTTTTAATTTTGCTTGAACTACCGCCATATTATCGGTCATTATTGGGCAGATGGTTTGGCAAGTGGTGAAGAAAAAATCCGCTACATAAATTTTATTTTTATAATCGTCTTGAGTGATTGTTTTTCCGTTTTGGTTGGTCAACGAAAAATCTGCAATTTTATGGTATTTTTTTACGTGTTGAATAGTACTATCTACCAATTCAGCATTCACTTTTGCAGGCTGAAAAATAGGCAATACCTCTTTTGGATTTTTAATCTGATAAATAATAGAAATAATAATAACCGAAAGCACAAAAAGTACCATCGCTAAAAACTTAAATTTAGAAAAAAACTGAAGCATTTTAATGTAGGTTTAAAATGCAAAGTTAAGTGACAATTATCACATAGCAGCCCAATTGTGTTTTCAAATTAGATAAATATTTTAGTATTAAATGTCTGTGGATATTTGAACGAATTCAGATTCTAGGGAATTAACCTTTTGTAAAGGCGGTTTATAACTTTAATTTTCTATTTTTGCACGTTAATTTTATACACTATGAGTCCATTTGCTGTTAAAGCGATTCAGCTTTTATTAAGCCTTTCTTTATTAATTGTACTTCACGAGTTGGGGCATTTTATCCCTGCCAAAATATTTAAAACACGTGTAGAAAAATTCTACTTGTTTTTTGATATAAAGTTTTCATTGTTTAAAAAGAAAATAGGCGAAACTACTTACGGAATTGGGTGGTTGCCATTGGGAGGATACGTAAAAATATCTGGGATGATCGACGAAAGTATGGACAAGGAACAAATGGCTTTGCCACCACAACCTTGGGAGTTTAGATCGAAACCTACTTGGCAACGGTTAATAATTATGCTAGGCGGAGTTACTGTAAACATTATTGTAGGTTTTGTAATTTACATTTGTATATTTTATTTTGTAGGTCAGAAAATAGTAACTATTAATGAATTACCAAACGGATTTGCCGTTTCACAAACCTTTAAAGACCTTGGTTTTAAAGACGGAGATAAAGTTTTAAAATTGAATGGGGAAGATTTTGAAAACCTAAACGATCTTAATAAATTTCTTTTTTTACGTGATGTTTCAGACATTACGGTACAACATATGGGTGGTGCTACGGAAACATTATCGATTCCTGAAGATGTAGGAATGACGATGTTTAAGGCTGGCGAAATGCAACCTTTTCAGCCGGTAAGAACCACGGTTTTAGATACTGTTATTCCAGATATGCCCGCAGCTAAGGCAGGAATATTAAAAGGAGATAAAATTATTTCCATCAACGGGAAAGCAACGTCAATTTGGAGCAACCTTTCCAAAGAAATTAAAGCGAATCCAAGTAAAGAAATTTCAATTGAGATTGAAAGAGAAGGAACAAATCAAACCATTTTAGTAACTCCTTTAGAAGACGGAACCATAGGAATTAACAACTACGGTTTGGAATATGTAGGTGCTTATAAAGAAATAAAATATGGTTTTTTAGAAAGTCTTACTGGAGGAACAACCTACGGATATAATATTTTAAAGGACTATGTGAGTCAGTTTAAATATGTATTTACTAAAGAAGGAGCCACCCAAGTTGGAGGTTTTGGAGCGATTGCAAATTTATTTCCAGGCGAATGGAGTTGGTTGGCTTTTTGGCATACAACGGCTTTAATTTCGATTATTTTAGCTTTCATGAATATCTTACCAATCCCTGCATTAGATGGTGGTCACGTAGTGTTTTTATTATACGAAATGGCAACAGGACGCAAACCTAATGAGAAGGTAATGGAGTATGCACAAATGGCTGGATTCTTTTTGTTAATAGGATTAGTCTTGTTTGCAAACGGGAATGATATTTATAGATGGTTATTTAAATAGATGACGGAAGACTCCTGGTTTTCATCAAGACAGGCTACTATCGCTATAAGACAGATGACAGAAGATTTGTGAAGTGACAATACCTTATAAATGTCGTGTAAAAAAAATAAATTAAAAAAACAAAATAAATCGTTTGTTGTAAATTAAAAAATAATATATATTTGCACCCGCTTAAGCAACAAGAATACGTTGAAAAGGCAAAAATTAAGTTCTTAAAATACTGAAAGTATAACCATAAATTCCTCCTTAGCTCAGTTGGTTAGAGCATCTGACTGTTAATCAGAGGGTCCAAAGTTCGAGTCTTTGAGGAGGAGCTTTCTTAGACTCCCCGTCATTTTGGCGGGGATTTTTTATTTCCAATCTCCTGAAAGGCTTATGTTTACTAATAATTAGAGAGATGAACTCGTTGATATTTTCCGTTCGATATCTATTTTTCAAAAAGACGAGTTTTTCAGGAAATATCGAACCAACAATCTTTTTTTTATAGCGAGCATCTGAACTTTTGTATAGTTTATCAATACCATGAAGGAATGAAATGCCAATTTTAAGGTAATCTTCAATATCTTTTTTAAGGCTTTTAATACTGGTAAGTTCTACCTTTAAATCATTGATTTTTTTCTGGGTTTTTCGTTTTACGGAGTTATAGGTACTCGGGTCAATAAGGTCATCAAAAAACTTATCTTCTACAGATTCCATTCGAGCAGATAGCTTATTGATTTCGTTTTTAATTTGTTTAACTCTCAGTTCCCTATTTTTTCTTTCTCCGTGAAAAGTAGTATCAAGAATATTTCGGTACATTTTCTTTACGTCACCTTTAATAACAAACTCACTAAGGACTTCTTCAAAAAGAGAATTTACCTCATCAGCTTTATAACGTTCTTTACATTTTGGATGGCAATGATAGTAGAAATGTCGAATTCCGCTCCCTCCTCTTGATGCACTTCCTGTAAGTGACCTTCCGCATTTTCTGCAAAGTAAAAACCCTCTTAATGGAAGCCTTTCATCAATTTCAGAATATTTGTGAATTTTAGGAATAGTTTTTCCAGATATAAGTCTTTGTACAGTATCAAAAGTTTCTTCATCTATAATAGGAGGATGAATCCCTTCTACAATAACTTCATCTTCTTTTTTCCATTCTTTGATGAGTATCTTTCCACAGTAAACAGGATTCCTTAATATGTTAAGCATCGTTTGCTTACAAACTCTTAAGCCACGGTTAAAATATTTCATTCGCACTTCTTCTGAAGAAAGTACTCCCTTAGAATAATCAATAAAAGCCTTTCTAATAATAGAACCAACATTTTCTTTAATTGCTAATGTTGACTTCCCTTCCTCATTTCTAGCATTAACATAACCACGAGGAGCTAATCCTACAAAACAACCTTCTTTCATTGCCCTACGTAATCCTTCTTTAGTACGAATACTATTTTTATCATTCTCTACCTCAGGAATAACTAAATAGACAGCAAGCATTACTTTAGAATCTGGTTGAGATAAATCAAGGGGTTGCTCAATGGCATTAACTTCCACACCTAAGTTTCTAAATTCTCTAATAATTCGATAAGCTTCTTCCTGATTTCTGCTAAATCGATCCCACCTTGTAAAGAGAAGATAATCAACTGACTTACGATTCACTTTAATATAAGCAGCTAATTCATTAAATGCAGGGCGGTTAAAATTCTTAGCTGAAAAATCTTCTCGATAGTGACGAAGTATATTAATGCCCTTATGTTGGCAATACATTTCGAGAACATTTTTTTGATGAGGAAGACTATAGCCTTTACTGGCTTGTTCGTCAGTAGAAACTCGAGTATATATTATTGCGTTGGGCATAAAGAAGATAGGTAACGTTCATATTCTAATACCGCATAAAACAATAGACGTTTTTGGATAATCCGAAGTTGTGAATCGGAATATTTTGTATCTTTTGATGCGCTATGAGATATAGAATTTAGCATAATGAATACAAATATATGCTTTATAAGTCATATAAACAAAATATATTACCAAAAAAGCATAATAATAAACAAATTACATTATATTTGACATAACAAATAAAGTAACTATGGCAAAACTGCAAGAAATATTTTGTAATAATATAAAGCACTTTCGTGTATTAAAAAGCTTGTCTCAACTTGATTTAGCTGAAAGAGCAGGAATTGGACAAACTACACTAAGCAGGCTTGAAAATGGCAAAGTGGAGCCAGGACTCGGCTCTGTAGAAAAGATAGCCAAGGGACTTGATATAAGCCCTTCTGAGCTATTTTCAGATCCAAACAGTGATAATGTATCGTTAAGAGAGAAACTCGAAAGAATAGAATCTTTAGGAGAGTATGACCAAAAAATCATTGAAGCTATTTTGGAGAGTTATTTAGAAAAAAACAGATTAACTAGCTTATTAGAAATGAAAATGAAAAAAAGACTTGAAGAATTGGAGAGGGTAAGAAAAAAATAAATTCTGTTTCAAGCCAAAGGATAGTAAATACCAGTCTCTTCTGAGGACTTTTGATTTACAATTCCTAAAATCACTTTAAATGCTCACCACTCCAAGATTACTTCTTCTATTCTATATTTTGTTGTTTAGGCATGTTCTTATTTTATACAAACAATAAAATTTCAAAGAGATTATTTTGAAAAAGTCATTCATAGATAAAAAGAACTTTAATCTTTTTCATTCTCTGTATTTTTCCATCCAAATTGTTTAGCAATCTCATTTAATGAACTGTTATCCTTATATTTTTGCGACCTAAACTTTGTTTCAATTTCACCGATGGCAGTTTCCTTATGTTCTGACAAGTCAATAATTTTTATTAATTCTTTTTTGCGATTTAAAAATAAAGAGAATGTTTTATCATATTTAATCATAGGAATAATAAGTTTCAATGTACTTCCATCAGGATTCTTATCTAGGTTACCATAAGCAATTAACCCTTTTTCTATAAAGTGAATTTCATTCTCAGAAATTTCTCCTCGTTCACTAATTAAAATATCCCTAACGCTTGTGAATGTTGATTTTAGTTTTCTTGCATCCATTAAATTAATAAGATCGTCCCAAAAATCTACATCACTACCAGACTCCTCTTTCTTTGCAATGTTTTTAAAATAATCATCAAATGCACTATAAAATTGTGAGGAGAATGACTTAATTAATTGATTTTCTACTAGAGATTTTAAAATATCAAACACTCTGCCTTTTTCAGAAAACGCAGAATAAATATCTTCTTTAGATAGCCCAGTCACAAATTCAATAGCCTTATTAATTATTTTTTTTATAAGAGGATTATTTTCTTTTTCAAAGTGATTAAAGACTTTAATATCTATATCTTCTATTTTTGTTACAAATCTTTGCTCCCAACCAGCCAATCGTTCGATGAAATTAGATTCTTTTAAATCATCTGAATCAAAAGTGTACTGCACAATGTTTGAGAAATTCTTTAAGACATTATCCAAGACTAGCCTAGAATTACCTTGTTTATATTGAGTTAGACCATAAACAATATCCTTAAGTTTAGGATAAGCTCTTGCAGTTACATTATCAGTTGTAAGTTCTATTAGATCTCCGTAATCAATATACCACTCTATGCGTTCATATATTTTTTTGACATGTTCATCGGTAATTGTGTTTAAGGTATTTTGAAAATTCCCTTGTAAAATAGCTTGTGGAAAATCGCTTATAGCTATACAAAAAGAATCAATATATGCGTCATTCACATTAAGTTGTGCAACAGTTAATTGAGAATAAAAACTTGGAGACATTATTAGTGAAACTGGCTTGTTAAAAAGAGATTTCACAATGACAGTAAGCTTTTCTAGTTCATCTGAATCATTGTAAGGGTGTTCTTTAAATAAAATTACTATTGCTTTTCTAATCCTTTTATATTCAAACTTTCTTTCTTTCTTAATTTTCACATATTCTTGTAAATAAACTTTTAATGTTGAAATATTGACACTTTCTTCTTCATCAAATAAATAACTTTCTAAAAGCTCTTCTTTACAATCAATTTTATACTCATTAAATGTCTTAGGATATTCTTCAACAAATTCTAAATAAGGCTGAGCATTAAATTCAACGGTATTTAGGAGATTTTTCAAATTTAAGTTTAAAGATTCCTCACTTTCTATAAATTCTTCTGCTGAAATAATCTCCTTGTAATAAAGAGTTTGATTTGCCTCTTCTTTTTCAGAAATCTTTAATTTTAAAGTTTCAATAAGTTTTTGAATTACTACTTTACTTAAATCCTTGTTTGCATTTAATAAGATATGTTTGTGATTATCATTGAAACTTTCTAGCTCTGTTGTAAAAGTAACTATTTTCTTTGCAAAATCATTCCAATAAGATTTTAGTAATTGAGGGGATAACTTATCTGAAAGAGTGTTTAATATATTTGCTAAACCACTTATCATAACCGTCATATCAGTCTTATAATAAGCTTTGTTAAAGTAATTTTTAAAAGCTGAATGGTCAGATGACTTCAACAATTTTTCTGCCTCACCAAGCCTTAAATTATTTTGAAATTCTCTCAACAATAAAACTTCATTTGCATTTTTTCTATCAACCCCAAAGGTTAATGCTGCCATTGATTCATCCAGTTCTTCTCTGTCCTGAAAAAGAGTGTCAACTGAGCCAAGGTAATTTCTGGAAGGTATTGTAGAATATGGATCATCAATAATTTGTTCTTTAGTGAAAATAAATAGGGAAAGATATTTTATCTTTATAGCTCCATTTTTCACTTCATCTTCCCAACGCAAATAAAGTGTTACAAGGTCATTTACATAATTAATGACTTTTCTTGGCATAATAACTTTTTCATCAATTAGTGCATCAAATAGATTAATAAGTATTGTTCTGTCGGCAGCTTTGATTATTTTTGTTCCAAATGCTGCTTTGATTTTCTTATCGAGAAAATTCTCCCAGTCAGTAACAATGGGAGGGGTTATTCGAAAACTTATCGGGATAGATTTTTCAAGAAATCCAATACCTGATTTTTTTCCTCCAAAATGAGTAATCATTTCCTTTTGGTTATAAGGAATGATGACGTATGATTTAAATTTATCTTTACTTTCTGCAAAGAAAGTATGAATGGATGACCAAAGAGATTTTACTTTCTCAGCCTCTAATCTATCTAGGTTATCAAAAACAATAATCAGTTTCCCATTGTTTTTAATATCATTTTCAATTTTTACAAAATACTCCCGAAACATTAAAATAGATGGTTCCTCTTCAATAATCCTTTCCGTTTCTTCTGTTTCAATTTCTTTGCCACTAAACCAATAAAGGATTTTCCCTAAGGTATCCCATTTTGTTTCCTGCTCTTTAAGTTGTTTTTCTTTATTTGCTTTTCGATTTATACGGTATTCTTTAACTATTTGAAAAACACCAATTACTAATAAGATAAAAGGAATTAAGTAGATACTTATTATTGGCTTCCAATATTTAAAATTTAATTCAAAAAAATCTGTTTTTAATAATACATTTTCATACAGACCAGACAAAACACCTAAAAGAACAATTGAAAAAGTAATAAAAAACCAGTGACTTTTTATCTTTGGAAACTTTTGTTTATAAGATTTTGATGACTTCGCTAGTAACTGAGCTTCTAGTTTCTTCCATTTTTCTACATTATTTAATAATTTAGCTTCAAATAGCTCATTAATAATTTGTTCTAAAAATGACTTTCGAGTTAAGTCTTCTTGATTTCCCCATGCATCAAAAATAAAAGTATAATAATTTTCTTTGTTTAAATCATCTTCAATCATTTTAACGACATTCGACTTACCACTACCCCAACCACCTTCAAGACCAATGATTTTCGTTTCAAGAAAATCTTCTTTTATAATACTTGCTACTTTTGTTGCAATGATTTTATGTGAGCCACCAGAAAAACCATCCTCTCCTTTAGGCTTATTAGATATGTATCTAGGAAAATTATTTTTATTCATACCACTATTATATTGTATTTTCTTAATTATGACTAAACACATAGGAAAGAAACCACTAAATTAATAAAAAAGAATTGCTAAATTCTACGGTTAACCGCAAAATCAATTAATTTAATCAGGGAGATAATAATGAAGATTATTTAATACAAAGATACAAATTTCTAGTGAATTGAATGAAAGTTTTCAATCGCTGCATGCACACTTTCAAGATCATCCTACATAGACCTAATTTAATGAAACATAGCGATGTCTTGTTCCATTACTCTATAACAAGATCATTTTTTAAATAATCCTGAATCGTTTTTAAGATATTTTGATTAGTGACTATTTATTATTTAAAACAATACCACAAATCAAAGGGAATCTTTTTTTAGAATAGACGGGTAATTGTTCTTCATATTTTTCTACCTCAAACACATTATCTTCATTTTTTATTATAGCAAATAAGTGCTTTGGGGGTTTAAGATGTATGGAATTATCCAATAATAATACATAATCAAAAATATTAAAATGTAAGTCTAAATTCTTATACCCCTCTTTCCATTTATGAAAAATAATAGAATCGTTTATAAAATGACCTTTATTTGCAGTTCTAATTGCTACACGTTTCTTTGCTAAATCAAGATTTTTTAAACAATAAAAATAGAGTTCAATATTATAGCCAAGCTCTTTGGCTTGATTCGCCCAATAGATAGGATGACTATCAAAATTCGTTTCATAACAAAAATCTTGTCCATTTAAAAAAGCTCCTGTTATAGAGCTTTCAAATTCTTCTGTTGTTTTATTCTTAGCAAAAGTATCTCTAAACTCACTATCTTGTAGTGAATTATAAATTTCAAGATATCTTTTGTCGTAATCAAAAGGGGTTATTTTTTCATTGTGAAACTTTGAGAACGTAGATTTCCCAGAACCATTACAACCAGCAATAATTATTAAAGTTGGCTGTGGCAAGCTAAATGTGCTTTTTGTGCTGGAGATAAAACAATTGCATTACGTGTAGATTCTTCCTTACCAAGCTGTTGATATACTTCTACTTGTTGTCGAACTTCATTATCAATTACCTTTTGAGCTTCATTTTCAAACTCTTGATTAGATACTCTTTTAGTAAATCCTTTATTGTTTCCTTGTTTATTCATGGGTGCAAAGTTATATAATTTATTTTAAATCGAATTCTTCCTTATTTTATCACATTAATTTAGCTAAGTCTAAGTTCACTTATATGATAAGTGAATTTACAAAAATAACATATATTAGTAAACACACCTTTTAACAAAAAATCACTTTAAGTGTCAACTTATTGGATGTAAATTCTAAACAGCTTCATGCAAGCTTTCAGAATTACCCTATATATAGGCTTAAGTTGATGAAATATAGCGATGTCCTACCATATATTACATTGCCGTGAGAACCCAAAAGTAAGCACAAAAATTTGTATATGCTTTGAGATTGAGTTTTTACTCTTTATATTGAAAACTCTTCCCTTTTCAAGGAACTAGAGTGATGAAAATATTAATAAATTCAGTTATTGGAAAAAAACTATAGAAATCACTAGAAGTAAAAATAAAAGAAGGTACAAGAAGCTTGATAAAGTTAGAAATCATTGTACTTCACTGCAAAAAACACTTATTTATAAAGTTTTTATTATTTTAAAAATGTATCTTTGGGTTTAAATTCCCCGTAAATTATATAAAAAAGAGTGTTGCTAAAATGAAAATTTTGTAATATTTATGGAAGAAGAATTTAATTTTATTAAAAGAGCTTTAGAAATAGCAAGAGAATCAAAAAGAAAAGGACTTCGACCTTTTGGTGCTGTTTTAGTTAATGATAAGCAACAAATTGTGATGGAAGCTTTTGATATGAGAGATGACTTAAGCGATCCTACTGCCCATCCAGAAATTTATTTGATAAGTACTTATTGCAGAAAAGTTAAAAAACAAAATTTGAAAGGCTATTCAATTTATACAAATATTGAACCTTGTTCAATGTGCTCTGGAGCAATTCGAAGTTCAAGAATATCTAAAGTTGTTTTTAGTGTTCCTCAGTCAATACTTAGAAAATATAGTGGAGGAAAAACTAAAATTAACTCTCAAGATATTCTTAAATATAGCAGGGGTGAAATTATAGTAAAAGGGTTAATTTTGTTGGAAGAAGGAATTAGTATAATTAAGGGATATAATTTTAATAAATCCTATATTAATGTCAAATAATTTTAGTAATATAATTGAAGAAGCAAAGAAGTATCAAAGAAAGTGTGAAGTAAACGCTAGAGCACATTTTTTACTTTGGGAGAATAATTCTAAATGGAATAAACGATTAGGAATTCCAGTAATTATTTTGACAACATTGGTTGGAAGTACTTTGTTTGCTTCTAGAGCTATTAGAGATTCTTTATTGTTAGAAATAGTATTAGGCAGCATGTCTCTTGTTGCAGCCATATTAAGTGCCTTACAAATAACCTTGAGATTAGCTGATGAAGCTGAAAAATTTAAAGCTGCTGGATTACGTTATAGATCAATGGTGCGGCAATTTGATTTGTTTTTATTTAAGTATTCAGATAGAATAAATGATATGAATCAGAGAGAAAAACTCCATATAGATTTTAAAGATTTAATTGAAAGATTAGATGATTTAGCTTCAGAAAGTCCAAGTATTAAAGATAGAATGTATTTTAAAGCTTTATTAGAAATAGACTCAGATTAACTCAATGAAACAAAAAGTTATTAAATTAATAAGAGAACTTCAAGCTATTAGTCAAAATGGACTTTTATTTGCTGAAACTCCATTTCATAAAGAACGCTATGAAAAAGTTTTAACAATTGCAACTGAATTATTTTCAATTAATAGCAATATTCCTGTAAAAGAGTTAAAAAATATTTTTTTAGAGCAGAAAGGTTATGCAACTCCTAAGCTTGATACAAGAGCAGTTATTGTAGAAAATAATAAAATATTATTTGTCAGAGAGAAAGATGATCAAAAGTGGTCACTCCCTGGTGGTTGGGTTGAAGTAGGTGAAACTCCTAAGATGAATATAATAAAGGAGGTATTTGAAGAATGCGGGATTAATATTGAAGTAAAAAAACTTTTAGGTGTATATGATAAAGATCTTCACGACAAAGAACCTACTTCTATTTTTCAAGTTTTTTCATTTTTCTTTTATTGTGAAATTTTAAAATCAGATTTTAAGTTAATTAAAGGAAGTGAAATAGATGCTATAGGTTTTTTTCAAAAAGATAAATTACCTCCATTATCCAATTTAAGAATTAATAAATGGGAAATTGAAAGAGTTTTAGAACTTTTAAAAACTCCTAATGTTAAAACAGATTTTGATTGATTTTTGAAACTATCTAGGAAGAAGATATTGTTTTAGTAAAATATAATACCATCTGTAATGTTAAATAATGTCCTTTAGAAATTAATATCCTAAGTCGTTTGTGAACTTTTAGGACAGAGCCGATGCAGGAATGCATTATGACAATCATAAGCTTGTTTTCATAATGCATTCCTGCTAGGGAGATTCTAGAACCGCATTAATTGTTAATTAACTATTTTTATAGAATAAATTTAAAAATTTCTAAATGGTATTTAATATTGAAACCTCAGTATGGATAAACTCTATTGGACTCCTAATTGATATAGCAGGAGCTTTATTAATTTACAAGAATACTCCAAAAGTTAATTTTGACAGCTTCTATTACGATGAAGAAGTTCACGCAAAGATGAGGGTTACAGCAAAAAAGATGAATGATAGAGTAAGGTTAGGGACATTACTCTTATTTTCAGGGTTTATAATCCAATTGTTATCAAATTGGTTATAATTACCTACTGTTCTCTTCCTTCTTTTGAACCTACTTATAGATACTCACGAATTCTATTAAAGCATCATATCGTTTGTTCTGTGACAGATATTTTTATTACTTTATGATAACCCAATATGCTAAAATGGTATTTTCATTTTAATAATGATTCTGATTTATTGCCATTTATTTGTTAGAATACATATCCTTCTTGATAGTCTTTATTTAAAATGTTTTATTAAGTTTGTCACCTTAAATTAATTTTTATTAACTTGTGGCGTACTAAAAGTGTTCATTTAGTCGTTAAAAGTATCATTAAACCATATCAATTACGCTTTATTTACTTCAACATATCAAACTTATTTACTCAAATTATATAGTTGTTTGTATTGTCTGTTAGATGTATAATCTATATAAACAATACAAACAACTATATATGCAAGCCTATGAAAACATTAACAAGAGAACAATATTTAGCAGAATTTAAAAAAAGAGCAGGTGAAATTAATATTTCAAGAGAATCTGCTATTTCTTTTTATCACGGTATAGGTGTACTTACGCCTACAGGTAGAATTAGTAAAAATTACCATGTTGTACCAGGGAAAGATATGCCTAAACCAGTAAGAGGGAAATAGTATTTTATGTATTCAAGTGCAAATGGTTTAATCATTGGATTTCACGGATGTGATTTAGCGGTAAGGGATAAAATTATTTCTACAGAAGGAGAAGTCCTGAAAATGAGTAAAAATGATTACGATTGGCTTGGAAAAGGAATTTACTTTTGGGAGGGAAATTGTCAAAGAGCTATGAATTTTGCAACATATTTAAGCGAAAATCCACCACATAATAAAAAACAAAAAATTAAAACCCCAGCAGTACTTGGAGCAATAATAGACTTAGGATATTGCTTCGACTTATTAGATTCAGAAAAGTTAAATGAATTAAAATTAGCTTTTGATACAGTCAAGGAAACTAATGAGAAATTCAAAATTAAAATGCCAGAAAATACTTCATTGCAAGAAAATGGAGATTTACTTAAAAGATATTTAGATTGTACAGTTGTTGAAACTGCCGTAAGATTAAATAAAGACATCACCACGATAGAATATGATTCTGTTCGTGGTGTTTTTTTTGAAGGGGATTTTTTATATAATAATGCTGGGTTTAAAAGTAAAAATCACATTCAAATAGCTCTAAGAAATCCAAATTGTATCAAAGGATATTTTGCTCCTAGAGTATTAGACACGAAACATCCAAAAGTTTAGAATTTTATTTTCCTCTATTTTCAGGATTATAAAAACCATGGTGTAGAATATTTTATTTGCAAGGAGGAAACAACAGAGGAAGAACTTACTTTAAGAAAATTCGATACAGGCTGGGAAATAAAATAAGAGTGTCCTTTAAAAAAAAATGTCCTAAGTCGCCTTGCGAGGCTTTTAGGACATTTTATCTACTCTGACCCAAGTCGTATTTAGTAAAAACTTTTAGGACAGAGACAGAGCAAGATTGCAAGTTGCTACAAACATTTCATTAATGTTGCAACTTGCTATCTTGCCAAAGGAGACCTTTGGAATCCCTACCAACCAAAAAAGGCTATTTCCAACATAGAAATAGCCTTTTTCATTCTCAATTTTATATAGTTTTTAACGCTCTAAACCTTGTTGTTTTTCACTGCTGTTTTTTTGAAGTTCATCTAGTCTAAATTGTTCCAGAGTTAGTTTTTTTAAATGCTCTTTCCCAACACCCAAAGTGGTCAGACGAAACTTTCTATTACCAAGCCAAAGCCCTGCAAGGATTCCTTTCCTATAATAGGGTTCTAAGGATTGTGATTCAAGTTTATCAGCTAACTCAGTTAAGCTTTTACAGCTATTAGCAATTCGTATTACTAATTTTGAGACTTTTTCTTTTTCAGAAATAAGACCTTTTTCTTTCATTCGCTCTTCTTGAAAGCTTAATTTGAGTTTGAGACTTTTTTTTTAGAATGTTGAACAATAGAATGCGATAATTCTGGAAATCTTTCTTGTTGAAATTCCTGTAATTTGATTTTAAAAGCCTTGAATTCGTTACGAGAAATACGAGTAGAATTCCCTTCAATAGAAACTCCAGAGATAATAAAATGAATATGAGGAGATTTTTCAAAGTGAACAGTGGCTACACCCATAGAATAAGGAGAACGGTGTTTTAAATAATATTTAGCAAGGGTTTTTAGTTTTTCACGAGTTAAATATTTAGAACTCTCGGGAGCAAAACTTATAATCTCATGTCGTAGTACAGTTCGTTTTGTATGCTCAAAGGTTCTTGTGCTGTCATTTTTTTTAAAAGCGTCAGCCCATTTTTCTTTATCATAACTAGGAATGAATTGTTTTACAATAAGCGGTTCTCTTCCCTTTTGGGAATCATTGATTTTCTCAGGATTAAAAACATAGTTAATGAGTTTTTTAATCGAGGATTTCTTAGTGCTTTTATGCGATATGGCTTTTACTATCATCTGATGAGCTTCTGTATTTTTTCTAAAAGAGGTAATAGGGCTGAACCGTCCACACTTTCATTTTCTTCAATAGCCTCTTCTGTTATATCAATGGTTTGTAAAAGCAAAAACTTAAGTTTTTTTATATCAGAATGTGAGCTATGGTTTTGATTTTTTAATGCCAACTGCTTAATATAAAAAGACACTTTCACTTTTTCTTTCTTTGCTAGTTTTTCAAATTTCTTGTATTGCTTTTTAGAAATACGAAAAGTAATTTGGGTATTCTTTTCTCGATACTTTTTATTGTAGCCTGCGAGATATAATTTTCTATACTGCTTCTTGGCTTTAATAATCATCGAATCGGATACCGAGTTCTGATTTGAAAAGCAAAAATCTAAATAACTATGTAAAGAATCAAATTCCAATGTTATCGTTCTAACTCATCGGTTTTATCCTTTGATGGTTGTTCTTTTTCAAGTCCATTTAACCTGCGTTCTTTATTTAAATCATTAAATAAAGTTTCTTTAAAATGAATATCTCTTTCTATGGAGAGTCCAAAGGGGCGTTTTAAAGATTCAAGTTCGTCAATGGAGAAATTTCCCCATTCATCTTCAAATAATCCGGTTACATATCCAAAGCAAATATTCCTTTCTGAATTATACTCTGTAGCATACCACGTTGCTGAACCTGTAGGGTCAAAAAACTTTGCAATAATTCGTGGGTTACTAACCTCTGATTGGTCTCCAACTTTACTGAATCTGGTAATTAATTCTTTTGTTATTAATTTCATAAGTATTGTTTTTAGTCTTTATCTATTTCAATGTCTTGTGATACCTTTTGGTCTAGATTGTCTAGCTCCTGTAAACGATCAGTTACGTGAGAATCCTTCATTTTTATTAGTTTCTTGCAGGCTATTTTTCTTTTATCAAGTCTTTTTTTTAGAGCCTCACGCCTAAGGTCTTTTTTATAAAGACGATTAAGTATTTTTTGAGTGCGTTTTTCTACCACTAGAGAAAAAGAAGTAAGACCTTGTTCTGCCCAATCCAGAATTTTTCCTAGGTTAAAAAATGTAGTTTGTTTACTCATTGCACATTCTTTTAAGGGTAGGCTTAGTTTTTTCAAGAGTGTCCAATCGATATAAGATATCTTGCATTTCTTTAGACTGCTTTATTTCTATATGCTGTACAATGATAGCAGCTACTATAAGTAGCGTCACGCCAAAAATGGTATCCGATAATTTTTTACTGATTTTATATTTAATTGTTTTCATAGAGTTATTGTTTTGTGTTATTAGTTTTTATTTTCCTTACGATAAGGTTTTAGGTCGATGTATTGAATCGTATATTTCGCAACATCATTTATTTGATGGTCTTGTAATTCCATTGCCAATTGCTTTCTAAGACGTCTTTGTTTATAGGCTGGAGTTACTCTTACTTTTAAGGGTTTTTGTCCATTGGGAAGTACAAGAATCTGATTGTCTAATTCACGAATTTCAGAGGCGTGCATTAGTGGGCGTTTTTTCTTTTGTTTACTATCCTTGTCGATGTACTGATAGCTACCTAAAATTCGTTCTAATTCAAATGCTTTTTTGTCTTGTCCTCCGTAATAACACTTCACAAAACAGTTCTGAAGAATGTTATCTTTTAGTTCTTTATAGGGGCTCAAAAGGGACTCATCTTGCAAAATTATACACTGTGGAATCTTGAATTTTCGGCTGTTAGAAATGGTTTGACTGTAGTCTGGAAGACCGTCAATCAAGGAAGAAAACTCATCTAAAATCATCATAATATCCAAATCGTTTTCACTTGGTAATTTTGAGAAGGCAAAGCGATAAAAACTCTGAAATACCAAGGAAACCATGGGCGCATAGAATTTAGCATCTGATGCCGGAGATTGTATAAACAAACAATGTTGTGATTCTCTAAAATCTTCAAAAGAAATGTTGGTTATTGATGTAATATCTGCAAGAGTTGGGTTATCACCTAGCCAAGAGAGTGCAGATAAACTCGTTGCTGTTATAGATTTTAAGGTGCGTTCTGAATTTCCTGATAATGCCTTAAATTTTTGCCAAACAGATTCCGATGCTTTTTCTGCCATCAGACGTTCAATAACTTTTGGCGAGCCTTGGTACTCTAAGATAAGAAAGTAAACATTTCCTAGATTAGCGTGAATGCGAGGCAGGGATTCCAAAACAAACTGTATAAAAAGTGTCAAACAGTCTTCCCCAGAAAGCGAGAAAAAATCCGCCTGTTTTGAAGCATTCCCCATAAGAGTTTTAGCAATTTTTCGCATAGCAGAAATATCACCACGACAGCTATCAAGTGGATTTAGATAAACTCCGCTATTTTTGGTTAAATTCATCACCAAGGTTTTAACTCCTTTGGATTGGAGCTGTGGAATGGCTGTTGAAAGTTCAGAGCTGTTATCGTTGACCACCATCGAGGAGTCAGAATTTAGAAGTGTAGGGAAAATATGCACCTGTGTCTTCCCTTTTCCTGAGCCAGCGACTACACAAAAATTCTGTCTACTGGTTTGGATATCTAAAAAACGCTTGCCGTCCACACACCAACCTTTATTTCGTTTTGAAATAAGATTGTTTGGATTTCCAAATTCGGCTGTTACGCTGTGGTCTTTATCAAAAAGACCTTCGAGACTATTTAATACCCCTGAGAGCATTTCACTAAATGTGTCTATAAGTATTTTTATCATTTTAATTTATTTTTTTTAGTTCAACATTTTTTCAGTCAGTTTTGCTAAGAAAGTGGCCAGTATTCCCAGTATCTTGAAAAAGCTATAGGCTAGCAACAGGAAGAGTTTCCATAAGGATGTAATTAATCTACCTATTGCTTTGTAAAAAGTTTGTACTTTACTCATTGTTTTCAGAGTTTAGACTGGCTACAAATTCAACCATAATTCCTAGCTCAGAAAAAATATCTGAATATAATTGTGATAGCTGTTTAAATGAACTATCCTCCGCCATTGTTTGTGGTTGATAGACCACAATAATTTTTAAGTTTTTGGAAGCAATAACACCCTTGGCTTTGGAAAGAAACAAATCCTTTACAATGTCTGGAGTCGTATTGAATCGTGTAATGTCTGATGGCCTATAGCAAGAAAACCAAAAAGCATTTTCACGCAAATCTGAGAATAAATAAAGCGTAGCTTTTTGAAGGCTATCTTTTTGAAGGCTCTGAATTTCCTTAACCAGTGGTTCCCATATTAAACTATGGGTATGTCCCAGAGTATCTTTGGATGAATCTAAAATGATCTCTACCCTAGATAGAAAATCAGAAACATCCTTTTTTCGCTGAAACTCATTTGAAAAAAGAGAATGCTCACTTTTTATAGACACCTCAAATCTTTGGTTATGTCCTAAATCGGTAAGATTTCCATATCGAAAGGAGCTGGCTGACCAGAGGTCATTTTCAGTTCCAAATAGTGGAGCTATGGCTTTATAGCTTGGAATTACTGAAAAATCACTTTCAGTTATATCTTCCAAAACTGAAATAGTCGTTCTGGTATTTTTCGTATCGGTACAGCTACTTCCTAGAGTAATTACTACCATTAATAAAATAAGTTTTTTCATATCATTATAGTTTTATATTGTTGTTATAAGGTGTAAGTTTTTCAACTCCATTTTCAAAAAAAAGAGGAGTTTTACCATCGGATCTATGTATTAGATTTGTAGAGTAAAAAGTTTTGAGGGATTCTTCAAAATAGCTCTGTATAAGATTTTGAATATCGCTGGCATAGATTAGTAATTGCCTGCGAGAGAGTTCTGATTCTTCCCTATGGGAATGGATGTTTTCAATTTGCTCGCGCAGACCACCTATTTCTTTAGACAAAACTTCTACCACTTCCTTTTTAAGTATCCACTCATCCAATTTTTGACGTTCAAACTTTGTCAATTTGTTGAAGTAAACCGTAAGGGTGGTTACGATTACAAAAAACATATTTAGACAGGCAAAGTAAATCGGGCGAACCCCTTGGGAATTTTCAAAAGCACCACTAACACTAATACTTCTGAAAATACCAAGCACATAAAAAATAATAGCTAAAAGCAAAAATGCACTCAAGGCAATCATTCTTTTTTGCGTAGTAGTTTTACCTTTATTAATAATATCGGGTAAATGCTCACTTATCAGGAAGATTCCAATTCCTAATGCACTCCCCACCACATACGATACAATTAGAGAATATTGCATAGCTTGGAGTGCAGCAGAACTAAGGAAAGTATCAACTAGTATTATAAATAGTAAGAACCACCTAAGGTTCTTATACCTTTTGGAACGTTTAAGGAGTGTATTATCTTCCTTTTCCAGTTCCCGCTTTTTTAAACGATAATCGTTTTCTTTTAGATGGAGTTGTTTACTTAAATCTTTAACTTCACGTTCAGCCCTGATGTTGTCAGATATAATACTGTGGGATTCAATTTCAATTTGAAGCTCCTTTTTAGTTGATACCATCATCTTGTTATAGGTAGTAGAGATAACACCCGAGTAATAATCTTTTTTTGAATCGGGTTCAGGTTTGTTCATTGCTGCTAAATCTTTTCCTAGTGGAATTGCTACTTCCTGAAGTATAGTTTGGTGCTCAAGAAGAAGTTTTTCTTCAAGATCAACTTTTCGGTACCTGATAATCTTTATATCTCTGTCATTAGTATTGTATTGCTTTTGTTTTTTCATAATTCATTATTTAATTTGTTAATTACTAAGTCTTTTGAAATGATTGGTTTTGTATTCCAATCTTTCAATAATTTATTAAAGTCTAAATGCCGTTTGCTTGTAATGGCATTATAGGTTCTAGGATTTGTTGTTGTGTTTCTTGTTTCCATTTTTTAGATATTAATCACTGATAGAGTTATTATGAGTTTTAAGATTTATTTTCCATTTTTTCAAGCTCATCGAATAACCATTGTAAAGAGGAATTGTTTGGGTATTTATCGATTCCATAAAAAGTTAAGTCATGAGCTTCTTTCCAGATTTTAATGATTTCTCTTCTTGATTGAAGATTTTTAATGAGTTCAAATTTTGTATGAGCTGTTTTGAAAATGTATTTAGGATTATAAACCTCCCAATTGTTCATTTTTGCTAAAACAAAAATGGTGTCGAATTTGGTATTTGCAAGAGTTAGATTATTAAGTTTTTCAGTAACTTTAGAAAGGTTAAACAAGAATTTCCCCATCAAATAATTGTGATACATTTCCAAACTAGGAGATAGTTTACAAGATTGAATTTTAAATAGTTCTTCTTTTATTGAAGCCCGACAACCACATGGGCAATCAATAATGTCACTTAGTTTTTTTAGATACGAATAATTGATTTTTCTCATAAAAAATGTTTTATAATTAATTACATATTTAATTAAAACATAGAAGACTGTGCAGGAGCTAGAAACTTAGAAGAAGTGTTTCTTTTAGGTGGTATTGTAATTTAATGTGGGGATTTCTTTTTTAGAAAAGGGTAATAAAAAAAGCCTAAAATCGAAAATAACGTTCCAATTTTAGGCTTTCTTACTGGTTGTAAGTATAATTTAAATATAAAATACAGGAATAATACACTATAAAGTGTACCGCTAGAAGTTACTTTCTTCTAAATTCCGTGCACTAACTTCCACTTGCGAGCAATTCCGTAATCATAAATCGATGATTATCTCTCTATTAAAGTTGTCACAGTATTCTATATCTAGTTTTAGACAGTTACTACACAATAACTGTTAACAACAATAATAAGGACTTATCTCGTAAGTTAGCGTTGTATTACACTTATTCCCAACTAGTGACACAAAATTACAAAAAATAAACTAATATTAGTTTGTTTTTATTAGATAAATTTGTTGTCTATGAAAAAACTCTTCAATAAAATAGTGGTCATTGAACTTAATAGCAATAAGATAACTTCCCTTATAGCAGACCCAAGGAGTATGATTAATAAAAAATTTAATTTAAGTCTTTTTAAAATAAAAAAGCAAGAATTCCTTTTTGAAAAGGATAATATTACAAATAATGTGTTGAATTTAGATTATTTTAATAAATCAATTATTCCAAATCTTTCAAATCATTTTCGGTATTGTATTTCATTAAGACCCGTTTTAATTAAATTCATTAACACAGGTTTTTTTTCTGAAGTTCTAAATTCTGAAGAATTATTAAAAATTATAGAACAGAGAATGAAGCAGTACTTAACTAAAGGTTCAACTATTTACTATGAAAAATTATCTTATAGTCAAATAGCCTATTATAGTTTTACATCTTTTTTGGACACCACATCTACAAATTATTCAGAAGAAACCGAAAAAACATGGTGGTACAATGAAGAAGTTTATGACCAGAAGTATTTTTTTAAAAATAAAAGCTTGCATATAAATATTAATAGTTATTTCACTCAAATAACAATTTTCAATGGAGATAATTTTACAGATACTTTCAATATTCCAATAGGAGTTAAATCTTTTTGTGATCTATTAATCAAATTGGATAGTATAGACACAAAAATTATTAAACTTGAACTTAAGAAAATTAATAAGAATTTATTAAAAACATTAAACAAAATTGATATAAGCACTGGAGATATAAAGCTATGTGTTGGTAGTGGAATTACCCCAATCGTAGAGGGCTTTAATTTTGAACAAACAAGAATGTCAATGAGTAGTCATATCTTTTCTGAATTACTAGACAAAAAGATAAAAAGACTTCCAAAGATTCATAAATCATCTAGGAATAATGAATACGCACGTATAATGTTAAATGCATATTTAAGAGAAACTGTAAGTTTTTATATACTTGATAGTACATTCTTTCATTTTAATTTTCCTGACGTTTGTTTGAATTATGCTAATTATAGAATAGGTCTTGCTCATAATTTACTCTATCAAATAAAAGACCCTTGAAAAAAGGGTCTTTTTGTTATTCCAATACTACAGAGTCTGTCCATTTACTTGCATTATTTATTAGTAACAGAAGTATAAAATTTTCACTCCAATTTGAAGAAGGAGATAGAAGCGTTAAAGTAATATGCGTTGCTTTTTTATTTTTGTATTTAACCTCATACTCAATAATATTGTAATTCGCATTCTTCTGAAATTCATTTCGATATTTCTGATTTACTAATAAAATATTTTCAATAAATGTTTCAAGTTCTGTTCCTATACATAAGATTTCTGTT